>NZ_CAWPHH010000019.1:0-85246 GCF_963887965.1 Photorhabdus sp. RW14-46 | reverse complement strand
TGAATTTCGAGACAACGTCTTCAAATTTTTCACCACAACGCTACCGGATATAGCGGACTCGCTGATGTCTAGAATTAACGACCATTTTCAGGTGCTAAAAACTGCATCTTGAAGTTTCTTGGGTATAAAGTGCATTTAACAAAAACTATATCGTTCTAATAAGAATAAATAGAATCTGATTTATACTATGGATTAGGGAATTAAGAAGTGAAGAAAAATTTACTAAAGAGTCTTTATTTTCAAGTTTTGCTCGCAATAACTATCGGTATACTTCTGGGTCATTTCTATCCGGAGCTTGGTACAGAAATGAAGCCATTGGGTGATGGATTTGTTAAATTAATCAAAATGGTTATTGCTCCTGTTATTTTCTGTACTGTTGTAACTGGCATTGCAGGTATGGAAAGTATGAAAGCTGTTGGTAAAACGGGCGCTATTGCACTGGTGTATTTTGAAATAGTTAGCACAATTGCTTTGATTATTGGGCTAATTGTTGTCAATGTTATGCAGCCTGGTGCAGGGATGAATATTGATCCCTCTACGTTAGATGTTAAAGCGGTATCCCTATATGCGGAGAAGGCTGCTGAACAAGGGATAATAGCATTTTTACTTGATGTTATTCCGGCCAGTGTCATCGGGGCATTTGCCAGTGGTAATATTTTGCAGGTCTTATTATTTGCTGTGTTATTTGGTTTTGCACTTCATCGTTTAAGAGAGAAAGGGAAACCAATCTTCAATATTATTGATGGTTTTTCGCATGTCATTTTCGGTATTATCAATATGATAATGCGATTGGCTCCTTTAGGTGCTTTTGGTGCAATGGCATTTACCATCGGTAAATATGGTATTGGTACGTTGGTACAATTAGGACAATTAATAGTTTGCTTTTATATCACCTGTATTCTTTTTGTTATATTTGTTTTAGGGACAATTGCAAAAGCGACAGGATTTAGTATATTCCGGTTTATTAATTACATTAAAGAAGAGTTATTAATTGTATTGGGAACATCATCTTCTGAATCTGCATTACCGCGTATGTTAGATAAAATGGAGAAAGCGGGATGCCAGAAATCTGTTGTTGGATTGGTAATACCGACGGGATACTCTTTTAATCTGGATGGCACCTCTATTTACCTGACAATGGCTGCGGTATTTATTGCTCAAGCAACAAATACTCATATGGATATTGTGCATCAAATAACGCTATTGGTTGTACTACTTTTATCTTCTAAAGGTGCTGCTGGCGTAACAGGTAGTGGGTTTATTGTATTAGCTGCGACAATTTCTGCTGTTGGGCATTTACCACTAGCTGGGCTGGCATTAATACTGGGAATAGATCGTTTCATGTCAGAAGCAAGAGCTTTAACGAATCTAATTGGTAATGGTGTTGCAACGATTGTGGTAGCGAAACGTTGTCGTCAGCTTGATGAAGGCAAATTAAACGAAGCGTTAAATGGCAAATAAGCAAATCTTTAGGTTTTTATCTATTCGATGATCAATTAATAAAATAATGCCGGCTTTGGGTCGGCATTAATTCTAATTAATATAGCGTTTTTAGTTTGTTATTAAAATACGTGATAATTTTTCTTTTATTAAAATCTGATTTATATCTTCTTATAATATCTTGAGAGTTTGAATATATTGTGTCTCCTGAATGTTCGCATATCTTCTTATTAAGTAAATCAACCATATCGTAAGTTATATTATTCTTAATGGATTTCCAATTATCACTTGATGTTATTAAGAGAGCAAATTCTGTAGAAATTGGGTAATAGTAATCAATATATTCTGATTTATCCCCTAAAGGATTGATGTTAATTACCGGGTGATCAGAGGTTATAAAAGGTAAAGATGTTTGATTCCTTATGATGCTTTTTTCATAAGATTTATTTGTATATAAGTCGTATCCTAGATTAATGCCAAAAAAACAATGTATGAACCACCAGTGATTTTTACTGAATTCACGTATTTTATTAATTAAAATAGGTTCGCCGTTAATATGATCAGAACTTCTTAGGAGAGTATCTTGCATTTTTTTTGATCTTGCCGCCTGCATTCCTAAAAAATTACAAAAATGCAGGAAGTTCTCTTTATTGTGTAAAGGAGATATGTCTCCTGTTGCTAATTGTTTCAGTGTTTGGGCTGCTTTTATTTCTACACTTGTATTATAGTTTTCAATTATATTGTGGCGTATAACTTTCTCTTGATGTATAAGTTCTGTGTTAGAACTATATTTTTCACCTAGTTTTTCTTTGATCATTGATAAATAAAATGCAGGAGTCAACGTGTTGTTATGTAGTTTTTGAATGTTAATTTCAGACATTGAGATGAGTTTTTTTGCAATGAAAATATCATCTCTATTGAATAGATTTATTTTATAAAAATCTTTGGCACATGACCGCCCTTTAACGCTATCTTGCGATATGATTCCTTTTTTACTTATATAATAAATGTCGTTACCGGTAGCCCATCGTTTGAGGTAATCAGCCCAGACGTAATGGTGTTTTCTTTTTAATTCATCTTGTTTTCTCATCTTATGCCCTGTTGGATAATTTTAGTGAAATAGTGTGTTAAATGCCTAAATTTTTTATCTTAATGTTTATCTTCAGTTTTTTACTAGCTATTTTATTATTTCAATAAGGTATCTAACGTACATCGGACAGAATAATAACGCAAGAAATACTCAATAACTGCATCTAATTTGGATATCATCACGTTTTTCTCTTGCATTAGCAATAGATGCTTTATCATAGACATCAAATGAGAGCATTTTTAATTTTCTGGCAAAACGATAACAGAAGTGCTAGCTTTTATCCATTGGGTTTAATGAGAAATCATAATGTATAAGGCTTTTCTTACGATTTTGGATGTTTGTGAATAACATATATGTATAGTCAGAAAGTTGAATTTAGATTTATACGCAATTCTGTACACAAATGTATTTGGATTCTACTAAATAGAAATAGTCTTGCTTAGACAAGAATTGATTTTATATAAATGATTTAACTGGAAAAATTGGACTTTATTAGCCTTGCTGGAATCGAAAACACCATAACAGATTGTTAATTATGGTGTTTTAATATTGTTTTATGGAGTGTACCAGCAATGATATTTTTCAGCACCACGAACATTATATAGTTAGCCAAATCAAGCCCAGAACTACCAAAATAAAAATGATTACTACTATAGATTTTCGGCTGTGAGGTTGGGTATGAGGATAGGGAATGTTTTTTACGGTATTTGCAACAGGGATGCTTACATGGGTGACTACTCTTTTTGACATTTCTTCGGATTTTTTGAATGCTGCGTTACGCTCTTTTTCAACTGAAATCTTTAGCATATTGACCCAATCAGAAGGGGATACGGACTCTTTGTCTATGCCCAACTTTTTACTAAATGAATTAAGCATACGCTTAACGGTGGCTTTCGGATTTAATGCTAGTGCGTCAACGCAGCATTGCAACGCATCCTTGGTTTTATCTTGCCATCCTAATATCTCAGCCTTAGTTTTCAACGCGGAAGAGCACCATGTTACTCCGTGAAACATTGAAAAACAGCTTTGAATAAATTTTTCAAGAGACGCTAATGCAGTTTGATATGTTTCATTATTCTTACCGTGGAGATCAAAGTATGCGGGAAAAGCTGATATTGTGGAAATATCTGATGCTACTACTCTTGCCAGATAGTATGATTTTCTCTCTATGAGTAGGCCTGTATCATCGATTTCGTATGAACCATACTTAACTTTAATTGATAAGTTTTCATCGTTGCCGAAGAAAGCATAATCATCAGCCAAACCCCACTCTGGCGATATCGTATAGATCCTCTCGCCGTTCTCAGTATTGATTTTGACGAATTTACCTGAGTCATCAGATTGAGAATTTGCCAGTTGAACAACCAGAATTTTACCCGATGGGGAAAGTTTGTGATTAAACTCCAGGGCTTTAAGTTTGATAGTTTTTTTCCCGTTACGGTTAGATATTGTAATACTTGTAGTAAGGTTGGAGGTGTTATATCGGAACGAAACCTTTGTATCCATAAAGCCTCTGCATGTAAGTTATCTATAGAAATTCAAGGGAATTATGCCATCTTGAAGGAAGCCTTTACTATCGCGTTTTTGATATGTGGAGGCGAAAGTGTAAATTATTGTTAGACATATTCATTAATTAACTCTTTGGTGGTTTCGGGTTGAGTTTGGCCGCTGGCAGTTAAGTCAGAATTTTTCAATTTCATGGTTTTTATTCCAGTGGATTAATGTTGTGCTTTTTTCGCTTCCAACCAAGTGCGGATCTCTGTTGTCATGTACCGACACGCGTTCTGATAAGAGGGTAGATTTAGGAAAGTCTGGTTTGCTTTTTCCTAACTCTAGAGGTAACGGTGCTGACTTTGAGAAAATCGGCTGTTTGTAGTGGTCAACTACAGTACCCACAAATTGGCGTCCCCTGCTGGAATCGAACCAGCAACTAGCCCTTAGGAGGGGCTTGTTATATCCATTTAACTAAGGGGACATAGCTTTATTATAACGGCTTTTCATTCATAATATAAGGCGTTATAAACTGTTTGCCTATTTAATGATCGCTTGAATTGAGTACCATTCAAGTTGGATTGTCAGTAATATTTACATTATTGATGATCATCGGCGAATCAGGCAACAAACTGATTTGCCGGATCTAGAAGGTTATTATTTGGAGAGATGTATGAAGTATCGTTTGGGCGGAATCGCTCTTACCGCCGCATTACTAGTGGGATGCGCTAATTCATCTGATACTGTTGAACAGGGGCGTTCAGACCCATTGGAAGGTTTTAACCGCACAATGTTCAACTTTAATTATGATGTTCTTGATCCTTATGTTTTACGTCCAGTCGCAGTAGCGTGGCGTGATTATGTGCCGATGCCTGCTCGAAATGGTTTGGGTAATTTTCTGAGTAATCTCGAAGAACCCGCTAGTATGTTAAACAGTTTTTTGCGTGGTAACCCATATCAGGGAATGAAACATTTTAATCGTTTTTTCCTGAATACTATCTTGGGTATGGGGGGGCTAATTGATGTTGCAACGATGGCAAACCCTAAATTGGCAAAAGAAGAACCAAAACGTTTTGGGAGTACCTTAGGCTATTACAAGGTGGGGTATGGTCCTTATGTTGTATTACCGGGCTATGGCAATTTCACCCTACGTGATGAAGGGGGAAACTGGGCGGATATGACTTACCCAATGCTGAGTTATTTGACTATTTGGATGTCAGCCGGCAAGTGGGCATTTGAAGGGATTGAAACCCGTGCTCGTTTACTGGATTCTGATGGTTTGTTGAAGAACTCGTCAGATCCTTATTTGATGATGCGTGAGGCTTACTTCCAGAGTCATGATTTTATGGCAAGCGGCGGTAAACTGAAAGCCACGGAAAATCCAAATGCTGAAGCATTACAGGGTGATTTGGATAGCATTGATTGATATATCCGTTATCTTTCAAGTTGCCTCTTTGTTGGCTGCATTCGCTCACCCCGGTCACCCCGGTCACATAGTTATCTATGCTTCCGGGGATTCTCTCCCTTGCCGCCGCAATGCATCTTGAAATCTGTAGGGTATAAATCTTTATTTGGTGTTGAACTGCGTAGATAAAAAAGGATAGCAATGGAGCTATCCTTTTTTAGAGTGGCATATTGTTAGAATGCGTAGTTGAAGTTCACACCATACAACCAAGCAGAACCCTTAGCTTCGAATTCATATGGTACGTTAGTTGGATCAGATTTGTTTTCAGATAATCTCTCTTTGACAGTGACTTTCTGACCATGCATATAAGAAACACCTACATCAACAGAAGCATCTTTGTTAAATGCGTAAGTTGCACCCGCGCTCAGCCAGAAACGATCTTGATCTGGAATAGAGATAGAACGGTTTTCAGCAGGGATCGGGCTGTCATCAAAGGCGATACCCGTGCGGAATGTCCAATTGTCATCGTGATAATAAGTTGTACCTAAAGCAATACGGTAGGCATCTTTGAAGCCTTCATGTTTACTAAACAGGACGGAGCCGTCTTTTTTGCTAGTCCCTTTCAGTTCGTCAAACTCACTCCAGCCTGCATACGCCAAGCTATAGTGGATAGCCCATTTAGGTGCTACACGGTTATAACCAGAAACTTCCCAGATATCTGGCAATTTGAGATCCAATTTACCGCCAATGGTTTGACCGCCGGTAGCAGGTAAATGTACTCCCGCTCTTTCCAGATTTTTACCTACTTGAACAGGTACGTCATTCTTATAATCACCGTCTTTAAACTTAATTTTAACTTTAGAACGGTAAGTCAAGCTGTAACGGTTATTTTCATCCACTTCATACATGATACCCGCGTTCCAGCCATAACCCCAATCTTTGCCTTCTAGGTTAGCAACTTCATCTGTTGGGTTTATTGCGCCTCGCAGTTTCTGCGACAGAATACCTGCATGACGGACAATTTTTGCATCCGCATAAACAGCGTTCAGTCCTAAACCAAAGCTAAAGTGATCGTTCAGGCGATAAGCTCCGCTCAGATTGAAGTTCAACGTTGTCAGGTCAGTTTTACCGCCGATAGGGCCTGCTTCATAGTTATTGCTAAAATCGGTTGCCAGGCCGAAATTGGTGGTGACCGAGGTACCAACAAACCATTGATCATCGATTGGCATAATGAAATGTATGTTAGGTATCCAAGCGGTAGGAGCAATATTTTTAGCGTTGGTACTTTTGCCCGTTATTGGGGATTTACCGGTAATATCAACATCAGGGTTGATATAGACAGCACCAATGGAAAATGATGGGCGATCAAACAGCGTCATCGCTGCTGGGTTACGACTTCCTACCGTTGCGTTATCAGCAACAACGCCTTCCCCGGAAAAAGCACGGCCTAAAGCCGAAGTAGAAAATTCATTTAACTGGAAACCAGCAGCGCCAGCATTCGATGAAATTATTGCCACTGCAACCGCTAATGCTGAACGGGTGAACAGGTTTTTCTGGTTCATAACCAAAACCCTCTTGTTTATTATTTAACTATGCCACTTATCTTAGCAAGGAGCGCAGGATTGTAGGATCGGTTTGTCTTGATGACAAATCAGACCAGTTGTGAAGTATAGGTCTGATAACAGTTGGTGTTGCAAGAATGTTTTTAAAATATTACCAAGTTGATATCAAAAACGCGACTCAGTTAACAAAAAAATGATTTTTGATATTAATAAAAACGTTTAAAAACGATTTTTTAAGATCAAATTTCGGCAGATAAATATTCTGTAAGAGGTAGTGTGAGTTTCCCGGTAGTTAAGAGGGATAAGATATTAAAATTCATTATGAATATTTTAGTAATGAAATTATGGCTGGTGTAATAGACCCGTGTCGCAAAAAGAAGCTTGAGAACATGTTCGAATAAGTATTGAAACCATTTAGCTATTGAATAAATTAAAGTTGCGCTTCCTCTCATTTTTGATTTATTCCGGTTTGCTATTTATAAACATTACGCTAACAATGATCTATCAGGTCAGACCTGTCTAGGTTGGTTGAAGCGTTTTTTCAGTAATTTGATTCAGTTAACGATAATCTTTCAGGAGCCGTTATGAGTCGTCCTTTAACAAAAGTGACACAGCAAGGTGATCGTATCGCCATTGTCAGTGGGCTACGCATTCCATTTGCTAAACAGGCAACATCGTATCACGACATACCGGCTGTGGATTTGGGTAAATCAGTCGTCAGTGAACTTGTGACTAGGAGTGGTTTACTCCCTGAAAAGATTGACCAACTGGTGTTTGGGCAAGTAGTACAAATGCCTGAAGCGCCGAATATTGCCCGTGAAATTGTTCTCGGTGCTGGGTTAAGTGTGAGTACTGATGCTTACAGTGTATCCCGTGCATGTGCTACTAGTTTCCAGGCGATTGCCAATGTGGCTGAAAGCATTATGGCTGGCACGGTGAATATTGGGATTGCTGGTGGAGCAGATTCCTCATCTGTATTGCCGATTGGTGTGACTAAATCCTTGGCTCGTACTCTGGTGGAGATGAATAAGGCTAAAACGCTATCGCAACGCCTTAAGTTACTTAGCCGCCTTAAATTTCGCGATTTATTGCCTGTATCCCCGGCGGTAGCGGAATATTCGACAGGTCTGCGTATGGGAGATACCGCAGAACAGATGGCGAAGACTTACCGTATCAGTCGAGAAGACCAGGATGCATTAGCACATCGCTCCCATATTCTGGCAGCAAAAGCTTGGGAACAGGGGTTGTTGGTTGATGAAGTCATGACAGCTCATTTCCCTCCATACCGTGAAGCATTGCTTGAAGATAATAATATTCGTAAAAATTCTGTACTGACCTCTTATGCGAAGCTGCGTCCGGCATTTGACCGTAAGTATGGCACGGTCACTGCTGCAAACAGTACACCACTGACAGATGGTGCTGCGGCGGTCATATTGATGCGTGAATCAGTGGCTAAGGCGTTGGGAACAAAACCGCTTGGTTATCTGCGTAGCTATGCGTTCTCGGCCATTGATGTCTGGCAAGATATGTTATTAGGGCCGTCATACGCCACGCCAATAGCGCTCGATCGTGCAGGTATTACACTGAAAGATCTAACTTTGATTGATATGCATGAAGCTTTTGCGGCTCAGACACTGGCAAACCTGAAAATGTTTGCCAGTGATGAATTTGCTCGTAATAAATTAGGGCGTGCTCAGGCAATTGGTGAAGTCGATATGGACAAATTTAATGTCTTAGGGGGTTCAATCGCTTATGGGCACCCATTTGCAGCAACAGGAGCTCGTATGGTGACGCAGGTATTGAATGAGTTGCGTCGCCGTGGCGGTGGCCTTGGGCTGACAACCGCTTGTGCTGCTGGCGGGTTGGGCACAGCTATGGTATTGGAGGTGGAATAATGACTCAAGCTCAGCATGATGCTGCACCCATCACTACGGGTACAAACCAAACTGCTTCTGTTTTCAGTTTTGACGTCAGGCCAGATAAGATAGGCATCATCACCATTAATGTACCGGGAGAAAAGGTCAATACGCTGAAAGCAGAATTTGTTGATCAATTTCTGAATGTTTTCAAGCAAGCTCAGCAATCTTCTGGTCTTAAAGGGTTAATATTGATTTCCGGTAAGCCGGATACGTTTATTGCCGGTGCTGATATTTCTATGATTGCCGGATGTAAGACCAAAGAAGATGCGCGAGATTTGGCTGAAAAAGGTCAGAAACTATTTTCTCAGATAGCCAATTACCCTTTGCCTGTCGTAGCAGCAATTCATGGCGCTTGTTTGGGGGGCGGTTTGGAATTGGCGCTTGCATGTCATTGGCGTGTATGTTCACAGGATGATAAAACTCGTCTTGGATTACCGGAAGTTCAACTTGGGTTATTACCTGGCTCTGGTGGTACTCAGCGGTTGCCAAGGCTTATTGGTGTTAGTTCAGCGTTGGATATCATGCTGACAGGTAAACAGCTACGGGCGAAACAGGCATTACGGCTCGGATTGGTGGATGATGCTGTGCCGTTGGATATTTTGCTGGATATTGCTATCGAAAAAGTCAAAAAGGGTATTCCTGTGCGTAAGCCTTTGCCGTGGCAACAGCGGCTATTAGTTGGCCCCGTCGGAAGATACTTTTTGTTTAATATCGTTCGTAAAAAGACACTGGCGAAAACTCGTGGACATTATCCTGCACCTGAACGAATTATTGAAGTTGTCAAAGAAGGTCTTGAAAAAGGTATGAGCCAGGGTTTACGGGCTGAGGCGGTGGCATTTGGTGAATTGGCAATGACACGGGAATCTGCTGCTTTACGTAATCTGTTTTTTGCTGCAACTTCGTTGAAGAATGAAACGGGGTCATCAGAGAAGCCGGCGAAGATCAAGCACGTTGGTATATTAGGTGGTGGTTTGATGGGTGGAGGCATTGCGAATGTAACAGCCACCCGAGGCAAACTACCGGTGCGGATTAAAGATATTAATGAAAAGGGCATTAGTCAGGTATTGAAATATACTTGGGATTTGTTGTCCAAGCGGGTGAAGCAAAAACGACTACGCCCGGCAGAGCGTGCTCAACAAATGATGCTGATTTCAGGAACGACGGATTATCGTGGTTTCGCACAAACCGATATTGTTGTTGAAGCAGTGTTTGAGGATTTGTCACTAAAACAGCAAATGGTGGCAGAAATTGAAACGAATGCTAAACCAGAAACCATATTTGCATCTAATACCTCTTCACTACCTATCCATCAGATTGCTGAAAAAGCTCAACGACCAGAGCAGGTTATTGGTCTGCATTATTTTAGTCCAGTGGATAAGATGCCGCTGGTGGAAGTTATTCCACATCAAGGGACCAGTGAGAAAACGATTGCTACAGCCGTTTCTTTGGCGAAGAAGCAGGGTAAAACCGCGATCGTGGTGGGTGATAAAGCCGGGTTTTATGTAAACCGGATTCTTGTTCCTTATATCAGTGAAGCCGCGCATTGCTTGGTAGCAGGAGAACCTATTGACCATATCGATGGAGCTCTGGTTAATTTTGGTTTTCCGGTAGGGCCGATTAATTTATTGGATGAAGTAGGTATTGACGTTGGCACCAAAATCATGCCAATTCTGGTAGAACAATTAGGCCCGCGTTTTGCTGCACCTGAATCTCTCGATGCTGTACTGAAAGATGGTCGTAAGGGTAGGAAAAATGGCCGTGGTTTCTATTTATATGCCCCAGGGCCCAGAAAATTCTGGCAGTTTGGTAAGAGAGACAAAAAAGTTGATAGCTCAGTGTATACCTTGCTGAATATAACGCCTGAGTCGCATATGCTCTCGTCAGAAATTGCTCAACGTTGTGTGATGCTAATGCTTAATGAAGCTGTTCGTTGCTTGGATGAAGGCATTATCAGAAGTCCACGTGATGGTGATATTGGGGCGGTATTTGGCATTGGTTTTCCGCCATTCTTTGGTGGTCCATTCCGTTATATTGATAGCCTTGGTTGTGCCAGAGTGGTGGAGATTCTGCGCAGGCTGGAAAGCCAGTATGGAGACAGATTTGTACCTTGTGAGTGTTTAGTGAATATGGCTGAACAGAATAAAAGTTTTTATCCATAGTGGCTTGTACTGTATTGATGAAAAGAGGGACTCCGGTGCCGTTGGGGCTCCGCAATCATATTGAGTGTTTTTGAATAAAAAAGATCTCTTTATATACCCTATGGATTTCAAGATGCATCGCGGCGGCAAGGGAGTGAATCCCCGGGAGCATAGCAAACTATGTGACCGGGGTGAGCGAGTGCAGCCAACAAAGAGGCAATTTGAAAGATGACGGGTATAGATTCAAGCAACATCTATTATTGGGTTGTCGTTCAACCATTTTATTTATTTTTGTTTTGAGTAGAATGCTTGTTCACCCTGTCTGAAATGTTTTTGTAGTAACAATTTTTATTGTATAACTCAGATTGAGATTACTGATATTTATTATCAGAAGTATAACTGCACTTACTCATTCATACGGTGGACTATGCAAATTTTTATTATGCGTCATGGTGACGCGGCTTTAGAGGCAATTAGCGATGCTGCCCGGCAACTCACTCCTCGCGGTTGTGATGAATCGCAAAAAATGGCTTGTTGGTTAGCACAGCAAAAGCATCAGATTGATCTCGTATTGGTGAGTCCTTATATTCGCGCTGAACAAACGTTACAGATTGTTCGTAAATCCTTATCTTTGCCGGATGGTGAAGAGGTGTTGTTGGGGTTAACGCCGTCAGGTGATGCGACTACAGTGAGTAGTTATCTCCAGTTTCTTGCTGAGCAAGGTCATAACGCTATTTTAGTGGTCTCTCACTTACCATTAGTCAGCTACTTAGTTGCTGAGCTATGTCCGGCAGAAACACCACCGATGTTTGCAACTTCTGCAATGATATGCGTGGATTTAAACAGCCAGACTGGCAAAGGGACTCTTGTCTGGCAGGTCAGCCCGTCTCAATTGGCAGCAAAAGCCTAATGATTCAGCGGCGTATTGGCTCAAGGCTCATCAAGTTCGATAAGTATCAATAGTGCGGCGTTACCTCCCCATTCCTTTGGCGCTTGATGGAAGGCTATGATATCTGGGTGTTGGGCTAACCACAGAGGTGTTTGCTGTTTGAGAATGTGTTTTCCGTGGCCGTGCATGATGCAGGCACAATAGACATGTTCACGACGGCAAGCAGCGATCAAGGCTCCAATTTCCTGTTTGGCTTGCATTTGAGTTAATCCGTGTAAATCAAGAAACAGTTCTGGCGAATAGTCACCTCGACGTAATTTCTTCAATTCATAATGGTTTGTATCTCCCCTTACGTAACGGGTAGGGCCCTCACTATCAAGGTTGGGTTGAAATTCATCAGAAAAATAGTAGCTGGCATCAATTTGCTCTTGCTGAATTCGTTCAGGGGCAATATAGCTGGTTTTTTTTCTTCTGGGAGAATGTAAGACGGTATCTTGGTTGATGCGTTTAGTGCCTGCTACCGATTGTTGAAATAAGTGAATCTCTTCCTCATTCAGGGAGTATTTATTTTTCATCATTGCTCAGTTAATTAAACCATTTTGTGACAAGTGTACTGCATCTTTTTAACTATTAAACCTGATTATGTTTAATAAAACCTGATTTTACCGAGTTTGTGGTTTAAAAATGCTGATAAGAAGGTATATCCAGGTAGTTAATAAAATAATTTGACAATGACAGTTGGTTGGAAAATAAATGTATATACAATTAAAAACCTGATTTATACCCTATGGATTAAGAGGTAACTTGAAAGATGACGGGTATATCAGATACAGACCAATACAGGATGCTGATCATGGTAATAGAACTGCGTGATACTGATATCATCTGGCGTAATGCAAGACTGGCAACAATGGATCCTGCTGTCAATGCAGCTTACGGATTATTAAAAGAATATGATCTTGTCGTGCGTGATGACAAAATTTTAGCTATTTTGCCCACCGCAACATTACAGACGAGTCGTTGTCAGGTCATTGATGTTCAACAACGCTTAATTACCCCTGGTTTAATCGATTGTCACACCCATTTAGTGTTTGGTGGTAACCGGGCTTATGAGTGGGAACAGCGTTTAAATGGTATGTCCTATGCTGAACTTAGTGCCCAAGGAGGGGGGATTAATGCGACAGTTTCTGCGACTCGGGCCAGTTCTCATGAACAACTTGAGCGTTCTGCGCAACAGCGTCTTACTGCATTTATGGCCGAAGGTGTGACCACCATTGAGATTAAATCGGGTTATGGATTAAATCTGGAAAATGAAGAAAAGTTGCTACAGGTTGCGCAGCACTTAGCGCGACATAACCCGATCGAGATCAGCCCTACATTGCTTGCTGCTCATACTTGTCCACCTGAATATAAGCATAATCCCGATGCTTATATGGATCTGATTTGCGAAGATATCCTTCCACAACTTTGGCAAAAAGGGCTGTTTGAGGCAGTAGATGTTTTTTGTGAGAGTGTAGGATTTAATCTGGCGCAAACTGAGCGGCTCTTTCAGGCGGCACAGCGTTGGAACATTCCAGTAAAAGGTCATGTGGAGCAGTTATCTCATTTAGGCGGGAGTGAACTGGTCGCTCGCTATCATGGTCTTTCTGTGGATCATATTGAATATTTAGATCAGGCGGGAGTTGAGTCGCTCAGTCACAGTGGTACGGTAGCTGTTTTGCTTCCTGGTGCATTCTACTTTTTGCAGGAAACACGGTGCCCTCCTATTGATTTATTGCGGCAATTTAATGTGCCGATAGCCGTATCTACCGATTTTAATCCTGGAACCAGCCCATTTGCTTCTTTACGAATGGCCATGAATATGGCATGTGTTCAATTTGGATTGACTCCTGAAGAGGTATGGTTAGGTGTAACCCGACATGCGGCTCGTGCATTGGGCAGAGAACCGCGTTACGGACAGTTGCGCGCAGGAGCTTACGCCGATTTTGTGGTCTGGGATGCAGAGAATCCCGTTGATATTTTCTATGAGTTGGGTCATAACCCTTTGAATACCAGAGTGTTTCGTGGTGTTATGACTCACTCCAGCATATATAACAGATAAGGAGCGGTAAATGAATTTATGGCATGCTACTTCGCCGACTATTTGGCAAGGACGAAATGATTTGGCAGAAGCGGATAATGCACTACGGCTTTTTCAAACAGTTAAACTATCTCCGTATTTTACGCCGGAAGAATTTTCTCACTATATTGCTCTATTAGGGTTTGAATGTGATGAAGGTGTAAAGCGCAATCAGGGGAGGCCCGGTGCCAATCAAGGTCCTGATTATTTGCGGCAATCGTTGGCAAATATGGCTAGTCATAAAGGGCATGATAAATTGGTAGATTTGGGAAGCATTCGTGCTAATCCCAATCAATTGAGTGAAGCACAACAAGCTTTGTCTGATGCCGTTACCCAATGTCAATGTCAGAATGTACGTACCTTGGTATTGGGTGGTGGACATGAAACGGCTTTTGCTCATGGTGTTGGAATTTATGATGCTTTTCCACATCAACGTGTTGGTATTATTAACTTTGATGCTCATCTCGATTTACGTCGGTCGCCGCAGCCCACTTCCGGTACACCATTTCGTCAGCTTGCTGAATATTGTCAGCAACATCAACGTCTGTTTCACTATACTTGCATTGGCGCAAGTTTGGCGTCTAATACGCAGGCATTGGTGGATGAAGCAAATTGCTTGAACGCCACGATTATATGGGATAATCAATGTCGTGAAACTATGCTGGACAAGGTACAACAGCAGATACAAGATATACTCCAGCAAGTTGATTTGATTTACATGACGATCGATTTGGATGTATTACCTGCTTATCAGATGCCGGCAGTCTCTGCGCCAGCCGCATTGGGGCTGCCATTGGAGCGCCTTCTGCAATTAATTCAGCCAATTTGTCAGAGCGGTAAACTACAGGCGGCTGATTTGGTTGAGCTCAATCCACTATTTGATATACAAGGTATAGGTGGAAGAGCAGCAGCACGTCTTGCCTGGCAATTAGCACATTGGTGGTATTGATTATCTAAAATAACAGTACTATTGTGTTTTCTATTTTGGCAAAGATAGCTTGATACAGTGAGTGTAATTAATCACTTAATATTTTTACAGCATAAGGAATTTATTGTGACGACTCACTCATCAGGATCATTTGCCAAACCTGTGCCTCTGTATGCCAAAGTGAAACAATCCATCATTGAAAAAATCTACACTGGTGAATGGAAATCAAATGATCGTGTTCCTTCTGAAGCTGAATTGGTTAAACAGTTTAACTGTAGCCGTATGACTGCTAACCGTGCACTGCGTGAGTTGACCGCTGAAGGGCTATTAGTACGGCTGCAAGGCGTGGGATCGTTTGTCGCTGAACCGAAGGGGCAATCCGCTCTGTTTGAAATTCACAGCATTGCTGATGAGATTTCAGCTCGTTCTCATCAGCATCGCTGTAAAATATTAAAATTATCCGAGCTGGATGCGGATGTGAAACAGGCCGCTGAATTGGACATTATTGTTGGTACGCCGATTTATCATTCGGTTATTGTCCATTATGAAAACGATGTTCCTGTTCAAATAGAAGATCGTTATGTCAATGCTCAAGCGGTGCCTGATTATTTGCAACAGGATTTTACGAAACTTACGCCACACGATTATTTGTCAATGATTGCACCTCTAACGGAAGGTGAACACATTGTGGAAGCGATTGCTGGTGATCCTCGATCCTGCAAGTTGTTGCAAATTGAGTCAGGGGCTCCTTGTTTATTAATTAGTCGCCGAACTTGGTCGATTCATTACACTGTTTCCAGTGCCAGTCTGTTATTTCCCGGTAATCGGTATAAATTGAAAGGGCGTTTCAACTCATAGCTATATTCTCATCACTGATTTTTTTCCGTATGAGCGGATAGGGTTGCCATAGATCATTACCTTCATAATGGATTAATGCGATTTCCCGTATTTTATCCGTCCCATTTATGGCAACCGTATTGGTAAGCGCATTAAATAAGGGGATGTCAGAGCCAGAATCACCATAGGCAACACATTTTTTCAAATTTAGCCCATGTTCCTGTACATATTTTTTCACTATCTGTAATTTACTTTCGGAAATTATTATTATCTGTATTTATCGTACTATAATCATAGTTTTTTGCGGCGTAATAATGATTGTCATTTAAATTGATGCCTATATTGTATAACAAGCTTTTTAATTAGGGCAAGATCGCTAATGTTTTTTTAATCACGAATATATCCGTCATCTTTCAAGTTGCCTCTTTGTTGGCTGCACTCGCTCATCCCGGTTACATCGTTATCTATGCTCCCGGGGATTCACTCCCTTGCCGTCGCGATCCATCTTGAAATTTTTAGGGTATAAAGAATAGATCAATTAATTTGGAGGAATAGCGCTAAAAACTTTTCTCAGTGGTCAAATTGAGTGAAATACAGACAATGTAACTCCTGACAAGGTAATGCCGTCATGATGACTCGTTCTGTTTTGAAAAAAGACAGGTCAGCGATCGACCACCATCGTCGAAAAATAGATGAACTAGATGCGTGCGCAATACGGGTTATGACTGTAGTACTAGGAAAACCTTTCCTTCCTTAAATCATATTTTTGTAAAATTAATGTAAATAATTTGTGATTATAAACACAAAAATAAGAAAAATATGATTCCTTGATAATTGGAGAGAAATAATATTAACAAATTGATTCATAAGAAAATAAAAATAATAAACTGATCAATTTGTCATTTTGGCTAATGGTTTGATCTATTGAATATACATGTATATACAACTATACATTTAGCAAATATCTAAAGATCAAAAGGAGCCAGACCGTGACCGCCCAAAATAGTAAATTCCGTAGTGTCGGTATCCGGGCACCCAGAGGAACACAATTAACAGCCAAAAGTTGGCTAACCGAAGCTCCTCTGCGCATGTTAATGAATAATCTTGATCCAGAAGTTGCTGAAAACTCTTATGAACTGGTGGTGTATGGTGGTATTGGTCGGGCTGCTAGAAATTGGGAGTGTTATGACAAGATTATTGAAACACTGAAAGAGTTGGAAGATGATGAAACGTTGTTAATCCAATCGGGTAAGCCTGTTGGGGTATTTAAAACCCATAGCAATGCCCCACGGGTACTCATTGCAAATTCGAATTTGGTGCCGCACTGGGCGACTTGGGAACACTTCAACGAGCTGGATGCTAAAGGGCTGGCGATGTACGGCCAAATGACGGCGGGTAGCTGGATTTACATTGGCAGCCAAGGAATTGTTCAAGGCACCTATGAAACGTTTGTGGAAGCTGGTCGCCAGCATTATAACGGTAATTTACAGGGCCGTTGGGTGTTAACTGCGGGTTTAGGCGGTATGGGGGGAGCACAACCACTGGCTGCAACACTGGCTGGAGCGTGTTCGCTAAATATTGAGTGTCAGCAAAGCAGGATTGATTTCCGCCTGCGTACTGGTTATGTCGATGAACAAGCGCAAGATCTGGATGACGCCCTGACTCGGATCGAAAAATACACTCAGGAAGGTAAAGCCATCTCTATCGCACTGTGCGGCAATGCCGCTGAAATTTTGCCAGAATTAGTTCGTCGTGGCGTACGCCCGGATTTGGTCACTGATCAGACAAGTGCACACGATCCTCTCAATGGCTATCTACCGAAAAACTGGAGTTGGGAAGAATACCGCCAACGTGCTATTTCAGCACCGGAAGAGGTCATCAAAGCAGCAAAATCCTCAATGGTGGAACATGTTAAGGCGATGCTGATTTTCCAGCAGCAGGGCATTCCTGTTTTTGATTACGGCAACAACATTCGCCAAATGGCATATGAAGTTGGCGTAGAAAATGCTTTCGATTTTCCTGGTTTTGTTCCTACGTATATTCGCCCGTTATTTTGCCGGGGTATCGGGCCCTTCCGCTGGGTAGCGCTTTCCGGTGATCCACAGGATATCTATAAAACTGACGCCAAAGTTAAAGAATTACTCCCCGATGATCAACATTTGCATCATTGGCTAGATATGGCGAGGGAGCGCATCAGCTTTCAGGGGCTACCTGCCCGTATCTGTTGGGTTGGTTTAGGGCAACGAGCCAAGCTAGGGTTAGCTTTTAACGAAATGGTACGCAGCGGTGAACTTTCGGCACCGATTGTTATTGGTCGTGACCATCTGGATTCCGGCTCTGTAGCCAGTCCGAACCGCGAAACCGAATCCATGTGTGATGGCTCTGATGCCGTTTCGGACTGGCCGTTGTTAAACGCCTTACTTAACACCGCCAGCGGTGCTACTTGGGTTTCTCTGCATCATGGCGGTGGTGTCGGCATGGGTTTCTCACAACATGCCGGTATGGTGATTGTTTGTGATGGAACTGATGAAGCCGCAGAACGTATAGCACGGGTGCTGCATAACGATCCGGCCACTGGGGTTATGCGTCATGCTGATGCAGGTTATGAAATTGCTATCCATTGTGCTAAAGAGCAAGGATTAGACTTGCCGATGCTTAATACAAAATAAGGAACATTATGAAGCAACTAACTATTTATCCAGGAAAATTGACTCTTGATGAACTACGTCAGGTTTATCTACAACCAGTAAAAATCACTCTGGATAGCCAGATTTTTCCTGCTATTGAACGCAGCGTAGAGTGTGTTAATGCGATTCTTGCTGAGAATCGCACTGCCTATGGGATTAATACCGGGTTCGGGCTATTAGCCAGTACACGGATTGAAGAAGATAATTTAGAAAAACTACAGCGCTCGCTTGTCGTCTCTCATGCTGCCGGGGTCGGCAAAGCGTTGGACGATAATATGACCCGGTTGATCATGGTATTGAAAATTAACAGTCTCTCCCGTGGTTACTCAGGTATTCGTCTCGCTGTTATTCAGGCATTAATCGCGTTAGTTAATGCGGAAATTTATCCTCATATTCCCTGTAAAGGATCGGTGGGGGCTTCTGGTGATTTAGCACCGTTGGCACATATGAGCTTGTTATTACTTGGGGAAGGACAAGCGCGTTATCAGGGCGAATGGCTGCCAGCCAAAGAAGCGCTGGCAAAGGCCAATTTACAACCTATTACATTAGCGGCTAAAGAAGGTTTGGCGTTGCTCAATGGAACTCAAGTATCCACTGCTTTTGCGTTACGTGGGTTATTTGAGGCAGAAGATCTGTTGGCGGCAGCGATAGTTTGTGGTTCTTTATCCGTAGAGGCGGCATTGGGTTCCCGCAAACCATTTGATGCCCGTGTACATGCGGTACGGGGGCAACAGGGGCAGATCGATGTTGCCGCATTGTATCGTCATGTATTAGAGGAGAGCAGCGAGCTATCAGATTCTCACATCAATTGCCCCAAGGTACAGGACCCTTATTCATTACGTTGTCAGCCACAAGTCATGGGCGCTTGCCTGACTCAGTTGCGCCATGCTGCGGATGTTATTCTGACTGAAGCTAATGCCGTATCTGATAACCCATTGGTGTTTGCTGAGCAGGGAGAAGTGATTTCCGGTGGTAACTTCCATGCTGAACCTGTTGCAATGGCGTCTGATAATTTGGCTCTGGTATTGGCAGAGATAGGGGCATTGTCAGAACGACGTATTGCGTTGTTGATGGATTCACATATGTCACAGCTTCCGCCTTTTCTGGTTGAGAATGGTGGTGTGAATTCAGGTTTTATGATTGCACAAGTGACGGCAGCGGCGCTTGCCAGCGAAAATAAAGCATTGGCACACCCGGCGAGTGTTGACAGTTTACCAACTTCGGCCAATCAGGAAGATCATGTATCAATGGCACCGGCTGCGGGACGTCGTTTATGGGAGATGGCAGAAAATACCCGAGGTATTCTGGCAATTGAATGGTTATCTGCCTGCCAGGGGATCGATTTCCGCAATGGTCTGAAAAGCAGCCCGATTTTGGAAGAAGCGCGTGTTATCTTGCGAGCAAAAGTAGATTATTACGATCAGGATCGTTTTTTTGCACCTGATATTGATGCTGCTGTGAAATTATTAGCCGAGCAACATCTCTCCTCATTACTTCCTTCTGGACAGATATTACAGCGTAAGAATAGCCGTTAAATAAACCAATGGCCGGCACCTGACCGGCCTGATTGTCACATTTATCTTTCTCATAAAACCCAATAATAAAAGATAAGAGGGTAAATCATGCAAGCTTCATTACAACTAGAGCGAGGACTCAACGCACGCCATATCCGGTTTATGGCGTTGGGCTCTGCGATTGGTACGGGTCTTTTTTATGGTTCTGCTGAAGCAATAAACATGGCCGGTCCGGCGGTATTATTAGCTTATTTAGTGGGCGGTGCTGCTGTCTTTATGGTGATGCGTGCTTTAGGGGAAATGGCAGTCCACAGACCGGATGCCGGCTCTTTCGCCAGTTATGCTCATCAATATTTAGGCCCGTTACCCGGATTTATTACTGGCTGGACCTATACTTTCGAAATGATCATCGTTTGTCTGGCGGATGTGACTGCTTTTGGCATTTATATGGGGCTATGGTACCCGGAAGTGCCGCGTTGGATATGGGTACTGAGCATTATTTTCATTATTGGCGCGCTCAATCTTTGTAAAGTCAAAGTATTTGGCGAAATGGAATTCTGGTTATCGATTCTGAAAGTTGCTGCAATCAGCGCCATGATTATTGCCGGAACCGGTATTATTCTGTTTGGTTTTAGCGGTCATTTTCAGGCAACGGGAGTTCAGAATCTGTGGCAACACGGCGGGTTTATGCCGAATGGGCTGGGGGGCATTATTGAGTCTCTGGCTGTTGTGATGTTTGCTTTTGGTGGCATTGAAATCATTGGTATTACATCCAGCGAAGCTAAAAATCCGGCGAAAGTGATCCCGCAAGCGATTAACTCTATCCCGTTTCGCATTCTTCTGTTTTATGTACTCACTATTTTTGTATTAATGGCGATTTACCCTTGGAATAGCATCGGCCAAGAAGGTAGCCCATTTGTCGCAATATTTCAGGGGTTAGGCATTGGTTCGGCGGCGAATATTCTGAATATTGTCGTCATTACGGCGGCAATTTCGGCCATTAACAGCGATATCTTTGGTGCGGGTCGTATGATGTACGGTATGGCCGAGAAAGGATTAGCCCATAAAAAATTTATGCATTTAAGCCGTAATGGCGTGCCTTGGGTGACGATTATGGTTATGACCTTGGCGTTATTGTGTGCTGTGGTTCTCAATTATTTGCTCCCTAAACAGGTATTTGTCATTGTTGCTTCAATTGCGACTTTTGCCACCGTGTGGGTCTGGTTAATGATTTTGCTATCTCAATTTGCTATGCGCAGAAAAATGTCACCGGGAGAAGCACAAAAATTACAATTCCCAGTACCGATGTGGCCTGTTGCGCCGATTTTAACCATCGTGTTTATGATATTTATTATTGCTGTTCTCAGTTACTTCCCTGCGACACGAATTGCATTCTATGTGGGAGGCGCATGGATCGCGCTGTTAACATCCGCCTATTATTTATGGATACGAAAAAATGTCATTATTGTGAGCGCTCAATCAGCCAAAGAAACACGGTGTTAAATAGGTAGAAACCAAACCGTCTTGTTGTTGAATAAGACGGTTTGCACCGAAAATTAATTAAAAATCTGCGATAAAATATCTGGATTGCCTTTTTAGTTATCGTTCCTTAATTCATTGCTAGCTCAACATTAGTACTTAAAATTCTATATCATTAACCTGATATAAAGCTGATTTGTTTCAATGATCGTGGCAAACTAGCAGGCTAATGA
Organism: Photorhabdus sp. RW14-46; assembly: GCF_963887965.1. NCBI lineage: Bacteria > Pseudomonadati > Pseudomonadota > Gammaproteobacteria > Enterobacterales > Morganellaceae > Photorhabdus > Photorhabdus sp. RW14-46. The sequence continues at coordinate 63,515 of NZ_CAWPHH010000019.1, read as the reverse complement.
ATTTGCAGGGCTGGAGGCGCTTTTGGACAAGATTTTTATCGATGAGGCAGTAGCTGAGTTATATACCATTCAGGATATGTTGCGCTGGTCTGTTAGCCGGTTTAATGCGGCGAATATTTATTACGGGCACGGTACAGACAATCCTTGGGATGAGGCACTGCAACTGGTTCTTCCATCGCTGTTTCTGCCGCTGGATATCCCACAAGAGATGCTGACTACGCGACTGACATCCACTGAACGTCATCGTATTGTTGAACGGGTATTGCGCCGTATTAATGAGCGTATTCCAGTTGCTTATTTGACTAATAGAGCTTGGTTTTGTGGTCATGAATTTTATGTTGATGAGCGGGTTTTGGTTCCGCGTTCACCGATTGGTGAATTAATTAATAATGAATTTGCAGGATTGATCCCTGAGCAGCCCGCCAATATTCTCGATCTCTGCACAGGTAGTGGTTGTATTGCCATTGCTTGTGCATATGCTTTCCCGGAAGCAGAAATAGATGCAGTGGATATTTCCGCAGATGTGCTGGCTGTGACTGAACAGAATATTCAGAATCACAGCCTTGACCACCGGGTCATTCCGATTCGCTCTGATCTGTTCCGCGATATGCCACCGGTTAAATACGATCTTATTGTCACCAATCCGCCTTATGTCGATGCCGAGGATATGAGCGACTTGCCGGAAGAGTTTCGCCGTGAGCCTGAGTTAGGTTTGGCGGCGGGTTCAGATGGTTTGAAATTGGCACGTCGTATTCTGGCAACTGCGCCAAATTTTCTCACCGAACGGGGTGTATTGATTTGTGAGGTTGGTAACAGTATGGTGCATTTGATTGAACAATATCCTGATGTGCCATTTACTTGGTTGGAATTTGAATATGGTGGTGATGGCGTATTTATGTTGACGCGCCAACAGCTTATTGAACATCACGAGCATTTTCGCTTATTCAAAGATTGAATAGGTTATAGCTGCGGTAATAATGCAAAACGCAAAACGGGCAGCGTTAAATAAAAGAACGGTTAACAGGAAGGAATTGGGATGGCGGGAAATAGTATCGGGCAATTTTTCCGGGTCACCACTTTTGGCGAATCTCACGGTTTGGCGTTGGGATGTATTGTCGATGGTGTGCCACCGGGCATTGCAATCACAGAAGCTGATTTGCAAGTTGATTTAGATAGGCGTCGTCCGGGAACTTCCCGTTATACAACGCAGCGCCGTGAGCCGGATCAGGTTCGCATTCTTTCTGGTGTATTTGAAGGGGTAACCACTGGCACCAGTATCGGTTTACTCATTGAAAATACTGACCAGCGTTCTCAGGATTACAGCGCTATTAAAAATGTATTTCGTCCAGGCCATGCCGATTACACTTATGAGCAGAAATACGGTATCCGCGACTATCGTGGTGGTGGTCGCTCTTCTGCTCGTGAAACGGCAATGCGTGTTGCGGCAGGTGCAATAGCGAAAAAATATTTGCTGGATAAATATGGTATTCGTGTCCGTGCTTGCTTGACCCAAATGGGTAATATCCATTGCCAATTGAAAGATTGGGAACTGGTGGAACAAAACCCATTTTTCAGTCCTGATGAAACTAAGCTTGAACAACTTGATGCCCTGATGCGTGAACTGAAAAAGGCGGGCGATTCTATTGGTGCGAAAGTGACCGTGGTCGCGGAAAATGTTCCTGCTGGTTTGGGAGAACCGGTTTTCGACCGCCTTGATGCTGATATTGCTCATGCGCTGATGAGTATTAACGCAGTAAAAGGTGTTGAAATTGGTGATGGTTTCGGTGTTATCAATTTACGCGGCAGCGAAAACAGAGATGAAATAACTGCTCGGGGATTCACCAGTAATCATGCGGGAGGAATTCTGGGGGGTATTAGCAGTAGCCAGCCAATTGTTGCTCATATTGCGTTGAAGCCAACTTCTAGCATTATGGTGCCCGGCAAAACGATTAACCGTCAGGGTGAAGACGTGGAAATGGTCACTCGTGGTCGCCATGATCCCTGTGTTGGTATCCGTGCTGTACCGATTGCAGAAGCTATGATGGCGATTGTGCTGATGGATCACCTATTACGCCAGCGGGCGCAGTGTGCTGATGTCGAATCCAGCCTTCCTCGCTGGTGAATTTGAGAATGAAGCTAGCCTTGAAAATCCCAGAGACTGAAATGGGTAGCTTAATGTTGATAAGCGGTTTCTTTTGATGGGATGAAATATGGACTGGTTATTGTCATTAGGTGCGGAAGTTTACGTTCTGCTCTTTCTGGTTGCAGTAATGGCTGGGTTTATTGACTCGATTTCTGGTGGTGGTGGTCTATTGACCATCCCTGCGCTGTTATCCGTTGGTGTCTCTCCGGTGCAAGCGTTGGCGACCAACAAGTTGCAGGCAGTGGGAGGCTCTTTCTCTGCCAGTCTCTATTTTGTTCGTTACGGTGAGGTTGATATCAAATCTCAACGTTTTGCCATACTGATGACATTACTTGGCTCAATGGCTGGTGCGATTATTGTCCAGTTTATAAAGCCAGATTTTCTCTGTCAGCTATTACCGGTTCTGGTCATTATCATTGGTCTTTATTTCCTTTTGACGCCAGCCATTGGTATGGAAGATCGCCATCGTCGCTTGACGCCGGTGGTCTTCGCCTTGCTTGTTGGGAGTGGGCTTGGTTTATATGACGGCATATTTGGCCCTGGGGTTGGCTCATTTTATGCGTTAGCTTATGTTGTGTTGTGCGGCTATAACCTGGCGAAATCCACTGCTCATGCTAAAGTACTGAACTTTGCTTCTAATATAGGTTCACTGGCGCTTTTTATCCTTGGCGGTCAAGTTTTGTGGGTATTGGGCCTTGTGATGTTGGCAGGGCAGGTGATTGGTGCGCGGTTGGGCGCAAGTTTGGTTTTGACTCATGGGCAGAAATTGATTCGCCCTATGATTGTCATTATCTCCTTTTTGATGAGTATTAAGTTACTGAATGATAATCACGGCGATACGATCCGTAGCTGGCTGGCATTTTATTTCTGATTCAGGGTTTTGTTTTTAATTCATGATAACGCATAACTATCAACAACTTATTGATATTTTTAATCGCCGTTTTGGTGACGAATACAACACGCATTTGGTTAAAGGTGATAACGAACCTATTTACCTGCCGGCAGATGAAGAGGTCCCCTATAACCGGATTGTGTTTGCTCATGGTTTCTACGCCAGTGCATTACATGAAATTGCTCATTGGTGCATTGCGGGTAAAGAACGCCGTAAACTAGTGGATTTTGGTTACTGGTATTGCCCGGATGGGCGTGATGCACAGACGCAAAGTGAATTTGAAAAAGTAGAAACTAAACCACAAGCACTTGATTGGTTGTTTTGTACTGCGGCAGGTTTTCCGTTTAATGTTAGTTGTGACAACCTTGAAGGGGATTTTGAACCTGACAGATTAGCTTTTCAGCGTAAAGTTCATGCTCAGATCATGGATTATTTAGCGCAGGGGATACCTGCAAGAGCGGAGTGCTTTATTCAGGGGTTGCACTCGTTCTACAATACGCCCCCATTGAAAGCGGAACATTTTCCTTATCCGGAAGATATATTCGCAGAATGAAACTGAATTTGAGGAAAAATGATGCTCGCTGAGTTTGAAACGCGTATTTTAGCGCAAATTGATGACATGGTAGATCATGCCAGTGATGATGAATTGTTTGCTGGTGGTTATCTCCGCGGGCATCTCACCTTAGCAGTAGCAGAATTGGAGCAGGAAGGCGCACATACGGCTGAACAGCTTCATGACCGTGTTGAAGAAAGTATCCAAACTGCAATTAAAGCGGGAGAATTGGCACCACCGGATCAGGTTCTTGTGCTTAATACCTGGCAGCGCCTATTGGATAATGCTAAAACTCAATAATTTTATTAAGAGGCAGAAAACGAACTGTACTACCCAAATTCATATGAATATCTGATAGTTGGTGGTGCAGTTCCTTATGGCTTTTCAATTTACGACCTTTCAGTAGTTTTTTGATCCAAAAACGGTTTGGGTGAAGGGCCGCCAGTATTTCATTATCCAGTGGTAATGGCTCATCAAAGATCTGCCCGGCAAGAATTTCTGCACTGAGTGGCGCAGAGCATAATCCACGAGAACCTAATGCCCCGATAACAAATAGATTGGAATAACAGGGTGCATCTGTAATGGGGCTCCCTGTGCGGATTTTTTCTGGTAAATCTTGATAATCTGTCATTATTTTATTGAGATCCGGCACATTTCCCACCATTGGCATATGATCACGGATAACGCAGCGAATACCTTGACGGGATTGTTTAGCAGAAACATCAACCTGATTTACCCATTCGGCATCAGATAAACATTTCAGCAACCGGTCACGGTTTTCCTGTTGTTCTGTTTCAGAATATTCATTATCAAGCCGATGACGCTGATAACTGGCGCCGATACAGTGGTGTTGATTGGCTGGATTAGCCGGTGTCATATAACCATCGTAGCAAAGCACATTTTGCAATTGGCTCAAATCAGTTGTGGTTGGAATGTGACTGACTTGACCACGCACAGCAGTTACTGGCAGTTTCTCGGTTTGTTCAAACTGGGGTAGATGATGACCGTTGGCAATCACCACCGTTTTGTGTTGTGCATTTAACGATTGTCCTTGATGCATGAGATGCAATTGCCAGCCATGTTGGTTGTGGCTAAGCGCAGTAACTTGATGATTGAAGCAACAGAGCATGCCTTGCTGTTGTGCCAACTCTGTTGCTGCTTTAGTGAGTTCTGCCGGGCATAGCCATCCGCCCTGTGGATAGTGAATGCCGTGGTGATGAATATCCAGCCCACATTTTTCACTCAACTGGTGACAATTCATGCCGATGGCGAGTTCATTCGGCCATTCTGTTGCCAGCATTTTCTCAATTTTCTTGCTACTTTTTTCATCATAAGCAAGCTGGCTGACACCACACCATTGATGGTCGAAATCAATTCCCTGCGCTGAGAACTGCTCATATTGGCGGCGGGCAAAGGTAAATGCAGAGGTAAAGAATTTTTCGAGTCCGTTATTACTACCGTTCAGTAGCGGGTAAAGTGCTCCTTGGCGATTACCAGACGCACCTTGTGCCGGAGCTACATCCTGACAATAAAGCGTCACCTGTGCTCCACGACGCAATAGCGCGAGTGCGGTAAGAATACCGGCAATCCCGCCGCCGATGATAGCGATATCATCGTTGTGGCTTGCTGACGGACGGGCAAACCAAGGTGCTGGTAATGGTTGATACTTCTGAGTTGCCAGAACTCCGGCCAGCATTTCTCTTTTACGGCCAAATCCTTTGATTTTACTGACATTAAAACCAGCCTGTTGTAAACCACGACGGACGATACCCGCAGAAGTAAAGGTTGCAAAAGTGCCTTCTGGATGAGCAAATTGCGCCATTGCAGTAAACAACTGTTCACTCCACATTTGTGGGTTTTTGGCAGGTGCAAAGCCGTCTAAAAACCAGGCATCTATTTTGCCGTGAAGACTTGAATCCATTGTTGGCAATAGATCATTGACGTCACCAAACCATAAATCCAATGTGGCAGCGCCATTTGCCATAATCAACCGGTGGCAGCCTGCCAGTGGTTGAGGCCATTGCTGGTAAAGTTGCTGTGAAAAAATCTCAAGCTCAGGCCAGCGTTGATGCGCGGCTTTTAAGTCGTTGGTTTTCAGTGGATACTTTTCAAAACTGATGAAATGTAGACGTTTCAATGGCGCATCAGGATTTTGCTGTCGAAATGCATCAAATGCTTGCCAGAGCGTCAGAAAATTTAATCCTGTTCCGAAACCGGTTTCTGCGATTACACAACTAGAACGGGAATGGGTGCAGAATCGTTGGGGGAAGCAGTTACCGTTGAGAAATACATAACGGGTTTCTTCCAGTCCATCCTGATTTGAGAAGTAAACGTCATCAAACTGTGTTGAAATCGGAGTACCTTGATCATTCCAACTTAAGGTTGCGGTACAAATAGCAGAATTTTTCACGGTAATGCCTGTAATATTGCTGATAATAATGCGATTTTAGCGAGGTTGGGGTTAATGTACCACCTGACAGAAGAAAAGGGTGGAAAAGTATTGAGCCTTGCTTGCGGTGTGTACGGTTATTGGAAGAAGCAGGGGTCATTATTACCATCATTTTTGTGTGAATAATGGCTTTATCAGTTGATAAAGTTGGAAAATTTTCTGTTCTAAAACATTTGTTGCTATAATCTTGAGTATTTTCCGTAATTCAGTCAGTAATATAACATAGGGATTGATTCATTTCATAAAAATTTTATTCATCCTTATTATTCTTAGTTATTAAATTTGTTTCTAATTAGTAAGAAATTTAATAAAAATGGCAAGTATAGCAACCTCTATATAAATATAAGCCTACTAATCATTATTCGGATGCTTGACAAGTTCATGTGTATTGCATTGATATTATTATCCTTAACATAAATTTTTGATGGAAATTAAGAGTGTTTTTTTGATCTTATTGTTTACCAAAATAATTCCTATCTGAAATTTATTTTCATCTATTAAAATCTGAATTTTTTTTACTGTATTCTATGAGAGTTAACAGTCATTTTGACGTGAAAACATATTGGGATTTTTAGAGAGATGAATTTTTATTCGTAATTTTATCCTGATCGGACTTGTTCAGCGTACAAGTGTACGCTAAAGTGCTACATAGCTATAGATAGAAATCCCGCAGATAAACACATTTAATGAGGTATTTAATGAAGCGCGTAGTGATCACTGGCTTGGGTATTGTCTCCAGCATTGGTAATAATCAGAAAGAAGTACTGGCATCTCTGAAAGAAGGCCGCTCCGGGATAACTTTTTCTGAAAAATTCAAAGAGATAGGAATGAGAAGCCATGTCTGGGGTAATGTAAAGCTGGATACCTCCGGATTAATAGACCGAAAAATTCAGCGCTTCATGAGCGATGCCTCTGTTTATGCTTATCTGGCGATGGAAGAGGCAATTAAAGATTCTGGCCTGGCTGATGATCAGGTTTCTAATATTCGTAGCGGATTGGTAGTGGGCTCTGGTGGTGGTTCCCCGCATAACCAGGTTGCGGGTGCTGATGGGATGCGTACTCGTGGTTTGCGTGGTGTGGGGCCTTATATGGTAACCCGCTCAATGGCTTCCGGTGTGTCAGCTTGCCTTGCAACTCCCTTTAAAATCAAAGGGGTAAACTACTCTATCAGTTCTGCATGTTCTACTTCTGCCCATTGCATAGGTCATGCGGCTGAACTTATTCAGTTAGGAAAACAGGATATTGTTTTTGCTGGTGGTGGTGAAGAACTCTGCTGGGAAATGAGTTGTGAATTTGATGCAATGGGTGCACTTTCAACGAAATACAACGAAATGCCAGAAAAGGCGTCCCGTACTTACGATAAGAGCCGTGATGGTTTTGTTATTGCTGGTGGCGGCGGTATTGTTGTTGTGGAAGAATTAGAGCATGCATTGGCACGCGGCACACACATATACGCTGAAATTGTTGGTTATGGAGCAACCTCTGATGGCGCAGATATGGTTGTTCCATCTGGCGAAGGTGCGGTTCGTTGTATGAATATGGCACTGCAAGATGTGAAAGGTTCCATTGATTATGTGAACACGCATGGTACATCTACTCCTGCGGGTGATGTGAAAGAGTTGGAGGCGATCAGGGAAGTCTTTGGTGATACAACACCGGCAATTTCTGCAACAAAAGCGATGACCGGCCATTCACTGGGTGCTGCTGGTGTACACGAAGCAATTTATAGCCTACTGATGTTAGAGCATGGTTTTATTGCACCAAGTATTAACATTGAAGCTCTTGATGATAAAGCGGTAGGCATGAATATCATCACTAAACCTACTGAGCAAAAATTGAATACCGTGATGTCCAATAGTTTTGGTTTCGGTGGTACTAATGCTTCTTTGGTGATGAGCAAGTATTCAGCTTAATTTCCCTCATCACAGACTGTTTCGATCGTGTCCAAACAACAATGGTCGTTATTTGATGTATCTTAGGTGACTGCGTACAGCGAGTCACCTTTGTATGTATACCCGTTATCTTTCAAGTTGCCTCTTTGTTGGCTGCACTCTCTCACCCCGGTCACATAGTTATCTATGCTCCCGGGGATTCGTTCCCTTGCCGTCGCGATCCATCTTGAAATCCATAGGGTATAAATTCAAACCTGTTTTGCTGAATTTTGATTTTGTGTGAAATATAATGTGAATACGGAAGTATATTCCTGTTACGGTAGAAAAGCCCATAATATTTTTATAATAATGATGATCTTGTAATATTATAGGCTTTTATTTGTTACGTTTTATTTTCAGTAGCCATTTGCTGAATACGGCGCTTACGGATAATTCGTAATATTGGTGGAATAATCAGAACCAGAGCTGCTAGTATCAATAAACTCTGAGTAATTGTGCTGCTCCACAGAATGCCAAATTCTCCATTACTAATAGAAAGTGCGCGACGTAAATTTTGTTCCAGCATTTCTCCCAATACGAAACCGAGGATTAATGGCGACATCGGGAAATTCATCTTTCTCAGAATGTAGCCAAAAATACCCAATCCTACCATCAACAGAAGATCAAATGTCGTACTGTGTATGGCATATACACCAACCGCTGAAACAGTAGCAATCGCTGGAACAAGGAACCAGAGTGGGATAGTGAGCATCCGTGTAAATAGACCTATCATTGGGATATTCATAATCAGTAGGATAATATTGGCAATCAATAAAGCCGCAATTAACCCCCAGACGATATCCGGTTGTTCAGTGAACATTCCCGGCCCAGGCGTAATATTATAGAGCGTTAATGCCCCCATCATAACGGCAGTGGTACCTGAACCTGGCACGCCTAATGTTAGCATTGGAATAAAGGAGCCACAGGCCGAAGCATTATTAGCCGCTTCTGGTGCTGCTACGCCGCGAATATCACCTTTACCAAATGAATCGCTATTCCCACTGAGCTTCTTCTCAGTCATGTAGGTAATTGCGCTGGCAATAGTCGCTCCTGCACCAGGCAAAATACCGACAAAGAAACCGATAAAGGATGATCTAAGCGTTGGCATAGCGCATTCAGCCGCTTCCTTGCGATTGAACAGCAGACGGCCTGTTTTGCGGATAATGGTTTTGCCGGCCGAGGTACTCTCTAACATCAGCAAAATTTCGCTGACAGAAAACAGACCTATTACCACAACAATAAATTGAATGCCATCTGACAGATGAACGTTGTCGAAAGTAAAACGATAAACCCCGGTGTTGGCGTCTACTCCGACAGTTGCCAGACCCAATCCTATTAATGCTGCTAATAGTGATTTCAGCGGATTCTGGCTCATCATGCTACCCAGACAAGCAATAGCAAAAACCATAAGTGCAAAATATTCAGCAGGGCCGAAAGCCAGTGACCACTGCGCCAGTAATGGTGCAAACAAAATAATGCCGAAAATTGCCAGCAAAGAACCACAGAAAGAACTTACCGCGGAAATAGATAGCGCCACACCTGCACGGCCCTGTTTGGCCATCGGATAACCATCTAATGCGGTCATAATGGCAGCGGCATCACCGGGAACATTCAGCAGAATCGATGATATACGCCCACCATACTCACAACCGATATAAACAGTTGCCAATAAGATCAGGGCAGATTCAGCAGGCAGTTTTAAAGCGAAAGCCAGTGGCAGCAGAATCGCGACACCATTAATTGGCCCAAGCCCCGGTAACAGCCCAACAATCGTACCGACAAAACAGCCAATTAAAGCAATAATCAGGTTTTGCGGCACCATTGCAACCTCAAACCCTTGACTGAGATACATCCAGGTTTCCATAAATTCTCCGTCAGTTGAGCCAGCTACCGAGAGGCAGGGTTACGTCAAGTAAGCGGTCAAAGGCGAAATATAATGTGACGCCAAGGAACACCCCGGAAATGATTGCGGCAGGCAGTGTTGCGTTAAACAACAGCGCGACACTGAATGTCAGCAGCGCTGTAGCCAGAGGAAAACCAAGCCACTCGAATGACCAACCATAAATAACCAAAGAGAGAATCAACAGCATTAGGCGACGGATAACGGGGGCACTAGGCCAATTGCTCTGCTCTGGTTTTTTGAAAAGTAGTAGTAAAGCACAGAGTGCCATCAGAGACAGAATGATCATTGGGAAAGGTTTGGGCCCTAGAGGTTCATAAGTGTATTCGCTCTGAATTCCCCAACCAATAACTATCCCAATGGCACAGAGTACTAACCAGATAGTAGCAAAGATACGATCGTTCATGATGATGACTCTGTTATTTGGCTAAGCCAAAAGCTCTGGCTTGTTCACGATATTGTTCAACCTGTTTTTTCACATAGCTGTCCAACTCTTTGCCGGTCATGTTGAATTCAAACAACCCACGGATATCACGTTGTTTTTTAAAAGCATCTGTTTGTTGTAGTTTGTTAAAAGCATCAACCCACCATTGATACTCTTCGTCAGAAACTTTTGGTCCCATGTAAAATCCACGGATAATTGGCCATATCAGGTCATAACCTTGCTCTTTGGCAGTAGGAATATTGGCTAAATCACCATCCAGTCGTTTATCTGCATAAACAGCCAGAACCCGGATTTTGTCTCCATTCAGATAAGGTACCATCTCGCTCAGATCACCGGAAACCGCCTGAATATGATTACCCAGCAGGGCGGTGATAGGTTCACCTCCTCCCTCAAAAGCGACATAACGCATTTTGTGAGGATCAATTCCAACCTCTTTTGCCAGCAGTGCGGTTTTCATCCAGTCCTGACTACCGATAGAAGCGCCGGCACCAAATACAATGCTGTTGGGATTATCCTTAAAAGCATTCATCAAATCGTTCAGGGTACGGTAAGGTGAATCGGCACGGACAGCGATCATTCCATAATCAGTACCAACACTTGCCAGCCAGCGAACATCGTTAACGTTATAGCGACCAAATTTTCCCTGAGACAAATTGAGTAGAGAGCCGCCAGAAAAGGCGACAATGGTTCCTGCTTCAGTAGGTCGCTGTGCGACGATAGCATTGTAAGCGACAGCACCAACACCACCGGGCATAAAAGTGACACGCATAGGCTTGCTGATCTCTTTCGTATCCAGTAGTGAAACTTGGACCAGCTTGCAGGTCAGGTCGAACCCGCCACCCGGTTTTGCAGGGGCAATACATTCGGTCCGGTTAGGTGCACTGGCAGCAAAAACACTACTTGTGCCAAATAGTAAAGCGGTTGCCGCTAACATCTTGATCGTTATAGTTTTCATTTGTTTGCTCTCATCAATACCCTTGTAAGATATAATCACTACAAACAGACCTGGTTGGCTTAATTAGTAATAACAAAACCTTTCATTTACCTTTCAGTAACAAGAAAAGTTGTTGATATGTGATTTCAATCGCTTAAATTTGCGTAGCGTTTCGCATTAATGAGTTTACAAATGGCTACAGGCTTCCTTTTTTGTTTTGGTTTGTTGTAAGTTTCTCGTAGTTTTGATGTTGTTCTGTTTTACTCGCGGTAACTTTACATTCGACTAAGGAGGTATTATGCAAATGGTAATTATTTATGCAATGTGTCAAATTAAATGGAAAATTTATTGAATATAATCAGACTTTATCTTGAGGAAGTCTGAATTGAGGAAATGATGAGAAAATTGATTCTTTGCAGTGCTATGGGTAGTGCTATGGCTTTTACTTTGGCGGGATGTAAAACAGAACTCAGTACTTCGGTATCTGTTAACCAACTGTTATCTGAACAAGTTAAAACGGTGACATCTGATTTGTTAGTTGAAGTCAGTGCCTGTGGTGATTATAAAGATTCCAGACAATCATCAAAATCATTGTTAGACACTCAAGAAAAAGTATCGGCTATTTTTGCCAATGCGGAATACGTGGAATGTTTTAGAAAAAGTATGGATTCGTTTGCTCACTTTAAAGTTCCTGTGAGTGTAGGGAATGCAAGTATAACTGGTTCTACTAAGGGCATTCATCTTTATGGTAATGGCGCAGATATCTTGGTGATAAGCGTACCAAAAGCGATAAAGGAGAAAATTAACCAGATAGATAGTTCAATGGCATCAAAGACCAAAATTTCAATTAATATTAAGAATGATACTGGTGAAGTTTTAAAAATGACGGGTTTATCCGCATTCCTTAATGATAAAGAGCCGATGGTGATATCGAATTTTAGTTTAAAAGTAGGTAGTGAAATAAAACTCACTTTGTCTAATGTCTCTGTGGCGTCTGCATTGGATGAACGTTTTGATTTTACTCCTGTGCTCATGGCAATATCTGAGTAAGTGGAAGCGGTAATAGAGATCTATTACTTAATTTGGTATGGCAAAATACCCTGTTATTTATAGCGAAGTATTTTGGCATGAAAATGGAATTAAGTTGAATTGAGTTAGTGTCTGACTATTTTTCAGAAAAATAGGTGTGGCGATATACCCTATGGATTTCAAGATGCATCGCGACGGCAAGGGAGCGAATCCCCGAGAGCATGGATAACTATGTGACCGGGGTGAGCGAGTGCAGCCAACAAAGAGGCAATTTGAAAGATAACGGGTATAAACTGGAAATATAGTTATATCTGTAATTATATTTATACCCAATGGATTTCAAGATGGATCGCGACGGCAAGGGAGCGAATCCCCGGGAGCATAGATAACGATGTGACCGGGGGTGAGTGCAGCCAACAAAGAGGCAACTTGAAAGATAACGGGTATATATTAATCGATTAGATATTGAAAATATGCGTTTACTTTTAGTGGAAGACCACCCTGAATTATTGCATTGGCTGCAAAAAGCACTGAGTAGTTCAGGATTTGCCGTAGATGTTGCTAGTGATGGCATAGTTGCTGATCAATTATTACAGACAGAAAACTATGCATTATTGATTCTGGATGTTTCTTTGCCTAGGTTGGATGGGCTTTCTCTGTTAGTTCGTTTGCGTAAGCGTGGGCAAAATTTGCCGGTATTATTATTAACGGCGAAAACTGATGTTTCTGAGCGAGTGAAAGGGCTTAATTCTGGTGCCGATGATTATCTGACGAAACCTTTTGATTTACAGGAATTGGAAGCACGTATCCGGGCATTACTTCGTCGTAGTGCAGGTGTTCTACAGGAGACGCTGACATTCGGCTCCCTTGTTTATCAGGATGATGGTTACTTTGTTCTGAACGATGAGCCATTGGCTTTGACACCAAGGGAACTTTCGGTTTTGACAACATTGTTCCATCGTCGGGGGAGGCCTGTTTCTAAGCAACAGCTCTTTGAACAGGTATTTGCACTGTCAGATGAAGCGAACCCACAAAGTATTGAACTTTATGTGCACCGGATTCGGAAAAAATTATCAGGCAGTAATGTGGGGATCAGTACATTACGGGGATTAGGCTATCGTCTGGAGCGTCAGAAAGATGACATGGTTTAAAGTACCGAACTCATTGTTTCATCAGTTACTCTTGTTTTTTGGTGTCCCATTGTTTGTGTTGGGTTGTTTATCGGTTGGCACCCATTATTTTAGTGCAGAGAATGCGGCGACATTGGCTTATGACCGTACTTTATTGGCATCTGCTCGAACTGTGGCAGAACGGCTGACTGTTAAAAATAACCAATTAATTGTCGATGTACCTTATGTGGTTCTGGATAGTTTTGAGCGAAATATGAATGATAGGCTGTTTTATCAGGTGTTATCACCCGAAGGGGAAATAATTTCCGGTTATGATGATTTGCCTTTGATCCCTAAAGATACGCTTCGCTCCAATTTATACACGGCTCTAGTTTATTTTTATGATGCTGAATATCACGGCCGGCCCATTCGGGTTGCTGCCCTTTATCAGCCGATCAATGAAGGGGGAATGATGGGAATGGCGTTGATACTAGTTGCTGAAACAGTGGCTTCCCGTCATTATCTTGCCCAACAATTATTAATATCTTCTTTGATGAGCCAAGGAACCGTGGTTGGGTTGACTCTGATTCTGGCTTATTTTCTGTTGAAGCAGTTACTTAAACCACTACATAAACTTTCTGGCGTCATGGTCCGTCGTCCCGCAAATGATCTTACTCCGTTACCGGATATGTTGCCTTGGTCGGAACTTTCCCCATTGTTATATGCATTTAATCGTTATATAGAGCGACTGAAATTGATGGTGAGTCGGCAGGAGAGGTTCAGTGCGGATGCTTCTCACCAACTTAGAACGCCATTAACAGTATTAAAAACGCAAGTAGCGGTAGCGCTTGCCAGCAAAGATCCAGCGCAATGGAAAGAAAGCTTACAGGCCATTGATAGTACATTGGATAACACTATCTCTCTGACGGATCGTTTATTACAACTTTCTCGTTTGAAAGCGCATGAAAAGGAGGCCGTTCGGGATTATAGGCCGGTTAATCTAGTCGAATTGTTGCAACAGGCATGTTTTTCTCGTTTGCAACAGGCTGAAAGTAAGAATATTGATTTGGGTTATGAAGGCGAAAATGCTCAATGGATCAAGGGGGAACCTGTATTACTGACGGAAATGTGTGCTAATTTATTGGACAATGCAATTAAATATACACCGGAAGGTGGCATTGTTACGGCTAGAGTGATTCTCAACTCTTGTAAGACATACTGTTATTTGGAAGTGGATGACAGTGGGCCGGGGATTGCTAAAGAAGACATCAATTTGTCTCTGATGGCTTTTAATCGTCTTGATAATGCTGCGGGGCATGAAGGGGCAGGATTAGGATTAGCTCTGGTAAAAGATATCGGTATTTATCATGGTACTCATCCCCAATTATTGCCCAGTGAAACACTGGGCGGTTTATTAGTAAGAATCCCTTTTAGGCTTTCTGATGATTAATTTCCTGAGGTTTTTCTAATAAGAGGGGTACGTAGTTGCTGTGCCAGTATAACGCCTAATAACGTTATACTGCCACCAATCAGGTGGTAACTGTGCATCTCTTCATGCAGAACCAGAATAGCGATAATAGCTGTAAATATCGGCGTCAAATTCATAAATATGGTGGTGGTATTCGCACCAAGTTTTATGACGCCTTGTATCCATAAATAGGGGGCAATGATCGAAGCTGGAATACCGGCGAATAAGACTAACGAGATATTGCTGGCATTCAATTGAACATCTTTGGTCAATAGGAAATTTGGCAGTAATAACAGGACACCAAAAGTGATTTGTACATATAGGGATTGCCAGTTGGGTAATGGAATAGACCAATGTTTGGTTAATACGCCATAGAGTGCGTAGGAGATGGAAGCAAGCAACATCATCAATTCGCCGCGGCCTAAACCGTGTTGCAATAATGATATGGGATCACCGGCGCTGACCAACCAGATTAAACCAGACAGAGATAGAACGGTACCAAGAGCAAGGCCGACAGTGGGGACAACACGTAAAACAAATATACTGATGATCACAGTCAAAAGAGGAATCAATGAGCTAAGAATTCCCATAAATGTTGCACTGATACTGTGCGCAGCGTAATAGGCTAAGCTTTGATAAAGTACCATGCCAAGTGCGCCAAGAATTAATAATTTCCACCAATATTGACAGATTGTTTTCCATCGCCGAATGACCGAGAGTACAACAAAGGGGGTTAATGTGAGAAAGGCTAGGAACCAGCGATAAAAAGAAATTGCCGCCGGATCAATAGCTGTAGCGGAGGCTTTACTTACTACGGCATTAATTGACCAAATCAGGACTGCTAGAAACGGGAAAATTATATTCATATAGATAGTCGCATTGAGATAAAAATGAGTGTGTTTAGTCTAATGGTGTCTGATTTATTATATACATATCCTATGGATTTATGTTTGGTTAATACGCCAAAGAGTGCGTAGGCGATGGAAGCAAGTAACATCATCAATTCGCCGTGGCCTAATACGACAGCCGTACTTATTTCTCTTAACAGAAAAGACACTTATAGAAAAGCTTAATTCATGCGGTTTCTCAGAATTGTGAGCATCAAAGAAAATGCAACTTTCTGGTATCTACGGCTGTAGTACTAAACCGTGTTGCAATAATGATATGGGATCACCGGCGCTGATCAATCAGATTAAACCAGACAGAGATAGAACGGTTCCAAGAGCAAGGCCAACAGTGGGGACAACACGTAAGACAAATATACTGATGATCACAGTCAAAAGAGGAATCAACGAGCTAAGAGTTCTCATGTGAAAAATTTCATTTGAAAACAGTATGTTAAATATAAACACATATAAAACATAAAAATAAATTATAATAAATGAAATTCTTATTATAATAAAAGAGTCCTTTGAAATATCGTTTTTTTGCCAACATAACTAACTTTTTATATTTAAGGAGATAAATATGCCAGCAGCTCAAGCTTATGCTCCACCCGGTTTTTGGGGGCCTTGGATTGATTTACAAGGATGGTTTGGTAGTAACAGCCACGGTGTTATACCCTATGGATTTCAAGATGCTTCGCGGCGGCAAGGGAGTGAATCCCCGGGAGCATAGGTAACTATGTGACCGGGGTGAGCGAGCGCAGCCAACAAAGAGGCAACTTGAAGGATAACGGGTATAGATATACTTTCGATACAGAATCACAGGCTCCATCCACTTTTTCCGTTGAAATACAATATGTAGATGAACCAACACTAAAAACGATACAAACTATAGGCCCTGGTGATTATCTGGTCCGTAGTAACGGCGGAATAGGAACAGATAGAATCAGGTGTAAAAGTCATTCTATAGGACAAAACATTAGAATTACTTGGTAATTTATTTTAATATACTGTTAATTGCAGCCCTACCCGAACTTTAAGTAGGGCTATATTCTGTAAAATCGTTCAGTATAGTAGGATCAAAATTATGAGAAATTTATTGGTTATTATGTTACTTATATCTGCCATAACAGGGTGTTCTAGTAATCCAGATAAACAAGTACAAAGAGAAGATGGATTGAAATTTACATTCTCATCCGGTGATAAATTTATCTTAACCCGAGCCTGTACAGATCAAATCAATTATATAGGGGTAGATGAAGGCGGTAATAACCAATTAGCAATAGTGGTAAAAAAAATAAACCCTGTTTTCCCTACCTTGATACATTAATCAATAAAAATATCGGCTCTCAAGTGACAATATCATTCAAAGGTATACCTATTATATTGAATACCATCCAAACTGCTTTAGGCCCTTCATTCAGAATGGCGGTAAAAGATACACAACAAGCCATGAATATCGTTGATATATTGAAAAACTAAATAGTAATCAGTTCCTTGCTAAAAAATCAATTATACCCTATGGATTTCAAGATGCATCGCGACGGTAAGGAAACGAATCCCTGGGAGCATAGATAACTATGTGATCGGGGGGGCGTGAATACAGCCAACTTTTTTGATGTGGGTTATAGCTCATCTTCTGCTTTTATCGCTATGTTTCAGCAATTGGCAGGCACGACACCGGAACGTTTCAGGAAAAGTTAACAACAAAAAAACCGTTATTATGGGTTTTGTTATAATTAAATGGCAGAATAGCTCGCTACGTCAGTTTTAATGCCACAGGATGGAATTAAGTGAAGATTCTGGTTGATGAAAATATGCCTTATGCTGATCAACTATTTCAGCAATTGGGGGATGTACAAGCTATTCCGGGGCGTCCGGTACCGGAAGGTGTACTGGATCATGCTGATGCATTTATGGTCCGCTCAGTGACTAAAGTTAATGAAGAATTACTGAAAGGCCGCGCGGTAAAATTTATCGGTACGGCAACGGCGGGGACTGACCATGTGGATCAGTCATGGTTATCACAGGCAGGAATTGGGTTTTCAGCAGCGCCGGGATGTAATGCCATTGCTGTGGTTGAATATGTTTTCTCAGCGTTAATGTTGCTGGCGGAACGTGATAATTTTGAGCTTAAGGATAAAGTTGTCGGAATCGTTGGTGTCGGTAATGTCGGAAGTAGACTGGCTGAACGGTTAGCCGTCCTTGGTATCCGGACACTTTTATGTGATCCTCCAAGAGCTGACAGAGGGGACGCTGGTGAATTTTGGTCACTGGAAAAATTGGTTAAAGAGGCGGATATTCTGACATTCCATACGCCACTCAATAAATCAGGTCCGTATAAAACACATCATCTGGTGGATGTGGAATTATTGTCGGTTTTGCCGGATAACCGCATATTGATTAACGCCAGTCGCGGTGAAGTTATTGATAATCAAGCGCTGCTTACTGCATTGAAATGTGGTAAGAAACTCCGTGTTGTTCTGGATGTATGGGAGCCGGAACCTGATTTATCCCTACCATTACTGGAATTAGTTGATATTGGTACACCGCATATCGCGGGTTATACCCTCGAAGGTAAAGCGCGTGGTACCACACAGGTATTTGAAGCTTACTGTGAATTCCTTGGTCAACCCCGTAAAGTGGCTTTATCTGATTTATTGCCAGAACCAGATTTCAGCCGGGTTACCCTACATGGGAATGTCACTCAAAGCACACTGAAGCGGTTGATGCATTTAGTGTATGATGTACGCCGCGATGATACCCCGTTACGGCAAGTTGCCGGTCAAAAAGGGCAATTTGATTATCTGCGTAAAAACTATTTAGAACGCCGGGAATGGTCATCCCTAACTGTATGTTGTGATAATAGAGAGAGTGCTGAGTTGCTAGCTGCTCTTGGTTTCAGTACAGAACTGATTTAATCCGTGCAGAAATATATCTGCATGTCAGAAAGATAGATGGAGAAAACCAACATGTCAGAAGGTTGGAATATTGCCCTATTGGGTGCGACAGGGGCAGTAGGTGAAGCGATATTGGCGTTATTACAAGAGCGTCAGTTTCCCGTTGGTGAATTGTATCCTCTCGCCAGTGAGCGTAGTGCCGGTGAAAGCTTGCGTTTTAATGGCAAAAATTTTGTTGTTGGTGATGCTGCTGATTTTGACTGGTCACAGGTACAGCTCGCTTTTTTTGTGGCTGGATTAGAGGCTACGGCACAATATGTTGAAAAAGCGACAGAAGAAGGTTGTTTGGTTATCGATAGCAGTGGGTTGTTTGCTATGGAGCCTGATGTACCTTTAGTTGTTCCTGGGGTGAATCCTCATGTTTTGGCGGATTATCGTAACCGAAATATTATTGCCTTAGCAGATAGTATGACCAGTCAAGTACTGACAGCCATTAAACCGCTGGTGGATGCGGCTGGAATTGCACGTTTGCATTTGACTAATCTGTTTTCTGTTTCTGTTCACGGCAAAGCGGCCGTTGATGAATTAGCTGGACAGAGCGCCCGTTTGCTTAATGGCATTCCACCGGAGCCAGGTCATTTCAGTAAACAACTGGCATTTAATCTTTTGCCGTTGCCAACAGAAGCTGAAGGTTCTGTGCGTGAAGAGCGTCTCCTTGTGGATCAGATACGCAAAATTTTACAGGATGAGGGATTACCCATTTCAGTGAGTTGCGTTCAGTCTTCCGTTTTTTATGGCAATGCTCAAGTAGTCCATTTGGAAACATTGCGTCCGGTTGGGGTGGAAGAAGCTCAAGAAGAATTAGAGCGGATGGTTGATATTAACGTTGCAGATGAAGGCGATTATCCAACTCCAGTGACGGAAGCATCGGGTAATGATGTGCTGAGTATTGGTTGTTTGCGCCATGATTATGGTATGCCGGAAATATTACAATTCTGGTCTGTGGCCGATAACATCCGGTTTGGTGGTGCATTAATGGCTGTTGAGACAGCGGAAAAACTGATTCAGGAGCAATTTTACTGATGTTCGGTACAGAACAAACAGAATCTGTGCCAGGTTCAAAGATGAAAATTGCATTGGGAATTGAGTACGATGGCAGCCGATATTATGGCTGGCAGCGTCAGCAGGAAGTAAAAAGTGTTCAGGGATGCCTTGAGGAAGCACTATCAAAAGTCGCCGATGAACCCATATCGGTATTTTGTGCTGGTCGGACCGATGCTGGAGTACATGCAACAGGGCAGGTTGTGCATTTTGAAACGTCTGTTCAGCGCAAGGATGCGGCGTGGACAATGGGCGTGAACGTACATTTACCGCCAGATATTGTTGTTCGTTGGGTGAAAACCGTGGATGAGGGTTTCCATGCCCGTTTTAGTGCAACTGCTCGGCGATATCGTTACATTATTTTTAATCATCGTTATCGTCCAGCAGTGCTGGCCAATGGTGTGACCCATTTTCACTATCCACTGGATGAAAAGCGGATGCATCAGGCTGCGCAATGTATATTAGGAGAAAATGATTTTACCTCTTTCCGTGCAGTTCAATGCCAATCTAAAACGCCTTGGCGTAATGTGATGCATATTAATGTCAATCGTTACGGACATTACGTTGTCATAGATATTAAAGCCAATGCTTTTGTGCATCATATGGTGCGTAATATTGCGGGTAGTCTGATGGAAATTGGCTGTGGGAATCAGGATATTAACTGGATGGCCCAGTTGCTTGCTTTAAAAGATCGGACGAAAGCCGCTGCGACGGCAAAAGCCGCAGGGTTGTATCTGGTTGCTGTTGATTATCCGGTGCAATTTGATTTGCCTTGCGCTGTTATGGGACCTCTGTTTTTGGCAGATGATCTGATTTAACATTTCTAGTTGCCGACACGGATGTTTTGGCATAGTGGGGAATATTATGGAATTTCTGACTCATTTTGTTGATTTTGCTAAATTTATTATTGATTTCATTCTCCATATTGACATTCATTTAGCCGAACTGGTCGCACAATATGGTGATTGGGTATATGGCATTTTGTTTCTGATTTTATTTTGTGAAACAGGGTTAGTGATTACTCCGTTTCTACCGGGAGATTCGCTGTTATTTGTTGCCGGCGCTTTAGCGGCTCTGGGCTCAAATGATCTGAATGTGCATATCATGGTGGCATTGATGATTATTGCGGCTATTATTGGTGATGCAGTGAACTATGCTATTGGTCGCATCTTTGGCGAAAGGTTATTTACTAATCCAAATTCAAAAATTTTCCGCCGCAGTTATTTAGATAAAACACATGAGTTTTATGAAAAACATGGTGGGAAGGCA
Organism: Photorhabdus sp. RW14-46; assembly: GCF_963887965.1. Lineage (NCBI taxonomy): Bacteria > Pseudomonadati > Pseudomonadota > Gammaproteobacteria > Enterobacterales > Morganellaceae > Photorhabdus > Photorhabdus sp. RW14-46. The sequence continues at coordinate 42,508 of NZ_CAWPHH010000019.1, read as the reverse complement.
ATTATTTTGGCGCGATTTGTACCAATTATCAGAACATTTGCACCATTCGTTGCAGGTATGGGGAAAATGTCTTATCGTCGTTTTGCTGCTTATAACGTGATTGGCGCACTAGTATGGGTACTGTTATTCACCTATTCTGGTTATATATTCGGTGATATGCCAATGGTACAACAGAATTTGAAACTGTTGATTGTCGCTATCATCTTTATTTCAATCCTGCCCGGAGTGATTGAAATCTGGCGTCATCGTCGTACGGTGATGAAGCAGAAGAGTGATAACCGGTAACAGGTTTGAGCAGTTTTTTATCCACACTGTAATAGCATTGTGGTTTAATGGCACACAATAACAAAACTGGCATAAGCCAGATTCAGACGGAAAGATCATTCAATGAGCTGGATTGAAAAAATTCTTAATAAAAGCAACATTACCCAAACGCGTAAAGCGAATATCCCAGAAGGGGTTTGGACTAAATGTGATAGTTGCAGTCAGGTGCTCTACCGTGCTGAGCTAGAGCGCAATCTTGAGGTTTGCCCTAAATGTGATCATCACATGCGTATTTCGGCGCGTACCCGATTGGCTACATTCCTTGATGAAGGAGCAACGACGGAATTAGGGGGGGAATTAGAGCCAAAAGATATTCTTAAATTCCGCGATTCCAAAAAGTATAAAGATCGTATATCAGCGGCGCAGAAGCAAACCCAAGAAAAAGATGCGTTAGTCGTGATGAAAGGTACCCTGAGTGGTATGCCAGTTGTTGCTGCTGCTTTTGAATTTGCATTTATGGGCGGTTCTATGGCTTCGGTTGTTGGTGCCCGTTTTGTCCGTGCCGTAGAACAGGCGTTGGCAGACAATTGTCCTCTGATTTGTTTTTCTTCCAGTGGTGGCGCTCGTATGCAAGAAGCATTGATGTCACTGATGCAGATGGCGAAAACCAGTGCTGCTTTAGCAAAAATGCAGGAACGTGGTTTGCCTTATATCTCTATCATGACCGATCCGACAATGGGCGGTGTTTCAGCAAGTCTGGCGATGTTGGGTGATATCAATATTGCTGAACCAAAAGCATTGATTGGTTTTGCCGGGCCACGAGTGATTGAGCAGACTGTTCGTGAAAAATTACCGTCCGGTTTCCAGCGTAGTGAGTTTTTGCTGGCAAAGGGAGCGATTGACATGATTGTTCGTCGTCCTGAAATGCGTGACACACTTGCAAGTTTACTTTCTAAACTAACTCATCAGTCGCAGCCAGGTACTAAGCCAATTGTTGCTGAATTTGTGGCAGAACCCGCTGATGTTGAGGCGGATATTCAAATAAGTACCAATAAAGAAGATGCCTGACACTTTACAAATTCCTCAAGCCACGTCGCCATTGATGACGTGGCTTTCCTACCTTGGGAACCTGCATACTACGGCCATTGATATGGGGCTTGAGCGTGTGGGGAAACTTGCCCGAACTTTGGCGTTGGTTAATCCTGCACCTAAGGTGATAACCGTATCCGGTACTAATGGTAAAGGTACTACCTGTTGCACGATAGAATCTATTCTGTTGGCGGCTGGGCTGAGAGTGGGTGTTTACAGCTCTCCGCATCTTGTACGTTATACCGAAAGAGTTCGTATTCAGGGTAAAGAGTTACCTGAACAGGAATTCTGTCGTGTATTTGCGGATATTGAATCTCGTCGCGGTGATATTTCGCTGACTTATTTTGAATATGGCACATTAGCGGCTTTGCAACTGTTTAAACAAGCTTGTTTGGATGTGGTCATCTTAGAAGTAGGCTTAGGTGGGCGACTGGATGCGACAAATATTGTGGATGCCGATATTGCCGCGATTACCAGTATTGCAATTGATCATATTGATTGGTTGGGTGCCGATCGCGAACATATTGGTCGTGAGAAAGCAGGGATTTTCCGTAAAGATCGCTTTGCCGTGGTCGGTGAGCCGGATATGCCATCTTCTATTGCGGAAGTTGCGGGTGAATTAGGAGCCAAGTTGTTCCGTTGTGGCATTGACTGGCGTTTCTCTCAACAGGATAAAAACTGGCACTGGCAATCTGATGATAGGCTATTTAGTAACCTACCTTTGCCAAATGTTCCTCTGATGAATGCCGCAACGGCGATGGGTGTTATTTGTTGCCTGTTACGACAAGATGATAAAGTCAGTCGAGCTATTAATGAGAGTGCAATCCATCAAGGGCTACAGAATGCGCAGTTGCCTGGGCGTTTCCAGATAGTTCGTGAAAAGCCATTGTTGATCTTGGATGTGGCTCATAATCCCCATGCGGCGGCTTATCTGGTACAGAAATTGGCCCAGTTGCCCCGTCAGCCGGGCAGTAGAATCCTTGGTGTAGTGGGTATGCTAGGTGATAAAGATATTGCCGGTACACTGACTTGCCTGTCACAGCAAATAAATGAGTGGTATTGCGCTCCGTTGACTGAACAGCGTGGTGCAGATGCACAGACACTGGCTCAGCATCTTGGACAGCCACGGATATTTACTGATGTGGAAAGTGCTTGGCATCAGGCGATGGTTGATGCTGATGAGCAAGATATTGTTGTCGTTTGTGGCTCATTCCACACGGTAGCGCATGTCATGGAGGCTCTGGACAGGGAGAAAGGAAGTGGCAAGTAAATTTCAGAATCGTTTGGTTGGTACAATTGTATTGGTAGCATTGGGTGTCATTGTGCTGCCTGCGTTGCTAGACGGCAATAAGAAATATAACGAAGATAAATTTGCATCAATTCCCTTGGTTCCAAAGCCAGGGGATGAGCAAGAAATTGACTCTATATCTCCTCTAAATCCACCAATATTATCAGTGCCTCTGGAAGATGAAACAGAGGCATTGCAGCCAGAAACACTGGAGCAGCCGGAAATACCATTGGTTACCTCTCCTCAGCTTGCGCCGATAGTCCCTCCTGCTGTTCAGCCAGAAGTGAAGCCTCAACCACAGATTAAGCTTGAACCAAAACCAGATACTAAGCCGTCGGCACCGGCGCTTAAGCCTAAACCAGACATTAAGTCAGAGTCGAAACCTGAAGTTAAACCGATTGAAACAGCCCCGCAAGGGCAGGCTTATATCGTACAACTGGGTGCTTTGAAAAATGCCGGAAAGGTAGATGAAATCGTTGCCAGACTGCGTTTGTCTGGTTATCAGGTTTATACGGTTCCTTCATCTCCGGTTCAGGGGCAATTAACGAGGATATATGTCGGTCCGAATGCGTCTAAGCAACAACTTGACTCGGCATTATCAGAATTGAAAAGTTTGACTGGATTACAAGGGCAGGTAAGGAGTTACAGGCCGTAATAAAAGTGGGTGATGCCTATGTGACAAATCTATGTGACAAATAGGACAACTATCATGAAGAAGTAAATATTAAGTGACTGCGGCGATGATAATTATTCAAATTCGTCGTCTTAATTATTTTCAGTGGGATAGGAAATCTGCTACGCAAACGTTTTCGTTTTCTGTTAGAATGCACCTGAAACGGATGCCGAGGTGTCTATTTTGGAATTAAAACATGGTTTGGATTGATTACGCTATTATCGCCATTATTGGCTTCTCGGCATTAGTTAGCCTGATTCGTGGGTTTATTCGTGAGGCATTATCACTGGTCACCTGGGGGTGTGCTTTCTTTGTAGCAAGCCATTTCTATACTTACTTAGCGGTCTATTTCACCCGTTTTGAAGATGAATTGGTGCGTAACGGGATCGCTATTGCGTTGCTGTTTATTGCTACGTTGATTGTCGGTTCTATGGTGAACTATGTGATAGGTTCTCTTGTGCAACGGACTGGATTGTCAGGTACTGATCGAGTACTGGGGGTCTGCTTTGGGGCATTGCGTGGTGTGCTGATTGTCGCTGCTATTCTGTTTTTTCTGGATACATTTACACCATTGGCTCGAAGTGAGGATTGGAAACAGTCACAATTGATCCCGCAATTCAGTCATATCATAAGGTGGTTCTTTGACTACCTGCAAAATGCGTCAAGTTTCTTGCCGGAGAAATATACCTCTCCGTTTGGCTGATGAGGAAGAACTACATGTGCGGTATTGTTGGTATCGTCGGTTTTACACCGGTTAACCAGTCGATTTATGATGCGTTGACGGTGCTTCAGCACCGTGGGCAAGATGCTGCGGGCATTGCTACTATTGATGGTAACAATGGATTTCGTTTACGCAAAGCCAATGGCTTAGTGAGAGACGTGTTTGAAGCCCGGCATATGCTGCGTTTACAGGGAACGATTGGGATTGGTCATGTTCGCTATCCGACAGCGGGCAGTTCCAGTGCATCGGAAGCTCAACCGTTTTATGTGAACTCTCCATTTGGTATTACATTGACACACAATGGTAATTTGACGAATGCTCATGAGTTGAAGAAAAAGTTGTTTGAGAATGCTCGTCGCCATGTGAATACCACGTCAGATTCTGAGATTTTGCTCAACGTTTTTGCTAGTGAACTGGATTGCTCCCAGCATTATCCATTGGTGCCTGACAATATTTTTGCGGCAGTAGCGGCAATGCATAAACAGGTGAGTGGTGCTTATGCCTGCATTGCGATGATTATTGGTCATGGGTTAGTTGCTTTCCGTGATCCGCATGGTATTCGTCCGTTGGTTTTAGGTAAGCGCACTTTGGATGATGGCCGTAATGAGTATATGGTCGCTTCTGAAAGCGTTGCATTAGATACGCTAGGCTTTGAATTCCTGCGGGATGTTGCATCAGGTGAAGCGATTTATATTACTGAACAAGGTCAGTTATTTACTCGTCAATGTGCTGAAAATCCTTCTCTGACTCCCTGTTTATTTGAATTTGTCTATTTGGCTCGCCCAGATTCCTTTATTGATAAAATTTCGGTTTATAACGCCCGCATACGGATGGGGCATAAGCTAGGGGCGAAAATTGCCCGCGAATGGGAAGACTTGCATATTGATGTGGTTATTCCAATCCCCGAAACATCTTGCGATGTTGCGTTAGAAATTGCGCGCATACTCGGTAAACCCTATCGTCAGGGATTTGTGAAAAACCGTTATGTTGGCCGGACATTTATCATGCCTGGGCAACAGGAACGCCGGAAATCAGTTCGCCGTAAATTGAATGCTAATCGCGCAGAATTCCGTGATAAAAATGTGCTATTGGTGGATGATTCTATTGTGCGTGGTACAACGTCAGAACAGATTGTCGATATGGCTCGTGAAGCCGGCGCGAAGAGAGTTTATCTTGCTTCGGCAGCACCGGAAGTACGTTTCCCGAATGTTTATGGCATTGATATGCCCAATGCAAATGAACTGATTGCTCATGGGCGTGAAGTGGATGAAATTCGCCAACTTATTGGTGCAGATGCATTGATATTTCAGGATTTAACTGATCTGATCGACGCTGTTCGTGAAGAAAACCCGGATGTTGACGGGTTTGAGAGTTCAGTATTCAATGGTGTTTATGTTACCAAAGACGTTGACCAGACTTATCTCTATTATCTGGAGAATCTGCGTAAAGACGATGAAGTAAAACTGAATAATCAGAATGAAGTTGAAAATCTGGATATCTATAATGAAGGTTGATGACTTTCGGGTTTAGCGAGTTGTTCAGTGTTTGTATGAGGAAAAAATGAAAAGATTGATCGTAGGGCTTACAGGAGCAAGTGGGGCCATTTATGGTATAAGGCTACTGCAAGTTTTACAGCCAGTTGAAGGGATAGAAACACATCTGGTTATCAGTCATTCCGCTCGCCAGACACTGGCACTTGAAACAGATTATAGTTTACGGGATGTGCAGGCGCTAGCTGATGTTGTGTATGACAACAGAGATATCGCTGCTGCCATCTCTTCAGGTTCATTCAAAACTTCGGGCATGGTAATTCTACCATGCTCAATGAAAACCCTATCAGGTATTGTCCATAGTTATACTGATGGATTAGTGACCAGAGCGGCAGATGTTGTATTGAAAGAAAGTCGTAAGTTAGTGCTTGGGGTAAGGGAAACGCCGTTGCATTTGGGGCATCTCAGGCTGATGACTCAAGCGGCAGAAATTGGCGCGGTGATTATGCCGCCTGTGCCTGCATTTTATCATCAGCCTCAACAGATTCAGGATATTATTGACCAGACAGTTAACCGCGTGCTTGATCAGTTTGATATCGAGCTACCTCATGATCTGTTTACCCGCTGGCAAGGGGCTAAAAGCGTTGAGATTTAGCATCCAGTAAGTCTTGAAATGCCTCTTTTAGCTGAAAATAGCGGAAGCCAAAACCCGCTTGTTCCAAGTTATGCGGTATGGCCTGTTGTCCGCCCAGTACCAGAGCCGCAGCTTCTCCCATCAGTAATTTCAGCACAAAAGCAGGCGTTCGGATAATGGCAGGACGGTGCAATACTTCTCCCAGTGTTGCGGCAAATTGATCATTATGTACTGGATAAGGGGCGGTCATATTAAAAGGACCACTCAAACCGGGCGTCATTAACAGGTAATAGATACCATTCACCATATCGTCAATATGAATCCAGGGCAGATACTGTTTTCCGCTCCCCATCGGGCCACCAAGTCCGAGACGGAACAAGGGAAGCATTTTTTTCAGTGCTCCGCCGTTTTTTGCCAGTACAACACCAGTACGTAAAAGACAAACACGGGTTTTATCACTGGCTGCCTGTAATGCAAGTTGTTCCCACTGCTTACAGAGCTGATGAGTAAATTCATCATGAGGTGGCTCATGCTCTGTGACAATTGTTTGATTCTGATCCCCGTAATAGCCTACTGCAGAGCCGGAAATAAAGACTTCTGGTGGTGTCTGGCTGGCACTAATCAGCTTGCTGAGTTGCTCTGTTAATGCCCAGCGACTCTGGCACAGCTTCTCTTTTTGCGTTGAAGTCCATAGTTTGTTTACTATGGGCTCACCAGCAAGATTGATTACGGCATCAAAATCGTTGAGATCGGTTTTATCTTTCAGACTGGTCCAGCATTCAGCTTGATTGCTGAATAGAGAATAAACTTTTTGAGGTGAGCGGCTTAGAATAGTAATGGAATGGGATAGGGAAAGAAGTTGGCAAACCAGACGGCTACCAATCAAACCTGTTCCTCCAGTGATTAAAATACGCATAACCACTCCTATAACCTAAATTGTTGATATAAGAACTGTTGTTGATATAAAAACTATAGCATATAGCAGAGATATAAGGGTTGGTAGTTAAAGATATAGCTATCTGTCAGCCTGATCAAGTTTTGCGGGGAAATAGTTACCCCGCAGACATATTAGATTTTACTGTAGGCAATTTGAGTAGCGGGGCGCTGACTGATAGCGTCAAACCATTTTTTCACTGCCGGATAATCATTCAGATCAATATTCTGACGTTCATAAGCACGAACCCACGGATAAGTTGAGATATCAGCAATACTGTATTCCTGACCGCTCAGATAGGGTGTTTTTTCCAATTGGGTATTCAGGACTTGATACAAGCGCTTTGTCTCTTCCTGATAACGATTAATCGCGTAAGGGACTTTTTCCGGTGCGAAATGACTAAAATGGTGATTTTGCCCTAGCATCGGGCCAAAGCCACCGACCTGCCAAAACAGCCATTGCAGGCTTTGGACACGCTCACGCATATCTTTGCTAAGTAACTTGCCCGTTTTTTCTGCCAGATAAGTAAGAATGGCACCAGATTCAAAAATAGCGATAGGTTTGCCACCATCGATTGGTTGCTGATCAACAATCGCGGGAATCTTATTATTGGGCGAAATGGCAAGAAATTCAGGCTTGAATTGATCTCCTGCGCTAATATCAATTCGGTGAATAGTATAGGAAAGGCCAGCTTCTTCCAGGAAGAGTGTGATTTTATGGCCGTTTGGCGTTGGAGCATAATACAGATCGATCATGGAACCTCCAGTGGAACACGTAATGGCATCACACATTATCATTAATTGGTGTAGCGTGTAAGCTATGTTGATACCCTTCTTGGCATGAATAATGATCTTCCTGAACAGCACGACAGGAAGATCTATTAATAAAAGAGGTGATCAGCTTTTCTTCTGGAGAAAAGCATACTTATCTGGAGCTTGTTTTTATGCTGCCATCCGCGTTAACTGTTGCCCGACTTCCGCCGTACAGATCTTTCCTGACAGTAGAGTAATCTGTGTGGACATCATCACGGCCTTCTAATTGTGCCAATATTTCCTGGCTGGATATGCTAAATCCTTTGGCATGTATAGGAGAAGAGAAGGGTTCGGTATAGAGATTCAATCCCCACTGAGGCGCTAAACCGTGGTTAGCCGCACCTAAATTAACTTCAATCATAGAATGATGATTATCATCAACCAGATAACCTGTTGCCAGCCATCGAGTGAGCTCTTTCATTTCCCGCTCCCCGCGTTGAATTGATTGCTCTGTTGATTCACTGCTAGTAGGCGTACCTAAAGCAAGATCATTTTTCAGGCCCGCACCCAACAACCTGGCCGCAGTAATAAAACGATCTGTGGTGCCGGAAGGTGCAGCGACAGTTGGCAAATTGTGCAAAGCTGCATCCTTGGAAAATCCGGTATTTTCTTTCACATTCCAGACAGAAAAACCGTTACCACGTTGTACAATAATGTTTTCCTTAGCTAATTCTTGATGTGCTTTGATAGGTTCTGATTGACCAAATTGATAGTCAGTTCTATCCAGCCGGTTGCGAGGATTTAAACTGGCAAACGCCAACTCCCGGTTGGTCAAACGATTATCAGCCTCAAGTGAAGCGGCGGCTGACCAGACACTATCCTTATCAGGAGCCGGTGCTCTGAAATCATTCTGAACTTTTGTAAGACTATTGCCAGCCAGAGCCGGGTTACTGATAACTTCTTGCCCATTTACCTGTTTAGTCACCTGATATAATTCGGGATTTTCAGAGGCATTAAATTGATTTTCATTTTTAAAAGTATAGAGCGCTAATTGATCAGGTAAGGGCTTTTCCTTCGTGGAACCGCGGGCAGGTGCAAAGTTTTTACTTTCCAAGTAACCAATATCAATTATATCTTTGAATTCTGATTTCAATTCGGGTGATGAATAGATCTTCTCCAGAGTGTCCCGGAAATAAGCTGAGTTGGTGAGATCATAATAAGCAGTGGCCTTCTCCCTCAATGTTAGCGGTTCTGTATTAGCTCTATCAGAGCTGGCACCATTCTGCCGTGCTTCGCTAATGATTCGAGTAAATCCACCTGCGCCAAGCTGACCGACAATACTAAAACCGGGTTTATCACCGGTATAGGCATTAAGCATCTTAGTGATTGCGGTTAATTCATTACCCTCTGCCCGAACAAAAAGTTTCACTAGGTTGGATAAGAGAGAATTAACCGTTTTGTGGGCGGCAGTGCTTTCGCCGGCTAAGCGAGAAATATTAGCTTCAATTTGTTTATTGGTTGCGACGGATTTTTCATTCCATCGTGTGATAACAGAAGTTGGTGCTGTAAGTGGATTATCAATAGTATTATTCAGCAACGGTTCACAGCAGTGGCAAGTTTTATCTGTTGTAGTTGTTTGATGCAACTCATTTTGAGGAATATCAATCCTAGTATTAGCTCTCTGTATTGAAAAGTCTGGCATATTTTTTCTCCATGATGTTATTGTATTTTTTGCTGTGAACTTTTTAAATTTACGGCTTGAGAAAACAGGTCAAACCAAAATATTGTGGGATGAAGCTGAAGTGGTGGGCTTAGTTTCTGGAAAAGGAAGTTCAGCTCTTATTTTTTGCAGGTTCCCCAGAATATTATCCAAGTCAGTAGCATCGATTCGTTCTATATCTTGTAATAAACAGAGACGAATAGTTTGTGTTGGCTGATGTAATGCGAGCCATGCTCCGCCAAGTATATTTATATTACTGTTTAATGAGAGCCAAAATTCCGCATCACTATTAATAAATGAAGCTACTGTATGATGAAAAGTCAGCATTGATCCCGTTGAATCTACTTCTAACCACCAGGGACCATAATCACCAATGTTCAATTGCACTGCGCCGGTAGAAAGATTCAACATAATGTTGGTTTGATCGGCAAAATCTGCGCATAATTTTTCTAATTTGGACATAAATAAATCTCATCAAAAAAATCAACAGTAAAATATTGCCTAATTATGAAGTTGAAACACAAGGTAGTCTATCAAAAATAGACAAAAATATTGTAAGAATTAATCAGATAGATGGATTATGGGTGGTAACCAAATAATATCGTCAACGTATAGTGACGGTTAGCTTTTATGAAGAATTTGGCGATAAACTTAGCGGGATAAGGTGATATTGCCAATTTCAATACGGTCCTCGGTGATAATTTTTGGGTCATTTTAGACTGAGGGGGTAGAACGAATATATTGCGTGGTAATATAGTAAAAAAATAGAGACGTTTAAGGTGCTGCTATTACTTTGATATACTTGGATTTTATCTGATTATTTAAAACTACAATGCTTTATATGACCGCGACAGTAATCTGCATATTATTTAATAATATTAAAATGAAAATATATACCCTATGGATTTCAAGATGCATCGCGACGGCAAAGGAGTGAATCCCTGGGAGCATAGATAACGATGTGACCGGGGTGAGCGAGTGCAGCCAACAAAGAGGCAACTTGAAAGATGACGGGTATATTATCAATAATAAAACATCAGTATATTATTAATGAATTTATTATTGCTGTTCTAGTTGAGCATAGATGGAATTTTTTCATTATTTAATTCATCAAAAATAAAATTTAATGATTAATCATGATAGTTAGTAAGGATAATATTTTTATCATGTAAATCAAAATATTATTTTTTTGTTTTTGTGGTGATGATAACTCTATGTCAGGTGAATACGTTTGGGTTTTTTATTTTTTGTGGATTTAGCATTTGTGAAATTAAATAAATCAATGATCTTCATTGTTATTTTTTTGCCATTTTTCACTTTATATTTTTCATAATTATATTCGTTTTGCATTTATTGAATTTTATTACAATTACAGACTTGAGTGAATGAATTTTCTCTCCCACTATTATTAGTGTATCGATCTGATAATAAGTGTCGAACTAATATTCCAGAATAAAAAAAGGAAGATAATAATTATGAGCGAATTATGCCCAAGCGGCACTATTGATAGCCAAAAAATGACAGAAAATTGGGTGGAGTTTCAATTAGTTGATGAACAAGGTAATCCATTAGTGAATATGCCTTATCGTCTGATAAGCAGCGGGAGGTTGCGAGATGAGCGCAAAGGTGTGACTAATAATCAAGGATTGCTTCGGGAAGAAAACTTGTCATCTGATGCGATAACGTTATATATCAGTGCTCAACCATTAGCTGATGAAATGGAACAGCGTCCATTACGGGAAAAACGCAGTATTAGGGCGTCAGTTGTCAAACCAAAAGCAGAAACGGAAGGTCATCAACACCGTTATGTGACAATTGGACAGATAAGTGATGGCTTGCCTGTCATTGATAAATGGATAGAGGAGAAACCGCCACGTTATCATTTCCCAGACCCAGTACCGAAAGGTTTTCGTGTTCTCTCAACAAACTGCCGATATATTTTGGAAGTGTGCCCGTTTCGTGCATGGGTACTATTGTTACATCATCAGAAAGATTATTCCCTGGTGAATGCTTATAATTTGGCATTAATGGGATTGCTGTCATATTTTGATGATAATGTTGATATAGCCGGTTCTATTACTCATTTTTTTAACCGACAAATGCTGGATATATCCCAATTACCGAGTAAGGTGGAAAAAATATCACGTACGCCCATTGTTTATGATGTGCCATTTAGTGAACGTTATACTGATGTTGTATTTATTGATTCAAAAGCGGGTGAAAGTGGGATAGGAGATACGGAGTTATTTTATGTCGCTAATCAACAGGAAATTATTGTTAGCTGGCGGGGAACGGCGAGTGTCAATGACGCCCTCACTGACATTATGTATCAACCATTGAAATTGGGTTGTGAGCCAGACGGTGTATGCAGTGGTTTTATTAATAATGGTAAGGTTCATCGGGGTTTTTGGGAGGCATTTAATCTTATTGGTCAGTTAAAAGCTCCCGGTTCTGATGAAAATGTGTTTGATAAAGTTATTGATTTAGCTAGAAGCCGAAACTTATTTATTTGTGGACACAGTTTGGGGGGCGCTTTAGGGTTATTACATAGTGCCCAACTGAAAAAATATCATCCTTGCTTATATAGTTATGGGATGCCGCGGACATTAACCCGTAGTGCAGTACAAGAATTAGAAGAAATTACACATTACCGTCATGTGAATGAAAATGATCTAGTCCCCTCTATGCCCCCGGAAAAAGACTTAGATAATTGGCTTTATAATTATTGGGGGCCTTTGGGTTATCTATTTAGTACTATTGAATTGTTAGGTTTAACAAACGGTCAGGAAGTTTTCTTGCATCATGGGGAAATCGTTCACTTTTATAAAGCTGATCTCATTATTGAAACTTTAAAAAAGAGTGATTCAAATGATCTTATACAGCTCACAGAAATATTACCTGTCATGGCAAAATTGTATTTGATTCCGTCACTGAATAATGAAACGAAAGATAATATGAAGGTGGCATTGGAGATTCAGAAAGAATTTTTTAAACAGATAAGCGACGCTGATAAGAACAAATGGTTTCCACGTAATGCAAACCCGACTTTGAAATATGCCTTGGGGGTGCCTGATCATCGTATGCTTAAATATATTCATTACATTGGCGATCGAATTGCAGAGTTGTTTGCGCCAGACAAATATTATTTTTATCAAGATCAGAAGCAATTATTTGAAAATACAATGAATGAAAGGAGTGATATTATTCCTGATATTCGGCAACGTAATACACTATTTTTGAATATGGATAACCAGTTAGAACAAGCACTTATTGATACTTTACAAGATAAACAGAGTATTTTGGCCTTAACGCGTTATACCAATATTGCCACACGGATTGAGAAAGAGTTATGATGAAATAAAGGTGAATAAATTAAATATTAAGATTAGTGAATTGATATTTATACCCTATGGATTTCAAGATGCATCGCGACGGCAAGGGAGCGAATCCCCGGGAGCATAGAAAACTATGTGACCGGGGTGAGTGAGTGCAGCCAACAAAGAGGCAACTTGAAAGATGACGGGTATATAACCGAATAATAGAACGCTAGGAAATAATGCCGCCATAATGAGGAATATGGGCGGATGATGGTTGAGATTCTCTTTTCTAATTTGCAGGGTTGATAAAATGAAGCTATCAACCCTGTTATCATTACCAGTAAAAATCTTATCGGGCTACAGTTTCGTTGCTGTTCTATTTCAAGTTTAGCGAAAAGGTTGCATGAGCCGTCCGAAACGAATAACTTCGTAGAGCCTCTATCGATTTGGTTGTTTTGAGTAAAATAAACGTCTTGTAGATTTGCAATTTTTTGCTAATAAAAAAGGTTTTTTGAAGATGGAACAAGAGAATGTAGTGAATATTGAGTGGATTGATATCGTTAATGAAAATAATGAAGTCATCGCTCAGGCTACGCGTCGGCAAATGCGTGCCCAACGTTTACGACACCGTGCGACTTATATTGTCGTTCACAACGGCATGGGAAAGATTTTGGTTCAACATCGTACAGTGACTAAAGATTTTTATCCGGGAAATCTGGACGCGACCGCAGGTGGTGTGGTGCTGACGGGTGAAAATATGCTGGATTCTGCCCGGCGCGAAGCGGAAGAGGAGTTAGGTATTGCCGGTGTGCCTTTTGCAGAACATGGTAGTTTTTATTATGAAGCAGAGGACTGCCGTATTTGTGGCGCACTATTCAGTTGTATCAGTCACGGTCCGTTTGCTTTACAGGAAGCGGAAATTGATGATGTATGCTGGTTGACACCGGAGGAGATAACCGCTCGCTGTGATGAATTCACCCCTGATTCGCTGAAAGCACTTTCTCTGTGGCTGACACGTAATAACGATTTTGATGAAATTATTGTTTATAAAAAAAATGAGAATAGTCCAAAAAGAGTTATCTAAAGTAATCTGAGTAGAAATTAATGAGGTTTTACATTCTTATTGATTATTGATGAAGAGCTGGAGGGGGCTGGTGACCATCCTCCAATACGACCGTGCTGTCCTTTCGAGGTTTTGAGCAAACTGTTAATAACATGCCGTAAAATATGTGCTTGGCGGCACAAGCACCACTCTATTTAAGCGGTAAGTAAATATCCGTCAGTAATTCGTGTGTAGCGACTTCATGCACAAAATTAAGGTAATGAAGGTAGGAAGCACGCTTTAATCGCATTAATTGGATATAGCGTCCTACCGGTATACCGCAGTAATTGGCAAACTGCCTGTGAAAGTGATAACGCGAAAAATTCGCTACTTCACTCAGTTGTTCCAATGTGAGCGGTTCATCCAAATGACGCTCAATATAATTAAATACCTGATTGAATCGTTTGACGTAGGCGTCAGTTTTATCATTGTGCATTGTATCCTCCAATTGAGAGCACTATGCTTGAGCATAAGAGACATTGCCTGACTGATATTGCTGATTTTGGCATTAAGCCGATGTGGAAAATGTTATTTCAAATGAAACTCTAATCGTGTAAGGAAGAAAATAATAGCATATAGCAGGGAATGGTTAGGTTTGAATAATAGATAGCGCTTAGAGAAAAATTAGGTTTGAATAATGGTTAGTGTTTAGGAAATAGAATATTCGGGGAAAAAAGACTGTTTGTTGTTCTATTGTTGTGATTTAATGGGTTTGGTAGAAGTAGTGAAAGATATTGTATGGCCCAGATAATCTGGGTATTTGCTATGAAAAAACATTTCTCGATATTGGAGTGCCTTAATAGGTATTGTCAGGAATTAGGATCATGTGGGACCAAATCATAGCTATCTGATTCAGCCGTGGATGAGGACCTTTTTATATAACGGTTATCCATTGGAGTTTAGAATCAGCATTCTAAGACTAAGGGCTTACAATGTTCTTTTGGACAGAATCATGGAATGGTTATCACATTGTTTGGGGATCGTATGAGTCAAAATTAACGAGTTATAGAGGTTTAACATGGCATTTTCATCAAGACAGAGTTTATATTATTTAGAGCTCAAAATTAAAGAATTACATGAGATATCATCCAAGCTTAATTTTAGATATCTTTCTGATGCTAGAAGTGGGTGTCGTTTCCTTTTTGAAATAAATGAACTCATCAGAACGGTTAATCATGAGATAGGTACAAATTGCTTATCTGCTGATGGTGGTATTGCAATCCTGCAAGATGAAATAGATAACCTAAAGAGACAGGAATTTGACCTGTTAATGAATGATAGCCAGATATATATGATTGTTCAAAAAGAAAAAAAAGAAGAAGAGGATGAAGAAACCAATTTAACGTTGAAACGGATTGGTTTTGTCAGTGGTGGTTCTCAAATCTTTGCAGGTTTTGGCGTATGCGTGGCCTCTCTTGGCGCAGCTTGTGCGGGTTTTGGTGTACCTCTAATAATACAGGGAGGAAATAATGTTTATGAGAATGGGTATTACCTGTTATTAAGAAAAGAGGTTTCTGGTTCAGTAAGAGATGTTTATCGTGATGTGGCTAAAACGCTTGGCTATAATGAAACTGATGGTGATAAAATTTACGGCTATGTAGATCTGGCGTTGTCTGGGTATGGAATGGCAAGATCTGTTGTGAGGCCCGGAACTTTTCGTTTATTTCGGTATATAAAAACTGATTACATCAGAGGGTGGCAGGAGATGGGGAAAATACCTTTGCTTGCTGAGATTACTGGTGATCTTGTGACTAGTTTCGGTATTTATTCGATTTCTAAAGGTGAGAAAAATGAATGATGATGTGACGTTATCCTATTACAATGTTTTTTTTGTAATTATTTATTACGCAATGTCTATTTTCGTGCTTATTGTACTTTTTAAGTTGAGAGGGTACGTAAAAATTTATATTCAAGCGGTTGTTTTTACTATTGTTCTTTTGGTTTTTACTGTTATTCAATATAATATTTTATTAAATGGCGGTGTTCTGATATATATATATCCACATTATTTTAGTATTTATGATTATAGCTCAATTCGGTTTGGTGCTTTGTTTTTCTTTATTGTATATTGCTGTCTGATGCCTGTGAGCAAATTTTATCGTGAGGAAAGAGAAAAGCAAAGTGGAAATAATGGTGAAAAAAATGAATGATGATGTGACATTATCCTATTACAATGTCTTTTTTGTAATTATTTATTACGCAACTTCTATTTTCATGTTTATTATACTTCTTAAGCTAAGGGGGTATTTAAAGACCCATATCCGAGAGGTGATTTTTTCTATTTTTCTTTTGATTGTTAATTCTGTTCAATATAATATTTTGGCAAATGGTGGTGTTCTGATATATATATTCCCACATTATTTTAGTATTTATGATTATAGATCAATCCGGTTTGGTGCTTTGTTTTTTCTGATTGCATATTGTTTTCTAATGCCTGTGAGTAAATCTTATAGTGAGGAGGAAGAAAAGCAAAGCGGAAATAATGGTAAAAAAAATGAATGATGATGTGACGTTATCCTATTACAATGTCTTTTTTGTAATTATTTATTACGCAATGTCTATTTTCGTGCTTATTGTACTTTTTAAGTTGAGGGAATATGTAAGGGGCTATATTCGAGAGGTGATTTTTACTGTTATTATTGTGGTTATTGGTGCTGTTCAATATAGTATTTATGTAAATGGTGGTGTGCTGGTATATATATTCCCACATTATTTATGATTATAGATCAATCCGGTTTGGTGCTTTGTTTTTTGCAATTGCATATTCTTGTCTTCTTACTATGAATAAACCTGATAGTGAAGAAAAAGAAAAAGAAAAAGAAAAAGAAAAAGAAAAAGAAAAAGAAAATGATTGATATTTATTTAATAGCTTATAGAGTGAAATTTATTTTGAAGTTTGTTTTGAGGTTTATCTATACCTTATGGATTTCAAGATGCATCGCGACGGCAAGGGAGTGAATCCCCGGGAGCATAGATAACTATGTGACTGGGGTGAACGAGTGCAGCCAACAAAGAGGCAACTTGAAAGATGACGGGTATAAATACCTCCCGTTTGGGAGGTGGTATCTTATTGGAAGTTAATATACCGTATCTTCCCATATACTATAACCGCCGGTCCCTGCGATAATATGGTTCCACGTTATACTTTTATATATTAACGATAGAGTTTCTTGAGGTTGCTGGTCATTATGTTCTAAAGAATTGGGATGGAGTACACTGTATTCCAATATTTGAGCTCCGATTAGCTTTAAATTAAAATATAATTCTAATCCTCCATTTAAACTTGTCCGATAATGGTTAATAAAACAATCCATTACTTCATTATTGGAAATTGCAACACCTAACAGAGGCGTTGATTTATCAATGGGTTTTTTAATTACCACTGGTTGATGTTTAACGTTTTTCTTACGTAACATTGAGTGGCTCAAACCGTAAACTAGAATTTCATCTTGATGGTTAACTTGGCATTTATTACCAATCGAGTCAATTGATGAACAACCCGCAGAGATTAGTCCCTGATTTTTCCCTTTTATTGTCAGATAGATTAAGTCAGCCAAAATATATGTACTCCTATGTCATTGGTATGAATGATGTAGATAAGAAAGTAGTTTGGTTGTCAGACTCGTCTCTTTTTCTTCTAACTTTCGCCATGCTGCCAAGAAGGTAAAACATAAGTATGCTTGCCTGTTTGGGGAGCATTTTGAAATATCCTAAGTTAGTATCAAAGAGGAGAATGCTAATCAAGGCTCTTTCCATTCCTCAAAAATAGCGAAATTTGATTAAAAGTCAATCTTTTTGGTTGGTTTTAAAGCAATTGTTTATTGGCGATATCGGTATTATTAACACGACATTCAGTAATACAGATTTTGACTTTGAGAGATTCTGTTGGGAATTTTATTTGTTGATTTTAGTGATAGCCAAGGAAAACGTAGCGTTATTTCTGGAGGATAAATATGAATAGAGGTTTATAAAGAAAGAACGTGGAAGAGAATGAGGAATATTGATGCTACGTTAGCCCTTCTGGTTGCAAATATATACTGCTTCACAGTATAGTCCTGAGAAGTAAAAACATGATCAGAGTGTACTGGTTTATTATGAGAACCCTGTAAATTAATAATTTATTAATCTACGAGATGTTAGTGGTCTCCAAATATAGAGCTATATTTGGATCTAAATTTAGAACTATATGTGACCATGTTAAGTGGAGGTATTCTATACCCAATGGATTTCAAGATGGATCGCGACGGCAAGGGAACGAATCCCCGGGAGCATAGGTAACTATGTGACCGGGGTGAGTGAGTGCAGCCAACAAAGAGGCAACTTGAAAGATAACGGGTATATATGTTACAGAAGGTTATGTGTGGTTACACCATACCGATAAGCAAGTTCAAATCCAATCCTAGCGCAGCTTTGGCGGAAGCCCAAGGAGATGCTATTGCTATCTCATCAAACAATCAGATCCAGTTCTATGCCGTGCCTGCACATATGTATGAAGAGATTATTAATTTTGTTGAGTTTGCTCAACGGGGAACAACTGAGTTAAAAAACATTCCTGCTAATTTTACTGGTGAAGGTTTGGATATGAATCAGGTTGCTACTGAGATGGCAACGAAACTCAAACACGGCTCCACTGGAGACTACGAAGAATGATTGTAATTCTCTGAAAGCACTTTTTCTGTGGTTGACACGTAATAATGATTTTGATGAAGCCATTTTTAATAAAAAAATTGATTAATTTTGCTCTCTGTTTTAGTTGAATAGCTAACTTCAAAAAGGTAGAGCTTATTGTTTTTGTTCTTAAATTTTTTTCTTATAACAGCAGTGAATATTCCTCTTTTGAATAAAAATCTTGTCAGTACACAAGGGTTACAATGTAACAACAATATTTATTATTGGCGCTATGGTGACTAGCCATGATATATCCTATATATTGAATATATCCATATGCTGCTATGATGAGAAGGTATACTATGACAACTAGAATGCATTCGTCCACTAAGGTGAAGAAATCAGTGGAAATAGAAACATTGAGTGGATCTGAGCTCATCGAACGTAAAATTGATAAAAATGCTGAATATTTAATTATCAAACTGGATCGTAACATAGCTAGTACTACTGAATACTGTAAAGCCTTATATGTTGCAGTAAGCACCGCAGTTGCAACGGTGAATTCTATTGCTACTTATGATAATGATGCTCATCCAACTTCATGCTTTGTTAGTTCAAAAACAGATGATGTTCCCTCTGTACTTAAGACCAGTAAGAAAGTGAGGCAGAAAGCAGAACCTGAGATTCAACCCAAAAAGAAAGAGTTCAATAAGATAAAGGCAGATAATTCTGTCACGAAACTATCATCTGAACATAAGCAAGATCGTGATGCTCGCTTTTCAGCACGTCGAAAGGCTTTAAAGGAATCAATCCTATCAGATTCAATCTGGTTAACCTCAATGGCTGTTTCAGAGGGGTACGGGTTTAAATCCAGTAATAAGAGCGCAGGGCCAAACAGATGGAAAAACAGTAATAAGATTTTTGCGATTACGATTGATGGTAAAGATTATTTTCCTCAATATGCTTTGAATGAAGATTTCAAACCTCTTGATATTGTTAAGAAAATAATCACGTTATTTGGTAATAAAAAGACCTCTTGGGGATTGGCTGTTTGGTTTGGTTCGCATAATAGTTGGTTAGGTAATAAAAAACCCAAAGAAGTCTTGAGAGCAATGCCAGAGCAAGTACTTATTGCTGCTAGGGAAGAACTGGAAAGGGATGTTCATGGTTAAGAAAAAAGACCAAGAATTACAAGGAGATTCGGAATTCCCAGAAAGACTGAATATAAGTAATTATTATATTTGGAAAGCAGGAAAGCCAATTTATCGTCTTCACCATGAGGCATTTTCTGCTATTCAATTTAATCCTGGTTATGGTTCAGGGCGGTTTAATCCGATAAAAGCGACGGGATACATTGTATGGTGCAGAAAATTTTAGCACAGTTGCGCTGGAAACACTTTTTCACGATGTTGGATCGCCTTCAGAGGGGCTGCCATTTGATTGTGGGAGCCTTAATCAAAAAGTATACTCAGTTATTGAACCAGTCACAGATTTAGTGTTAGTTGAATTAAATGCCAGAACATTAAGACGATGGGGAGTTACCAAATCACAGGTGATTAATTCAACAGCAGATAAATACCCTTTTACGCAACGGTTAGCAGCTAAAATCCATAACCAACATTTAGAGGCTCAGGGTTTACAGTGGTCTTCTAAGCAGGGTGATGGAATGGCTATCATGTTGTTCGAGGATCGTGTAAACAAAAATAGCTTATCCGTTATTGTCGAGTCAAAATCTGTTTCTGCATCAGAAACTGCTATGGAAGACATTGAAACTATTATTGATGATCTCGGTATGGTACCAATGAGTATAGGTGGTGGTGATCCTGATGATTAGTTAACTCGTTGTATTAGTGCTAAATGTTAGGTTTAAGTCATCTTCTCATATCGAATAAAACTATCTGATATATATACCCAATGGATTTCAAGATGGATCGCGACGGCAAGGGGGAGAATCCCCGGCAGCATAGATAACTATGTGACCGGGGTGAGTGTAGCCAACAAAGAGGCAACTTGAAAGATAACGGGTATATTTATTTTATTTCTGGCATCACACCAATAAACGATCTCTTTTTCCTGGGCTCAGATATCAGAGATTCAAGTTGTTCAACACATTTCAGATAATGAGGGGTTTGCTTGTGTGTGTTAGCCGCGTTTTCATCAACATAGGCTTCATAAATATAAAAGCGGGTAGGGATATTTTCATCCCGTAATACATCAAAACGTAAATTGCCTGCTTCTTTAATTGATCCCAGATGATTGAGGCGAAAAACTTCAATAAATTCGTCTAATTTGTCTTGCTTAACATTAATTTCAACCAAAGTTACGTGCATCTCGATTCTCCTTATTGTTTTTCACTTAAAAATAACTCGTAAGCTTTGCTGGCATTCTCATTCTGGTGTACGACTGCTTGAACCGCTTTTAACATGGCAACCGGTGCTTCGGATTGGAAAATATTACGTCCCATATCAACACCGGCAGCCCCTTGATCAATAGCCTGGTAACACATCTCCAGAGCTTCTTTTTCTGGTAACTTTTTACCACCGGCAATCACAATAGGAACCGGACATCCGCTGGCAATACGCTCAAAGCCAGTATCGACATAATAAGTTTTAATGATTTGTGCGCCCATCTCGGCCGCAATGCGCGTCGCCAGAGAAAAATAGCGCTGATCCCGAACCATATCTTTCCCAACGCCGGTGACTGCCATTGTTGGCATACCGTAACGCATTCCCTGATCGACTAATTTGATAATATTCTTAATTGATTGATGCTCATATTCAGAGCCGATATAGACCTGAGCGGCTACTGCACAGACATTCAGGCGCAAAGCATCTTCCATCGCAACCGCGACCGCCTCATTGGACAGCTCCGTCAGAATCGAGTTGGCACCGGAAGCCCGCAAGACCACCGGTTTGTTGGTCGCGGGTGGAACCTGACTACGCAGAATACCGCGGGTACACATCAAGACATCGGTATGGGGAAACAGCGGGGCAATATTGATATCGATGCGTTCAAGCCCGGTTGTTGGCCCCTGAAAATAACCGTGGTCGAAAGCCAACATCACCGTTCGATTGGTTTTGGGATTAAAAATGCGTGAAAGTCGTGATTGCATTCCCCAATCCAGCGCGCCGCAGCCTTTCAGTTCAAACAGGCTGTTCTTCTGCGGGATATCAATACCAAAATCTTTACCATCTTTAATATCATCTAAATCTGCCATTTTTTTCTCCTAACTCACTTACATTGGTCCAGCAACTCTGCATGGTAGAGATTGCTGGACAGTCGTATTAGAAATCGTATTGATTGATATTGTCTTTGGTGAAAATGACCCGTTCAGGCAGAACAACAATACCGTTTCCCTTAGCTTCATAGCGGTAACCCTGAACGCGGTTTGGTACAACTTCAACCATGCCAATATCGGGAATATCTAGTTTATCACCGACATTTAAATCACCTTTCTTGAGTAATTCATTGGCGACATGGATTGAAATTTTGCCTTGATTAACCACATCCCATAGCCCGAATTGCTTGACGGTTCCGCGTTCAACATAAGGGCGCATGACATTGGGGGTGCTGAAACCCACGATTGCAACATTTTGTCGTTTCAGATTTTCTGCTGCTTGTGCCGCGGCTGGCAGGGCATTGGCATCCGGGGCAATAATGGCGTCCAGATCACTCCAGGCTTTTAAGATCCCTTCTGCGGTTTGTAAGGATTTGGTGGCATCGTTATAACCAAACTGGGTGGTAACAATCTCCCAACCTGGATGTTCCGCGGCAATTTTATCTTTAGCTTCTTTTACCCATTGGTTCTGGTCAGTGACCGTTGGGCTGGAGTAGAAAAACGCGACCTTGGCTTGCTTTTTTTGCACCTGATTGGCAGCCATATCCACCAGCATTCCGCCCAGTTGGTTTGGTGTTCCTTGGTTAATATAAATTGAACGGCATTCCGGTGAAGTGTCTGAATCCCAAGTCAGGATTTTCACTCCCCGTTGCATGGCGCGTTTCAACGCGGGGCACAGGCCATCCGGTGAAACCGCAGAGACCACAATAGCGTTATAGCCTTGGTTCACAAAGTTGTTGATAAGCTGAACTTGCCCGGCAACACTGGGTTCAGTTGGCCCATCATAGGTCACATTGACACCCAAGGCTTTCCCGGCGGCTACCGCACCTTGGCCGCCACTGGTAAAAAAGCCGACACCGACCAGTTTAGGGATGAAAGCGATTCTTTCGGCGGCGTGTACCCAAGAGGCGCAAGCCAGACTTAACAGGCTAATTAGAGCCAGTTTTTTCAGGATTAGGGTTTTCATTACTCTCTCCATATTGTTGGGTTTCAGAGGGACTGTAATGTCATAAAATTCAATCTGTAGGTTTATGAAGACAATCTCTGATTTCGCCATCGTTGTATCCAGTCACGGATTTGGTGGTGGTGCAAGCTGATGGAACGTCCTACCACGGCAATAATCAACAGGGCACCGGCAAGGGCACTGGATACCTGACTGGGGACGCCGGCCATTTGTAACCCCTGTTGTAAATAACCAATTAATAATATAGCCAGCGCGGTACCGATAATTGAACCTGAACCCCCGTAAATATTGGCTCCGCCCAATACTACCGCGGTGATGGCTGGCATCAGAAATGACGCGCCAAGGTCGGAGCGCGCTGATCCAAAATAAGAAACTAATACAATGGCGGCAATAGCAGAAGCTATGCCGGTCAGGGAATAGAGAAGATATAGGGTTCGGGCAACAGGAATTGCCGCGTAACGGGCAACTTTACTGCTTTGCCCAATCAGAAAAATATTGCGTCCACTGTGGGTACGATGCATGAACAGCCAGAAAATAAGGACACAGAGTAGAAATAGCATCAATGGCATAGGTAGGCCAAACAAAGTCAAATTGGCAAAATCAGTCAATGCGGGTGGAAAGCCACCAATACCTTCGTAACCGGTTGCACCGGAGATGCCGGAAAGCAGCAGGGCACTGCCACCGAACAGATATAAGGTACCGAGTGTGATAACCAATGGGTTAATGCCGGTATATAAAATGAGTGCTGCATTGATTATTCCACATATTGCACCGACCAGTAGTGTCAAAGGAATAGCGGCGGCCATTGGAATACCAGTCTGATTCATCACTCCGAGTGATATCGCGCACAGACCAATAGTTGAACCGAATGAAATATCGATACCGCCACTGACAATAACCATAGTCAGTGGCAAGGCCACAATCCCGATACAGATAAAATCACTGGTACTCAGCAACAATATATTGATATCCAGCATGCGCGGGTTTGCTATGCCAAACAGCAGAATTTCAATAATCAGTAATGCGGCTAAGGCGAATTCCCAGCCATAACGTTGACCGATATTCATTATGTCACCTGATTACTTTTGTCATTTTTGAGGAAACGGGCATATTTCTGTTGGCGGATATTTTTTTCGATGGCACAACGAAGGCGTCCATCAAAAATCAATACCGCCAGCAGAACAAATCCGGCAATAAAATCATTCCACCAGGCAGGGAGTTTTAGCAGTACTAATCCGCTGTTTATCTGCGTCAGGAAAAATGCGCCTAAAATAGCACCGATCACTGTACCGGTGCCGCCAAGCAGACTGATACCGCCTAGCACGCAAGCTGCGATAGCTCTCATTTCCAGCCCACTGCCGGTCTGATTCGGGATAAAACCGATCTGGGAGGCAAAAACAATTCCGGCCAGCGCGGCCATGACACCATTCACGGAAAAGGCGATAATTTGAATGCTATCTGTACGAACGCCCAGTTGACGAGCGCCTTGCAGGTTGTCTCCGGTGGCGTAAAAGCTCCGGCCAAATGTGGTTTTTGCTAGTATCCACGCCATTGCTAATATCAGGATCATTAACAACCAACCGATAGGTGAGATATTGAGCCATAAAGGTGCGGAAAGGCGTTTTAATTCGTCTGGTAAGCCTTCAATCCATTTACCGTCAGTAAGCAATAACATCAGCCCGCGGTAAAGCCCCAACGTGCCGAGGGTGGTAACGATCGCAGGAATTTTCAACCAGGTGACCAGCGCGCCATTGAAGAATCCGGCACACATGCCGAGCAGAAGAGTCAACAGGCAGGAAACGGACAGGCTAAAGCCGGCATTCAGTGACATTCCCATAATGACCGCGCATAAGCCAGCAATCGAGCCGACAGAGACATCAATATTGCGAGTCAGCATGACCAGTGTTGCCCCCATTGCAAGCAAGATAAGGATCTGCGCACTGCTAAAAACGAGGGTGACAGTTTGTAAGCTAAAGTACTGGTGGTCGATAACACTGAGTAAGCCAAATAGGCAGAGAATGGCAATCAATGCGGTAATTTCGCGGTTATTCTGGATAAGTTTCAACATGATGCCGCCTGTTGTGGTTTATGTTCGCCGAAAGCGATATGCATAATGGTGTCAACATCCATCTGTTGCTTAGTTAGCTCGCCATTGATTTCTCCCTGATGCATGACTAATACCCGATCAGCGATTCGAACCACTTCATCCAGATCCGATGAAATAAAAATAATGGCCACTTGCTGTTGGGCGATATGACGAATCAGTTGGTAAATATCATTGCGTGCCGCGACATCCACACCACGTGTAGGTTCATCAATAATCAGGACGGCGGGGTGAGCTTCCAGACATTTAGCAATCAGAATTTTTTGTTGATTACCACCGGACAGCGTTTTAATTGGTTGGTTGATATGGCTGAATTTGATATTTAGGATTTGGCAATAGCGTTCAAGTACCGCTGTATCATAGGCAGGGCGTATCCAGAATGTATTGCGGTTGTGGGTTAGTGAGCAGATATTCCAGCCGAGTGATGAATCCAGAAATAATCCTGATGACTGTCGATCTTCCGGCAAATAAACCAAACCTTGAGCCAGACGTTGAGCAGTTTTTAGCCCATTAACAGTATGTTGTTTTAACTTAATTTCGCCGGATACCGCAGGGCGCAGGCCATAAAGTGTTTCAGCCAGTTCTGTACGGCCAGCACCAACAACCCCGGCCAAACCAAGAATTTCACCCGGTTTCACTGAGAATGAGATATTGCTGAAACCCTCACCGCTTAGCTTGGTGACTGTCAGTATTGGTCGATCAGGTACTGTCTGGTGCTGGTTATTGCTAAGATCCAGACCCAATTTTGGGATGCCATTTAATGGCTGATCTTTTGCGGCCGGTGTAATAGCCTGAATAATGTCATCCGTTGTGTAATCGCGGATTTTGCCACTTAAGGCAATAGTGCCGTCACGCATGACACTGACCTGATCTGCTAGTTGGTAAATTTCAGGGATTTTGTGGGAAATAAAAATGATGCCGACACCTTGCTGTTGTAGCTCACGGAGCTGGGCAAATAAGCGTTCGGTTTCTACTGGTGTTAGGGAGGCGGTAGGTTCATCAAGGATTAAGATTTTCGAATTACGCATCAGGCCACGCATAATTTCGACCAGTTGTTGATCGGCAACATTAAGGCTGCCAGCACTGACATGTAGATCTAATTGACAGCCAAGTAATGCCAGTAGCTGTTTCATTTTAGACTTATCTACCTGATGCTTTGGCAAACGAAACAGGATGTTTTCCTGTACAGACAAATTCGGAAATAACAGTGGTTCTTGTGGTATCAGATAAATACCGAATTGGTGGGCTTTAGTGGGATTAAGATGGCTAACATGATGACCGCTAATCTTGAGCGTGCCTTTATCCGGCTGTTCGAGACCGGCAATAATCTTCATCAGTGTTGATTTGCCCGCACCATTACCCCCTAACAGAGCCTGTATCTGCCCTGGAAACAGAGTAAAATCAATATGTTTCAGTACCATTACGCCGGAAAATTGCTTACTGATGCCACTGACTTCTAATAGCGGTGGTACTGCGGTGTTGTTATGTAACATCGCGGCATCCTCTTACATGCAGGTGCGGAGGCAAACAAAATGAACATTTATCTATTTAAAAAACAATTGTTCAACATGGTAGCTGTTAAATTGTGAGCTTGGCAATATTTAAATCATACTTTGTGAAAAATTTATATATTCATTGAATTGTGTTCAAATTTTTGCGGTAAAATTCTGGCGTGTTATACGTTTTAATGGTTATCTGTTGAGTGCGGATAAAAGAAAGTGGTTATGTCGATAAAATCAGTGAAAGAAAAATCAGCTAAAGAGAAAAATATACCGTCTGAGGACGCCAGTCCGGGTAATAGCATGAGTGAAGAAGAGCTACTTGCGCGTATTGCATGGTTTTACTATCACGATGGCCTGACACAAGGTGACATCGGCGATTTGCTTGGTTTGAGCCGGTTAAAAGTCTCCAGATTACTGGAGAAAGGGCGGCAATCAGGCGTCATTCGGGTACAAATTAACTCTCGTTACGAGGGGTGTTTGGCGCTGGAAGATACCCTGCAAAAACATTTCTCTTTGAAACAGGTGCGCGTTTTGCCTGCACTGGCGAATATGAATCTTAGTGCCAGATTAGGGGTTGGTGCGGCACATTTGCTGATGGCATTGATTGAACCGCAGCAATTATTGGCCGTGGGATTTGGTGAAACCACCATGTGCGCATTGCAACATTTAAGTGGTTTTATCTCATCACAACAAATTAGGTTAGTCACACTATCTGGAGGTGTCGGTCCTTATATGACCGGTATTGGTCAACTGGATGCCGCCTGTTCAATCAATATTATCCCTGCCCCATTACGTGCTTCCACTGCTCAGGTTGCTGAAACATTTCGTCAGGAGAGCAGCGTCCGAGATGTTTTGCTAGCGGCTTGTGCGGCTGATATTGCTATCGTTGGTATTGGTGCAGTTAATCAGCAACAGCAGGCGACAATTATGCGTTCTGGTTATATCAGTGGTGGTGAACAGCTAATGTTTGGTCGGAAAGGCGCTGTGGGCGATATCCTTGGTTATTTTATGCGCGCTGATGGTGAACTGGTGGAGGATATGCAGATTCATCAGGAGCTGATTGGTATCTCCATGCCAGAACTGAAAACCATCCCGACAGTGATTGGTGTTGCGGGAGGGGAAGAGAAAGCGGAAGCCATTATTGCTGCGCTGAATGGTCAATATATCAATGGGCTGGTGACGGAAGAACAGACTGCCAGAGTCATGCTGAATTTGCTGCGTTAAACCCTATATTTATTCTATCCGTGAAAGTAAGCAGAAAAAATTTGAGGTAAAGCTATACCCAATGGATTTCAAGAGGGATCGCGGCGGCAAGGGAGCGAATCCCCGGGAGCATAGGTAACGATGTGACCGGGGTGAGTGAGTGCAGCCAACAAAGAGGCAACTTGAAAGATGACGGGTATATAAATTCAAAAAGTAATTGAACTGAGGATAGCATCATGAATCAACGCCGTAGTGCTAATCCATCGGGAAAATATCTGATGGCGCTTGATGCAGGAACAGGGAGTGTTCGTGCAGTGATATTTGATCTTGAAGGAAATCAGATTGCCGCAGGGCAGGCTGAATGGATACATCAGCCTGTACCTGATGTACCGGGTTCAATGGAGTTTGATTTAGCGACGAACTGGCAGCTTGTTTGCCAATGTATCCGTCAGGCGCTGAAAACCGCACAATTGCCTGCCAGTGCTATTCAGGGAGTGGCTTCTTGCTCTATGCGGGAAGGTATCGTGCTTTATAACCGCAATGGTGAGCCGATCTGGGCTTGTGCTAATGTGGATGCGCGTTCCAGCCAAGAAGTGAGTGAATTGAAGGCGTTGTATGACAGCACTTTTGAATATGATGTGTATCGGTGTTCAGGGCAAACATTAGCGTTGGGTGCAATGCCTCGTCTGTTATGGCTTGCTCATCATCGCCCGGATATCTATCATCAGGCGACGGCCTTAACCATGATCAGCGACTGGCTGGCAAATATGCTCAGTGGTGAGTTGGCAGTCGATCCCTCCAATGCCGGTACGACAGGCATGCTGGATCTGGTAAGCCGTGATTGGCGTCCCGATCTCCTTGAGATGGCAGGATTGCGTTCTGATATTCTCTCGCCGGTAAAAGAGACGGGAACCTTGTTAGGTTACGTCACGGAGAAAGCCGCTGTTCAATGTGGACTGAATATTGGCACACCGGTCATTATGGGCGGTGGTGATGTACAGCTCGGCTGTCTTGGTTTAGGTGTGGTCAAACCTGCCCAGACCGCCGTTATTGGTGGCACATTTTGGCAGCAGGTTGTCAATCTGCCTGAACCGGTCACTGACCCAAATATGAATACACGGATAAATCCTCATGTTATTCCCGGCATGGTTCAGGCGGAGTCGATTAGTTTCTTTACTGGCTTAACCATGCGTTGGTTTAGGGATGCATTTTGCGCGGAAGAAAAGCTGTTGGCGGAGCGTCTTGGCGTTGATACTTATAGCTTACTGGAAGATATGGCGGCCAGAGTTCCGGCGGGCGCTTACGGTGTCATACCCATTTTCTCTGATGTGATGCGGTTTAAAGCTTGGTATCACGCAGCACCTTCCTTTATTAACCTTTCCATTGATCCTGAGAAATGCAATAAAGCGACTCTATTTCGTGCATTGGAAGAGAATGCCGCGATTGTCTCGGCCTGTAACTTGGATCTGATTTCTGCTTTTTCCGCAGTGAAACCGGATTCACTGGTATTCGCGGGTGGTGGTTCAAAAGGAAAATTATGGAGTCAGATTTTATCTGATGTGACAGGGTTGCCGGTTCGGGTGCCGATGGTTAAAGAATCGACCGCTTTGGGGTGTGCCATTGCTGCCGGAGTGGGGGTTGGGCTTTATGATGCAATGGGGGCGACGGGGGAAAAATTGGTGCGTTGGCAACATGAATATCAGCCAAATCCTGAACATTGTGAAGTGTATCAGAAGGCTAAACAGGACTGGCAGGCGATATACGCCGATCAATTAACGTTGGTCGATCATGGTTTGACAACTTCATTATGGAAGGCACCGGGATTATAGCTTGCAATGAGTTAATCTGCCGTATTGCTGGGTGCGCTCGTGCTGATAGGCGACTTGTGCACCAAGTATTCCCTTAATTTTTTAATTAATTTTGCATGGATTGATGGTAATGGTTACTTGTCTCATGAAACCGTACTATTGTTTGGTTTTATTCAACTAAGAATGAATAGACATGTAGGAACAAAGACTTAAGTCTAGATTCTTGCTTATTAATCAGGTTGTAAAAATCGGATTAGGTTCTTTTTTAAACTATCTACTATTTTGAAAATTTGCCTTGTTGCTATTTACTATTGTGACGATAATCAAATTAGTTTTCTTGACTGATATAAATAATTAAACTACTTTTTAATAGCTACCCTGTATAAGCTAATTCAAAAAAATCGATTTAGCAGTTATCACGATATTTATGTAGTTAAGTTCCTTGTATGAGCTGGATCACACAAAAAGCCTTTTTAGAGCTGAAGATTAATATTGGCATAGTCTGTACATATTAAAAATATCTGAATTTTTAATAAACATTCATGAATGTTGCTTTATAAATTAAACTCTAAACACAAAGGACGACCACATGAAACTTGATGAACTATTTCTGCGTGCGCTTGCGCGCCAAGGTGTAACCAAATGCTTCGGTATTGTAGGCGGTGAAGCAGAGGCTATTAGATTTGCAAATCAAATTGGTATCGAATTCTTCCTTACAAGACATGAATTTACAGCTGGCATTATGGCTGATGTTTTAGGAAGATTTACAGGAAAACCGCAAATGTGCTGGTCTACTTTTGGTCCCGGCCTTACCAATATAGCGACAGGAGTATGTTCAGGAATATTAGATCGTTCTCCTATGATAGTAGCATCAGCTCAAATACCAAATGAACAGGCTAAGTACAACTTAACTCATCAATGTATTGATAATGTAAGTTTTATGAAGCCAATTACAAAGGTAAGTTTCCAGATCGAAGGTATTAAAGACATTCGACAAAAAATCCCTTCCGCAATAAAGGTATCTATTGATAAATTACCTGGCCCAGTTTATATGAGTATACCTATAGATGTCCTTAAGCAGGAAATCTCTGCTCAAGAAGCTGCTAATATTCTTGAAGGATTGCAAATACCAAAAAGAACGGAACCTGCGGCACCTGTAGTGGCTAATTTGGAAAAAGTAGCTAGCTTGGTAAATAATTCACGTTATCCAATGATCATCATTGGTAACCAGGTACTACGGGAACAAGCTCAAAATGAAGTAAGACTCTTTGCAGAGCAGCTCAATGTTCCAATAATATGTTCTTTGGCTGCAAAAGGTGCAATATCTGAAAAACATCGTTTATTTTTAACCGCAGCTAATAAATATCTTGATGGAGTATATCGTCGGCCAATACTATCAGACCTTTTCGACGATGTTGATCTTCTTATTTTAATCGGTTACGACTTTGGGGAAGATCTAAAACCATCTTTGTGGGGCTGTAATAAGGATACTATTGTAATAAATAGTTTCGATATTCCGATGGAAGAAGTTTTTCAGCCAAAAGTGAATTGTTTAGGCAATATTGAGCAGTCATTGCGTTATCTCAGGAATGTTTGTACTGTGAGGAACCAAGGTTTCTCTGAAAAACATAAAGAGCTTAAAGAGATCTTCGATGAGCGAAAAGCAATTAGTGTTAAGCCTGGAACGACTGATATTCCTAGGATTATGAAGGTAATCAGCAACTATTTGGGGGATAGTGGTATTCTATGCAGTGATGTCGGTTTGCACAAACAGTACGCTGGTTTATTAGCCCGTACTCATATGCCTAATAGATTCATCTGTTCCAACGTGTGTGGAAGTTTTGGTTTCGGCCTTCCCGCAGCGTTAGCCGCGAAGCTTTGTAATCCCTCAGAAAAAGTTGTAGCCATTTGTGGCGATGGCGGTTTTCATTCTACAAGTCAAGACTTGGAAACAGCTGTTAGATACAAATTGCCAGTTATCATCATAGTACTGTCAGATTCTTGTTTCGGTTTAATAAAGTATTATCAAGGCTTACATAGTGAAGAACCGGTAAAAGGCATGACAGAGCTAGGGCCGGTTCAATTTCATTTATTGGCGAATGCTAACGGAATGAAATCTGTTTTACTCAAGAATCCAGAAGAACTTCCGAAAGTCTTGGAACAGGCATATCTTCTTAATGAACCGTTTTTAATTGAGATCCCTGTTGCTTACGACTATAACCTATTAAAGCATGTAGCTTGATTCGATGCATGATTTATGGATTTGATATACTTATAGAGTAAATTTATATGGACGCAAGAACTGACTATTTTATTCAGTCCGCATTAGAAGTTTTTGGAGAGAATCTCCTTGGTATTGTGGAAACTGATTCATATCTCCGTCAACCCGATTATTCTTCTCGGTGTGTGAGGCATTTCTACGTGATTTTACCTGATAATTTCGTCACAGGTTGCATTACATCGCTAAGATACCTTCAGGCGGAGTTTTTTGAGTTTACCCTAAATTATCTTACGATTAATGAGTTGTCATATTATCCGCCTCATTGTATGTGGCAATTTACTAAGAATCCTTGGCTCTTACGGTCGGAAAAAATAAGTGATGTGGTACTCCCTAATATCAAAGGAAATCTTGATATATATAGACAAGCAGTTTTTAGCGTTGCTCATATTGCACGTCTTTACTACCTCAGAAACTTGACGCCAAAGACTCACGTTTGGGGAGTACGCCAGCTTGGTTGGGCAATGCGTTACGCCGAATTGGGGCTATATCGTTTGCTCGAATCGGAGGAACTATCTTGTATTCACAAAAATAGTGCATATGTTTTGAAAATACCAACAGAAGATCTTAATTGGCTGGTCACTTGCAATACATCTTGGCAAAAGTTTGAAAAAGAACTTTTATCCAATATTAATATTTTTCGTGATGCAGCGGCACGGTTAAGTGGAATCGCGGAGTACTATTCGACGTTGTTGCAGCACTTTTACCCGGAGACACGTATTGTTTCAGCACAGGGTAAAGTAGACGATCTTCTTTCATTACAACCGATTATTGATCAAGTGATTATTCTTTTAAGGCAGTTTATTGGAGATAGATTATTAGCCTTTTATCTCCACGGTAGTGCTGCCCGAGGTGATATGAGAAGTGGTTCAGATATAGACTCTATTGTTATCGTGGATAAGGTCGATACAGTTATCCTTGAAGCAATTCGCTCAACACAATCTAGGTTCAAGGATTTATCCATCTCTGTATATAGTGAATCGAATGTTCACCAGTATCCTAGTTTCAGAGCATATGCGCTCATTAATGGAACTAAGCGTGTCTATGGGGATCTTGCTTTAGAAATGAAACCGTCATTGAAAAGCGATATATATGGCATTATTAATAATTTATTTACTATAAGGCAAATAGCTCGTTCTTATCTGATTTCTGGTACATATGGACATCGAGCACATTATATGCTTGGGCTGATGATGAAACTTACCGATCACGGTTGCTTACGCCCTTTGCAAATCCTAAAAAGTGGTTTCTATCCAACAAAGAAAACTCAGGTTTTGGAATATTACAGAGACAACGAAATTCTCACCGACATTATTAAATATACGCAAAACCTAAAAGAAAGTGAGAATACGCTGAAGCAAAAATTGCTTATTGGAAGTCGAGCGGAATTAGAAAATTTATTCTATTCATTACTTGACGCATGTGAAATAGTGGCAGAGAAATTACATATGGTACAGGTCGAGAAGTCAATTTTATAGACGGAATGATGTTAGTTCTTTTAGCTAAACATATTACGATGAGTAAGATATTGATTCGTATCCAAACATCGTCATTAGCTAGTGTAATAATTTGATTATTGTAATCCTATTTAAATCAATGTGTCAGTTTAATGAACATATATTATGAAGAGGAATAGAGCATGACATCGAAAATTTTGGCAAGATCAATTAACGAATTTTTTGAAGTACAACAATTGTCAGACCAAACTATTCTCAAGCCAAATCGAAAAATAAAGATGAAGATACTCGATGAAGGTTTAATGCAAACAGCCATCTGTAGAAGTAATATAGGTCGAATCGATGAAAAAGAGTTGAAGCTTGAGTACCGAGGCCATAATGTCCGAGACCTAGCAAATAACTATTCTTTTAGTGATGTTGTGTATCTTCTGATTACAGGAAAACTAAATTCAGAAGGAAGTGAAGAGTTTTTAGATATGCTCCATAACAATTACCTATCAGCACTCAAGCATATTGAAAAGTTAACACCAGTAATATTCGATACTACTCCCACTGATTTCCTCACAATTGCAGTTTTATCTTCGCAGGGTAAATGGCTTTCTGACTGTTCTGTAAAAACAAAGGACGAACGTTTGATAATTACTGCATCTATTTTGGCAGCAATAGCTGCCGCAATTGCTATATATGCTCAGAAATATGCTATATCCGAACCTGTATTTAAAACTTTTTTCGGTACTAAGCATCGATTCTTTGCAAGCTTTTTAGCAACATGTTTTGGCCAACAGTGTGACGATGTAGCAGAAGAAATGTTAAACAAGTTTTTAATTCTTCATGCAGAACATGGGCTGAACTGCTCAACTGCAACCGTTAGAGCTGTAGCGAGTTCCGGTGCAGATCCATTTAATGCTGTAGCTGCGGGTATTTGCGCATTCAGCGGTCCTCTTCATGGCGGAGCGAGTGGGGCAGTTGGTTTAATGATCGATGATATACACGACAATTCTAAAAATATTAGTACTTTTATTGATGAACTAGTAGAAAGAAAGCAACGTCTTATGGGATTTGGTCATCGAATTTACAAACAACCAGACCCACGAGCTTCTTACATGAGCGATATTCTTATCAAACAGAAGGCAAAATTCGATGTTATTTCTTCCTATGTAAATATTTCACAGGAACTTGCATCGGAAGTATCGAAAAGGCCGTATTTTTCGCAACGGGGATTATACCCAAATCCGGATCTATTTAATGGGTTGCTACTTCGTAGAGCTGGTTTCAAGTCGCACATGAATACTGCTCTCCTTTGCTTTAGTCGTGCTGCTGGTTGGTTGGCTCATTACTATGACAGTATTGACAGTAAAGCGCCAATTCTGCGACCACAGGAGCTATATTTATGAAAAAAAAGCATAAACCAGTACGGAAACTAATCGTATTTGGATGTGGTCCTCACTTTTTAAATAGATATTTAGATGTTCTATTGGAGTACCGCGATACCATTGAGGTTATGCTTATAGTTGACTTGAAATGCCGAGAAATGAAAATTCGCTGTGCATTAAATGAGAAGGGATTAAAGCCCAGAGCATACTTATTTCTTGATGAAAAATACAGAAATTATCCAGATTCAGACGAAATTTACAGGTTACTTTCTGCAATTCCAGAAGTCTATCAGGCTGATGCTGTTATAGTGAGCACTGAACCAAAAGCTCATAAAGTATATGCTCTATGGGCAGCCGAAAATGGACTGAACGTGTTCATGGATAAACCAATAACCGCCCCTTATTCGTCAAACGCGGAAAATTTAATGGTAGATTTTGCAGAACTATTGACTGCTTCGAGAAAAACCAACAGTAGATTTGTAATCAGTTGTGAACGTCGAATGCAATTTGGATATAGATATGTGGAAAAGTTTCTAACTGAATTCATGAGCTCATTCCAAATACCTATCACATCAATGCATGTTCATTTTGGTGGCGGGTGGTGGGTAATTCCATCGGAAATGCTCAATTTGGAAAACCATCCACTTAAATACGGTTATGGAGTATTATTTTATTCTGGGTATCATTATTTAGATCTGGTTGCTCGCTTTGCACTCTACAATAAAAAAATACAGGATATAGACCTCCTGAAACCACATGTCAAAACAATGGTAGTCCGCCCAAATGCGCTAGCGGAAGCTCTACCATTTACGACTTATTCACATGCCCTTAAGGAAGAGGATAAAAATCAAGATCAAATTGCACATCAATTGTCGGACTATGGTGAGTTAGACTTCTCAGTAATAGGAAATTATTCCAAAGGTATTCAACATCGAATGTTTTTCAGCATGGATCTGATAGAAACAACCTTAACTGGCAGGATAATGCCGAATAGTATTCCAAGCGATGGACGAATACGACAGGAAATCGTAAATATTCATCTAGGGCATTTCTGCTCAATTAGCATCGTATCGAATTCTTTTCGGAAACTGACAGAAGGTGACACGATACCGGAAGATTTTAATATAACTATTGCTACCCATCCAATGTTTACCCGGAGGGGAGAACAAACTGTGTTACGAATCAACCGCAAAGATCTATCACAGTTAAACCCAAGCCTCCCTCTATGCGCGGGCTTGAATGTCCACGCAAGAAAAGAGCAGCTTCGCGATTTTTTAAGTGGTGGAGATGCGAACTCAGAGTTATCAACTCACGAAAATTCAGTTGCATTGCTTGCTGCGGTTTATGAACAGGTCTCTAAGACAAACACAGTTCCTCAATAGTTCAAGTAGAGTAGAGGCCGAGTTATGAACGGAAAATTAGATCTGCTACCTTTTACTACATTTGTTCGAGGTTTCCTTTTTTGGGCCGCAGCTACTGCGGCCGTGGGTTATATACCTTTGTTTGTAGAAACAACGGATTTTTCCACAACACAAGCAGCCGTCTTCCTATCGGGAACTGCTATTGGAAGAATGGTATTCCAGCCTATTATGGGGCAATTTATCTCACCTAAAAATTGTTTACAGATATATACCGGTGCATTAATTGGACTTATGTCTTGTAGCATCTGTTTATTCCTTTTTAGCAACCCTGTTAGTTTACTATTGTGTTCCAGACTGCTGGAAGGGGCTTTTTTTTCAGGATTCATTATCTCTTGGCGAACGCAGCTTAATAGATTTTCCCAATCTCCGAATTTTGAGTCGGTGAATGATAGCTATGTTATTTCCCAAAATGCTGGGCGTTTAGCGGGTCCAATGGCAGGTGGGATTATCGTTGCGAAGTTTGACCTTTATAGTGTTTTCTTATTCTCAGCAATTCTGTATTCCTTGTGTCTGATAATATTGCCCCAAAAAACTGCTATTACATCTACTGACAATCATAGTCGTGAACATATTCGGATAACGTTAGCTCAACTCCTTAGTCGTAATTGGAGGTTACTTCTGGTTCACCATCTGGAATTTATGTGTCTTGGTTTATGGTTAGCCTCATGGCCTATCTTTGCTGTATACGCTAGTGGATTCAATCCAATAGAGGTTGGCTATTCGTTTGCTGTTGCGGCTGCGGGAGGTTTTTTTGTTTTACCACTGCGTAAGCTGTTACGAAAAATAGCTTTAAAGGCACGATTCGTCATCTCTCTTATACTTTTGTTTTTGCAACCGAGCGGTGCTCTTTTGATATCAGCTCACTTAGGCTTTTGGGTAATGTTACTATTGGGTGGTCTTGGCAGTACCATTTATTTCACTGCCTTTCATCAGTTTATATCGAAGACTTATCCTGTTGAACAAATACCTGCAATTTATGGATTCTTAGGAACAAGTACTTTCTTAGCTCAAGCAGTCGGCCAAGCTGTAACACCATATGCTCAGCAATTTGGTGGAGTTGATGCACCAATTATTATCGACGCTATATTGCTTCTTATCATGATATCAATCGCTTTTAGCATATATAAAAAAGGGAGTGAGAAATATGACTGATTCTAATTTTTTCTTAAGTGAATATGATGGTGTCGCGCTTTCGCCTATTTCATTTCTAAGACGAGCAATACTGAGTAATGGAGATGATATTGCTGTCATAGATGGAGAATGTCATTGGACTTGGAGCCAATATGCATCTCGGTGTGAAAGGCTTGCAATAGCTTTGAAAAAAATGGGCGTTTGTAAAGAAACAGTTGTGTCCGCGCTTCTACCCAATATACACGAGCTTCTTGAATTACATTTTGCGGTTCCAATGGCAGGCGGTATCTTGAATGCGCTCAGTACCCGAACGGACTCAAATACTTTAAATTTTATATTTAAAAAACTTAATCCTAAGGTATTGTTTATTGATAGAACCTTTATTTCACTGTTGGATGATGTTTCTCTAGACAAACAAGTAAAGATCATCGTTATTGATGTGGATGGCGCAGTCATTTCAGAATCAATTTCTGACCGGGAATTTATTCAATATGAATCGCTGATAACTACGCATAAATCGGGAGAGTTGTCTTTTTCTCTACGAGATGAACAAGAGGCGATCAGCATAAATGTAACTTCAGGAACAAGTGGACAACCTAAACTTATTGTCTATTCTCACCGTGGCGTGTTTCTTAATTCTATTTCTAATGTTCTGGATTGGGATATACCAAAACGACCGACGTTCTTATGGACGTTACCAATGTTTCACTGTAATGGGTGGTGTTTTCCGTGGGCTATCACTGCTCGGGGAGGTACACACATCTGTATGCGCAAGTTTGACGCAGAAGAAGCGATATTGCTAATGCAGAAGCATAAGGTAACACACTATTGTGGAGCGCCTATTGTCCATTGCGCATTAGGTACTATTGCGCGGAAACAAGGGCTGCATTTTAAGGAGAAAATTCATGGATTAGTCGCAGGTGCGCCGCCTACAGAGATGATGTTTTCTCTATTAGATTCCATTGGAATAGCAGTAACACAAGTCTATGGTATGACTGAGACATATGGCCCGGTCGTTGTGTGTGAAGAGAAGAGCGATTGGGAGAAGCTCTCTAAATCCGTAAGAATATCCAAGAGGATGCGTCAAGGCATTGTCTCAAATTTACAAGGTCAAGTTTGTGTTATTGAGGAAAATACGGGATTACAGGTGCCTTTTGATGGAAAGACTGTTGGTGAGCTCGTAATTCGTGGAAATATGGTTGCATCTTATGATCCAGATCGGCATGTGACTCTTGATGCAGCAAGTCAATGGCTTTTCACAGGGGATCTGGCTGTCGTTGAAAATGATGGCTATGTCAGAATTGTAGATAGAAAGAGAGATATTATTATTTCTGGTGGTGAGAATATTTCTAGTCTGGAATTGGAAAATATACTGTCAAACTATCCCGGTGTTTTAGCTGCCGCCGTTGTAGCAAAGCCAGATTCACATTGGGGTGAAGTACCGTATGCATTTATAGAGCTCGAAGAAACTTCATCAGTTACAGAGTATGAATTGGACAATTATATTTGTACGGTAATGGCGCGCTATAAGCGCCCTAAAGGTTATACTTTTTTAACTTTACCCAGAAACGCAAGTGGAAAAATCATAAAAGGGCAATTGAGACAATTGATTAGGAATTCCTGAGATCTCAAGAGTGGGATAGGTTTTTAGAATCACATGTCTTTCATTGTTATTAATGCAGATTTTTATCTGTGAATTCAGAGAACAGAGATTTTAAATTAAAGAGATGATTATTAGTCAATGGAAATATTTCAGGGGAATGTTCTAAAGTGAAAATAATAACGTCAATTATGTTTTTCATGATGATAATATGGATATTAATAAAATTAACGCAGGAAACATTGAAAATAAATTTTCTTTACATCTATTATTAAACTGATAATTTATCTTTATAGTTAAGAGGAGTGAATTTTATGACATTGGTGATTCAAGATGAATAGCACTAAAACAGTCAGTATCCAACATGTTATTAATAATCAAAAATTCTCGAAAGTTCAATGGCAAGTATTAATTTTATGTTTCTTAATTGTTGTTATTGATGGTTTTGACACGGTATTAATGGGGTATATTGCACCAGCCGTGGTTAATGATTTTAAAGTAGAAGGTGCTATTCTTGGGCCGGCTATGAGCGCCGCTCTTGTTGGGTTATCATTGGGTTCGATTTTTGCCGGTCCACTTGCGGATCGGTTCGGTCGAAAGTCAGTGTTGACAATATCTGTCACTGTTTTTGGCCTGCTTAGTCTTGCTACCGCTATTGCCGATTCAATACAGACATTAACTATTTTGCGTTTTTTGACTGGGTTAGGTCTTGGTGCGGCAATGTCAAATGCAATAACTTTAATATCTGAATATGCTCCAGAGAATCGGCGATCTTTGTTAATAAATATCGTTTTTTGTGGTTTTCCTCTTGGTGCAGCGGTGG
Source organism: Photorhabdus sp. RW14-46 (assembly GCF_963887965.1). NCBI lineage: Bacteria > Pseudomonadati > Pseudomonadota > Gammaproteobacteria > Enterobacterales > Morganellaceae > Photorhabdus > Photorhabdus sp. RW14-46. The sequence goes on along the minus strand of NZ_CAWPHH010000019.1, from coordinate 2,915 downwards.
GTGGGATAATTTCTGCATGGATTATTCCACATTTTGGTTGGCAAGGGGTTTTGATTTTAGGGGGTATTCTGCCGTTATTTCTATCGCTATTTCTCTTTTCTCTATTACCTGAATCACTTAGGTATTTGGTTTCGAAAGGGGGGGCAGAAGGTAATATAAGACGAATTTTGTCTAAAATGACCGGTAATACTTTAAATGATATAAATAAGTTTACCTTTGATGGAGAAGAAATTATACATAAGTCGTCAATTAAAACGGTTTTATCTAATCGATTCTTAATTGGGACGGCAATGTTATGGATAACCTATTGCATGGGAGCATTGGTTTTTTATGTTCTGACAAGTTGGATGCCGTTTTTAATGAACGATGTTGGTTTCAGTGTTAGCATGGCGGCAACATTGACAGCATTATTTCCTTTAGGAGGCGTAATAAGCACGGTTTTTTCCGGTTGGTTAATGGATCGAATTAATCCTCATAAAGTAGTTGCAACTAATTATGCCCTGGCTGGTATTTTGGTCTTTTTTATTGGTCAGGAAGAAAATGTATTATTATTGAGTATTCTTATATTTCTTGCCGGGATAACGATGAATGGCGCTCAGGCGTCGATGGGATCAATCTCTGCACAATTTTATCCGACTCATTGTAGGGCTACGGGAGTTGCCTGGATGTTAGGATTTGGAAGATTTGGTGGGATTTTCGGTACTTTATTTGGCGCAGAATTGATCAGGCTTGAATTAAGTTATAGCACTATTTTTGCCATTTTATCCATTCCAGCTATTATAGCCGCTTTATCTTTAACATTTAAGGATGTGAGTTATAGAAGGCATAAATAGATGATTTTATAAGAATAATAGGTGGTTAATATATTCTAAATGATTAATCTTGAATAATTGAAATATGAGGGGATACTTTGCTGTTAATTAATTGGTAAAGAATGTTTGATACTATGTTGGATTGTAAATTTTAATATCTATGTTGTTTTTAAAATAATATCAATCATAAATTTTAAATTAATTTCGCTATTGGTTTTTATGATTTTAATAAATAATTGAATATAGGTATTTAGTTATAAATATATACCCAATGGATTTCAAGATGCATCGCGGCGGCAAGGGAACGAATCCCCGGGAGCATAGATAACGATGTGACCGGGGTGAGCGAGTGCAGCCAACAAAGAAGCAACTTGAAGGATAACGGGTATAAATAGGATTTCATAATACCGATACAGTTAGTCTATTTGATTGATATCTGAATAGTGCAAATTTGATGCTTGATAGACCGTACTAACTCATAACTCTGCTATGTATGTCCTTGCTACACAAGGAGTTGTACGAAGTGGAGTACTATTTTGGAATAGTTATTTATTTACAACAACTATTCAATGAATGCCATTCATTTAAATGAGTTTTTAACTTGTATTCGCATAATAATAACCACTTTATCAAAATATTGATTACCGCCAGATAATATTTTAAGAATGAAGTCAAATGACTTACCCATCACCAAATTGAAATTATCAATAGCTCATCATCCAATATATAGCTTTTCTGGTCAACCCTCAGCCCATTCCATTTCTGAATGGGATCTGGGTCAACAGCAGGGTATTCGGCAAGCTCTCATCAATAAAATAACCGCCGATCTCATCAATAAAGGGTGTCATGAATTCTGTTCAGATGCCAAAATCAGTAATAAACGGTCACATCAGGCGCATGAACATTGAAGTTTCGAATCATTTGTTTCTGCAAACAACTCACCTAACCGCGTTCCCCATATTCTTAGGGTGTCATTTCGCCCCCTATAAAGTTGCTTCAGTCTGACCGGTTCCAGCTTCGCCGGGCAAACGTAAAAGTGCCTTGTATAGCCATTACCTGGAATAAGAACAAAAATGCCGATCTTAAATATCGGCATTTTGCTGTAAAAGAGAAGATGAATTTAATGCTTTAACATTTCAATTTTATCCCGGCTCAGCCCGGTACTGGTGACAATAATATCCAAACTCACGCCATGCCGTAATAAGGCACGAGCCGTTTCCAGTTTACCTTCCGCTCGGCCTTCCTCTCGGCCTTGCACAATACCCTGCTCAATACCTTGTTCAATACCTTGCTTGATACCTCGCTCAAGCCCTTTTTGTTCAAGCTGTTCTGCAATAGTCATCAACATCGTTTCATGCTCCGGAGATTGCTGTTTCAGTCTGACCGGTTTCAGCTTCGCCGGGCAAACGTAAAAGTGCCTTGTATAGCCATTACCTGGAATAAGAACAAAAATGCCGATCTTAAATATCGGCATTTTGCTGTAAAAGAGAAGATGAATTTAATGCTTTAACATTTCAATTTTATCCCGGCTCAGCCCGGTACTGGTGACAATAATATCCAAACTCACGCCATGCCGTAATAAGGCACGAGCCGTTTCCAGTTTACCTTCCGCTCGGCCTTCCTCTCGGCCTTGCACAATACCCTGCTCAATACCTTGTTCAATACCTTGTTCAATACCTTGTTCAATACCTTGCTTGATACCTCGCTCAAGCCCTTTTTGTTCAAGCTGTTCTGCAATAGTCATCAACATCGTTTCATGCTCCGGAGATTGTTCAATCAGTTGATGGACAAATTGTGAGAGATCCGGCGTATGTCCATTCAGTAAAATATAGCGTAACACCACATTGCGCTGCTCAGTTGTATTATACCCCGCATTCAAGAGTTCCACCAATTGGAGGAGCCATTCCTGCATATCCCGACAGCGAATATGTTTTTGCACCAGCTCCATCAGGGCTACCCCTTTATGCGTCAGGATTTCTTCATCGCTGAGCACACTGACGTCCACCAACGGAAACGCCTGACGGTATAAGCGAGCCGCCTGTTCGGGGAGCGTGAAACAATCCAGCCACCGGTTTGAGTAAGGATAAGGGCGAATCTCACCAT
>NZ_CAWPHH010000018.1:0-84632 GCF_963887965.1 Photorhabdus sp. RW14-46 | reverse complement strand
AACCGGGTGGTGTCCCTCATAAATTCGATGTAGAAAAACAGCAACAATTTATTGAATACTATGAAAATCTTAAAGTTGCCGCGAAAGATGAACCCATCCTTTTCCTTGACGCTGTTCACCCGACTCAAGGCACCAAACTCGGTTATGGCTGGATGCGGAAAGGCGAGAAAAAAACAGTCAAAACAACAGGAAGCCGGACTCGCCTGAATATATTGGGCGCGCTCAACCTGAATGCCATTGGTCGTACCGTGTTCCAGGAATATCAGACCCTCAATGACTACAACATTTGCTGTTTTTTCAATGAAATAAGGAAGTCTTATCCTGACTATCATCAAAAAATTCACCTTATTGTGGATGGGGCGGGTTACAACAAAGCTCATCTTGTGAAGGAGTGGGCTTATGTTAGCAATATTGAGTTACATTACCTTCCTCCCTATAGCCCAAATTTAAACCCAATAGAGCGATTATGGAAGGTCATGAATGAACAGGTTCGAAATAACCGTTATTTCGCGGATAAACATGAATTTCGAGACAACGTCTTCAAATTTTTCACCACAACGCTACCGGATATAGCGGACTCGCTGATGTCTAGAATTAACGACCATTTTCAGGTGCTAAAAACTGCATCTTGAAGTTTCTTGGGTATATANCCATGAAATCGTGGCCTATGTTGCTCAGCTCTGGAAGATTACCTTTAGCATTCCCGGCATGAATAAATGGCTACACCGTCAGGGGTTTTCTTATAAAAAACCTTGTGGTGTCCCTCATAAATTCGATGTAGAAAAACAGCAACAATTTATTGAATATTATGAGAATCTTAAAGTCACAGCGAAAGACGAACCCATCCTTTTTCTTGACGCTGTTCACCCGACTCAAGGCACCAAACTCGGTTATGGCTGGATGCGGAAAGGCGAGAAAAAAACAGTCAAAACAACAGGAAGCCGGACTCGCCTGAATATATTGGGCGCGCTCAACCTGAATGCCATTGGTCGTACCGTGTTCCAGGAATATCAGACCATCAATGACTACAACATTTGCTGTTTTTTCAATGAAATAAGAAAGTCTTATCCTGACTACCATCAAAAAATTCACCTTATTGTGGATGGAGCGGGTTACAACAAAGCTCATCTTGTGAAGGAGTGGGCTTATGTTAGCAATATTGAGTGACATTACCTTCCTCCCTATAGCCCAAATTTAAACCCGATAGAACGATTATGGAAGGTCATGAATGAACAGGTTCGAAATAACCGTTATTTCGCGGATAAACATGAATTTCGAGACAACGTCTTCAAATTTTTCACCACAACGCTACCGGATATAGCGGACTCGCTGATGTCTAGAATTAACGACCATTTTCAGGTGCTAAAAACTGCATCTTGAAGTTTCTTGGGTATATACCCTGAATGTAACACCATCTGCTGTAGCATCATATGTTTGTTGACCTTTAGCTATAGCTTGTTTATAACCGCTGACAGCAGCTTGTTGACCTAACTCCAACATTTTCTGATCAGTAAAAATTTTGGGATTATAGATAGTCTTTTCAAATGGTTTTAAACCATTACCTTTGTGAGTTTCTGTAAAACTCCCAGAAGCATCTTTAGCAGGTACTCTATATTCGATATGCATTATTCCATTAACACCAGTAGGCGTTTCACCGACGATTTGTATTCCTTTGTCTTTTACAACACCATAAAAAACATCTGCATTGTGCCCGCCCGCAATTCCTGATTTTTGGGTAAATCCATCTACAGTTGCTAAATGCTTCGGCTGATTAATCTGAAAACTCATGCCATCAGGGTATGTAACAGTTGTCGCTCCCTTTCCAGCATACAACTTCTCATTTTCGATCAAGCTAGCTACAGCATCAGTATCAGGTTTAGCATTTTTTAACAGCGGTTTTGAGGTATGACTCAATCCTTCTGCCAGATCCTTGGCACCTTCTTTGGTGTTACCTAATACTTTTACCGTTCACCTGCCGCCACTGCGGTGACGGCAATCGCAGCATTCCGCTGCGCAATGACACACTCTTCGGCGACCTTAATAATCAACGCTGCCGATTGACCGTTAAAAAATCAGTGATACAGACCAGTAAACCACCCAGTGAGCCGGTTTCAGGTGGTCAGGGTAAGTGAGTGGTTTGCCAACAGTTATCGCCTGATTGAATCGGCGGTTCGTTAGTGAGAAGCCAAGTGCGGTGCCAGTGACATTACCGCCATCAATTTGTCCTGCTTTTCCTCGTAACCATCCCGTATCCAACGCCCCGGTTAAGGTGAGTTCACCCAGTACAGGAAGCTCTGCCATTCGCCAGTTCAGCTCATTGCGCCAATATCCGCCGCGGTTGCCGGTGAGAGATTGCTCTTTAAATCCCCTGACGGAATATTGTCCTCCCAGCGAGAGGCGTTCGCTGGCGTAAAGGTTGTCGGGTGTGGTCTGGCCGTAAAGGGATGAGAGGTAATAAATGGAATCCGTGACTGGCATAAAATAGCTGGCACTCAGGCTAAATTTACGGAATTGACTCCGTGGAGCATCCGGGAAATGGGGATCCTCTTTTGTCGCACTGAACACCGGTAAACCGTGGCTGATTGCCGGGTTAAACGTGATATAGCCACCTGCCAGTACTGAACTGTAGTTAATGCCAAGGTTGATAGAGCTTAACGTCGGGCTGCTGATGGATAATTTCTCTCCTGCCAGCAAATTGGTCGTTTGGCGGCGCATCAATCCCAGATCCAGCGCCAGCTTCTGTTCGCCATCACGGTATAACGCCCGGTTTATTGCCAGCCGGTGCGTCTGGCTGTCGCCTTCGTAGCGATAGGCTTGCGAGTCAGCCGGAATATTCTGAAAAGAGTCATTCCACGCATACTGATAACTGAACAACCAGTAGCCATAAGGGATCGTTACATTAGAAGTGAGGCTTCGGTTTTGGTGGCTATGGCGAAAATCACTGTTATGGCTGGCAGACAATGACCACTGATCAGCGAGATGTAATGGATTATCCAGGTTCACACTGGCATTGATTTGCCCGGTGCCGGTACTTTTCTGGCCACTGTTATCCCCACCCAAGCTGGCACTGATCGGTAAACGTGTCGAGGTTCGTTTTAAGATAACCGCAGAATAACCGGGTTGTTTTCCTGGCTGAATATCAATGGCGACCTGTTGGGAGGGCAGGCGGTTCAGGCGCTCCATGCCTTGTTCAATATCTCGCAGATTGAGTGTTTTGCCAATCATGCCCGGAAAGGCCATTTTGAGTGAGTGTGGTGTTTCATCATCAAGGCTGATTGACTCAATTTTGCCTTCATTCACGGTAATCATGAGGGTACCGGAGGATAAATCCTGCGCTTTGAGGTCGGCACGGGAAGTGACATAACCCCGTTTGATATAGGCATTCGATACTTTACGCACCAGCTCATTAATCTCTTGCAAAGTTAAACAATGAGATAAGTAAGGGTGAATCACGTTCTGTTTGACTGACTTTGACAAGCTTTCTGCACCCACAAATTCAATCTGTTGAATGGTGTGGCAAACAAATTCAGCTGCATCCGACGTTAAAACGGGGGATGGGGATACGGTGATATTGTTACGCAGCGCTTCCCGCTGTTGTTGGGCTTGCTGCAACAAGGCTTTTTGTTGTTGCGTGATAGTTTCTTGATCCGCCGAGCTGACAGGAATTGCCGCCTGTGCCAGTGCGGAGATTGTCAGCAGAATAAGCCCAGTCAGGCTGCGGTGATAAAACGGTAATTTTCCCATAGATGATAATTAAAAATTTGATAATGATATTATTAAACTATTCTAATGTGGTATTAATTTCCCGTCTGAGTGGGCAGTGTGAAATGTGATCAATATCTGGATCTTTAATCCTGACAATGGGAAATCGGATATATTAAATGCTGTAAAGTGGTGATAAGAATGAAGGTAATTTTTTATACACCAATATCAATTCTTCAAGTTGCTTAATGGTATTGCGTCCCAAATCCAGCAGGCGTGCGATATCCTGCTGACTATTCTCCAGCGCATTTGTTGACCGGTAAGCGAGTAACGGTGTCAGTTTTCAAGCGTGATTTGATTGTTTAGCGGTGTTTTTAAATAGACTGGTTGACTAAAAGTTTGAAAAATTTTACGCGCTTTTAATGATTCAAGGCACAGATTTAAATAAAAAGTGTTTAAATTTTAAAAAAGAGATTTATTTTATATTTAGGATATCTTTTTTTACGCTTTTTATCCTGGTTTCATTAAAATAGGTTCGTCATGTGATTTTATATTTTCATTTAACTCCATTCACTCATATTTATTTAAATGATGTTTAGATAAATCGGTAAATTAATTTAATAACGTCTTATTATATTAACAATAGTGAAAATTCTGTCGGATTAACCATCCAAAAAGGTTGTAATGACTAAGTGGGTATTTAAGCGTTTAATCACATTAAAGGTGTAAAAAGAGGAATAACTTAAATAAAATGGTAGAAAAGCAATGCTATTGGACAGGGTAAAATAGTGTAAAACGAGTTTAAACGGATGTATTTAATGTATCGTAGTGTCGCATAATAAATTCAACATAACAACGATGTCAGTAATCCAGTTCGTATTCTGTTGCGTCGTTTATTTTCAGGTTTTGTTATTCCTGTTTTTGATGAATAATTATTTAACTGGTTGATGAAAAATTTATCTACAGTTGAAAGTGTTATTAAAGTCGGTTACTTTTTTAAAATATACTGTCTGATTAAACCTATTATATACTCTTGTTTGTCATTTTTTACGGGTATATATTAATAAATTCATTATTTTTTCTCACTTTTCACTGATGGTTTTATGATGGGCTGGTTTTAAGATGTTATTAAAATCCATTTTTTAACCTCTGGTTTTATTAAGTTTAATCAACGTTAACCATGCTCGATTTTTATCTTTTCTGACGCTGTTTTACTGGTGATTCTGAGCAGCTTTTATAAGTTTTTTATCTTCATAAATAAACACATAAATAGTTTTATGATATAAATATACCTTATGTTTTTTCGGATATTCAACATTTTTTTAAGAGTTTAAATCCTGTCAGATTAACCGCTTTATCCCTTTATTATAAAGAAACGACTAAAAATCACATTCATATCAGGTTTTTAAGATAATATTCTTTTTCTCGATGATTTATTTTCAACTCGCTGCTAATGGTGATAGTGAATGGACTTCGATTAAACTTAATTAACATCCTTTTTAAAATTTCACTTATAGTTAAAGCTGTCTTTTATATAAAATCTTTAATATCTCTGTTTTCATTCTTTTAAATAGCCATGGCAGGGCAGTTAAATGTAAAATAACCGGAGGATAACATTGTCGGTGAATACATTAAACATAACAGGGAATACGCCGTTTTTAGTGATTCTGTACCTTTTCAAAATCTGGTATTAATGGATACCTGTTTTTTTATCCTCAGATAACTCATCACCGAAAAGAAAACAGCTTGCCAATCGTCCAAAAAGGGAAAAAAATCCCAGCTTTTTTATAACTGGGATCTTGATTTAACTGGTACAACGACTAAGCGCGAGCTTCAGCCCCGCACCGATCTCAGCAATCGAATCTTCTTTTTCCATCAAACAAGTTACGGCATGGGTATCAGATTTAGCATTGCTTAACAGCGGGTTTGAGGCATGACTCAATCCTTCTGCCAAATCCTTGGCACCTTCTTTGGTGTTACCTAATACCTTTACCGTGCCAGCAGCCAAAACTCCGGTTCCAACCGCCGCCTCCGGCGCAATCGCATCAGCGACAAAAATACCCACGTTATTCAGGCATAGCGCCGGATTCGTTTTACAGCCTTCAAGCGCAACACGCCCTGCCGTTGCCATTTCAGCCGAGGCGGCAATCAGTATCTGACAGCCATAAACCAGCGCATAACCGCCTGCCGCCACCGCGGTGACGGCAATCGCCGCATCCTGCCGTGCAATGACGCGCGCTTCCGCAGCTTTATCCCCTTTTCCTGCCGCTAATCTGACTGGAACAACTCGGTTTTTATGCTGGCAAACCAGTTGTCATAAAAATAGAAGAATATAGCCCACGATTGAATGAACCGCACCTTAATCAATTAGTGTCTAACTTTTGGGGTGCAATTCACATGACCGGGGAATATTGATTTTATATTGGTATTTTTGCCAGTAGCTCATTAACCTTATCTGTATCTTCTGGATGAAGCTCAAGATACTTTTCACCAGCTAATCTGACATAGTGATAACAGGTTTCTTCACTGACTGTTATTGTATCTTCATCAGTTGGCGGATAACCAACAGCAAACTGAACACCTTCAAAATGATCTTCTTCATCATAGCTGTTCATATCTGGAAAATGGCAATATGCGCCATCGGTACTAAATCCTATTTTTTTAATAAGATAACCTATAGCCTCTAAAAGTCGATTATCACTATACATAACATCAAAATACGTTGTAATCATCTCATTAGAATCATAGTTGATTTGTTCAAATAATTTAATATTCATTATCTACCTTATTTGGGATGAAAATATGGAGATAATTGGTTGGAATATAACGGTAACATATCTATACCCTATGGATTTCAAGATGCATCGCGACGGCAAGGGAGTGAATCCCCGGGAGCATAGATAACTATGTGACTGGGGTGAACGAGTGCAGCCAACAAAGAGGCAACTTGAAAGATGACGGGTATATAGTCCGGCCATCTTCATCATACAATTCAACCTCATATGCTTCTTCCTGCTCAGAATAAACATCAACAATGGCTCCCTTCATTCCAGCTTTAAATCCGCGCTCAGGAATGCCTGAAATTAAAATAACAACATCAAAAAGAAAATATTTCATACCTAATCTCACTTTACATAGAGCATTGTTAATCTAGGTGTTGATGATCCAAGATCATATATCCAACCTGTACGAACAATCGCTGTTTTGCCATTCAACCCAGTAATTGGCATGTCAATAGTTATTCTTTGACCAAACTTATCAACATTACCAATAATAGAAGAATATAGCCCCGATTGGATGAATTGCACCTTAGTCAGTTAGGGTCTAACTTTTGGGGTGCAGTTAACTAACAATCAAGGATTAGTAATCATTGCTGATATATTACTTCATAGCCATTGTTCAATTCAGTTTGTAGCTTTTCTCGCAGATATTGACCTTTCTCCTTAAAAACTGTTTCTGCTTCTGGGGTTGAAAATCCAGAACTTAAGGGATCATCCAAATTTAATGTTTCATCATATTGTTTAGACCAATTATTTAATTCTTCTTTAAGAGAATCACTAATTGGTAAAACATCAGGATCAATATTCCCAACCTCATCATCTGAATCAAGCCATAATGGATAACAATCGTAATCAACCATTAATTTTATTCTTTTCATCTATTTACTCCCTGCAACTATGTCCAATCCAACGAACCGTCATCCGAAACCCAAACTATCCCTCCAGGACATTCTTCAAATGTGAACCATAGACCATAATATAATTCCTCTTCGGTCTTAGGAAAAACAACCCGAAAATGCGTCAATTGCTCGTCGGTGGTACCTTCCAAAAACACACCGTTTTTAGCAAGTTTGATTTTGTTTTCTTTTAACAACCGCTCAATAAACTCCAAAAAATAGTTCTTTCTCTCTTCAAAAGAAAGGTTAATTTTGTTTAAGTTATTTGCACACATAGCCCCCCAAATAGTACTCGGGGAACTCCCTTCTAACTCATCTCGAAATACTTTATATTCATCATCATGAAATAACATATTAATTCCTTATTGAAACTTTATTTCCACAGGTTTCTTAACCTTATCTTGCAATTTTCCTATTTGCTCATCACCAATAATTTCAATCGTCCAGCGTGCTTTAGTTCTATCTGCACTGGTTGAAACTTTACGCAAGTTTACGGTACTACCGTTTGCTAACTTGGCATAATAACGACCAAGTTTATTAGGTATTTCTGTGAAAGGTACTCCACCCGTTAAACTTTCTGCATAAGCGCGAATATTCTGCTCAGTCAATTTTTCGGTCGCAAACACTTTAACATTACCAGCTTTGTTGCTACCTCCTTCACCTAACACTTGCTTAAATTTTTGTCCAAAAACCATTAAATCACTTTCGGTATTATTACGGTCAAAAATATTAAGAATATCTTCTTTATGTATCTTTTGAACTGTTTGCAGAGCATCAAGAGTTGATTTTGACAGTACATCACTTTTCATTTCAGCTTGAATGATCTGTGCAACTGCTTTTTCTTCGAACTTCCCAGTTTTCGATAAAACACTCGCGGATTCATTTAACGCTTTTGTCAATGCACTGGCGCTCTCTTTGCTTTTATCCAAAATAAGAACAGAGTTAGACACCAAAACTCCGGTCCCAACCGCCGCTTCTGGCGCAATCGCATCAGCAACAAAAATGCCCACGTTATTCAAGCATAGCGCCGGATTCGTTTTACAGCCTTCAAGCGCAACACGCCCTGCCGTTGCCATTTCAGCCGAGGCGGCAATCAGTATCTGACCGCCATAAACCAGCGCGTAACCGCCTGCCGCCACCGCGGTGACGGCAATCGCCGCATCCTGCCGTGCAATGACGCGCGCTTCCGCAGCTTTATCCCCTTTTCCTGCCGCTAAGATGTCTTTTTGATTATCTACCGATAACTGATACAACATGTGCTCAGTCATGTTGTCTAGCTGTGTTTAGAATGACTGAGAATTAAGTCATTTAATCCCTACACGACTTAAGTATTATCCCCGTAGGTTAATGTTGATGGATTAAGGACAAATAACAGCCTCGGTACAAGTCACAATAACTAGAGCAATCTTCACTCCTCAGATACAGGCTTAATCCATAAGGACATTAGTGAATCATTTCTAAGTGCCATTGCTACATTATCAGCAAACTGAATAACAGTTATTCCACCAATCAATTCATCATCACCGATACATATCCACTTTGTAGATGGATCCCTAAATGCAGGCCACAAATTTATATTTGGGATGTCCATAGCAACACCTTGAATTAACTTAGTATTGTTAAGATAAACGAAGATCTCACCAGGTAACATAGTGGGAATTATTAGTTCTCTTGATTCACAATGCTGCAATGGATATAAACCCCACGGGTAAAGTAATTTACCTGATTCAACCCCTACTTCAATTTGAAGTGTCCCAATAGTTAAAGATGTACATCCTTGATTACCTGTTTTCCTTTCAACTTCAACCTCAGAATAATCAATAAAATCTATCGAATACTCAGACTCTCGATAGATAAGTTTGCCCTGTAGAGGTTTGACACAAAGTTTCCATAAGAAATTCATGTTTTGCATTATTGACCACTTTTGAATAAGAAATGAAGCACAGTATTAGTTTTGGGATCAACAACTAACTCATAAGTTCCCTCGCTACCATTCATCATTCCAGGGACATCCCATCTTAAAGACTTATTAAGCAAATTTTTAGTCGCATTAACCGCTACATAACCCAGTTACTCTAATTGATAGTCAAATTTATCAGCTAGCTTAAAATTGATATCTTGTTCTTTGACCCGATTAAATACAGTAATAATTTTTTTAAAAATATCGCCCAAATACTGATGAGAAGATTCAGAATTTAGCCAAACAATTGTTACTGGACGTTCAATATCATTACTTAAACGATCCCATAACGCATCAAGATTATTCCCATAATAAGGGCCAAATTCTAACTGTTCAGATAGTACTTTATGAAAATCACTCTCTGAACAGATGTTTTTTCCATCTAAAATAATTTTATGATCTCTCATTTCCACTTACCTATTGAAATAGCCGTTGCGTAATGATCAACGGTGATATATAACAAACCATCATTAGAATACAGCAATCGAGTTCCTGGTTGATTACCACGAGACATCGTATTATCCAATCCTATGTCAGCCTCACGCCATACTCGGCTAGGAGAGGATGGTAGTAGGTTATTTGAATTCTCAAAGATATCTCCACCTAATTGACCTCCAGGTGTAGTATTATTGAGAGCCTTTCCAGGCTTCCAACCATTACCTACCGCTTGGTTCTTGGTGACATAATTTTTCGGCAACTGACCTGTAGTTTTCAAACTTTCCACTACTTCATTTGCAGCTTGAGTTGTTTTCAGATCCATCTTAAGGCCAGCGTAATTAGCAGCATTATGAGCTGCATTATTCATGCTTTTAGCAGTGCTCGCTACCACAATTTTCGCAGCCGCTGCTTCCGCCGCAGTTTTACCCACATCTATTATGTCAGCCACACCACCCGGTGTTAATGCCTCAGCGACCTGCATACCCGCATGACTCAATCCTTCTGCCAAATCCTTGGCACCTTCTTTGGTGCTACCTAATACTTTTACCGTTCCCGCAGCCAAAACACCCGTTCCAACCGCCGCTTCTGGCGCAACCGCATCAGCAACAAAAATGCCTACGTTATTCAGGCACAGCGCCGGATTGGTTTTACAGCCTTCAAGTGCAACACGCCCTGCCGTTGCCATTTCAGCCGAGGCGGCAATCAGTATCTGACCGCCATAAACCAGCGCATAACCGCCCGCCGCTACTGCGGTGACGGCAATCGCCGCATCCTGCCGCGCAATGACGCGCGCTTCCGCAGCTTTATCCCCTTTTCCTGCCGCTAAGATGTCTTTTTGATTCTCTACCGATAACTGATACAACATGTGCTCAGTCATGTTATTACGATAGACAAGCTCCGCGCTGTTTGCCGCACTGTAAGCGCCTTCCGGGGTATGGCTAATCAGGGCACCTGATAATGCCCCGATAAATTTGGCTGTCTGGGCCTTAACTTCATTACCCGTCAGCGCTTCCTGAATTTTATGGATTTGTCGCTCGGTTTCATTTTTATACGCCGGTTCAAATAGCCGGCTTTCCATTGTGATTGCCGCTAATTCAGCCGCCAGCGCACCTACAGCCGCCCCTTTAGCATCCCCGCCGGCGATTTCAGCGCTAATGCCTGCCACAACCGCATGGCTCAATATCTTACCTGAGTGGCCTAAAATCTCCCCGTTATCACCAATCAGTTTGGCACCTTCCGCATTAATCTGATTACCGATATTGCTCAACAACGCGGTTTGCAGGTTATCCGTAAAACTGCCGCCGTTAATCGCCGTCCCTATTGTCGAGCTGACGATGGATTGCGCCGCAACACGCTGGGCCACCTGACTCCAATTCTGATTACTCAATAAAGGAAGCTGCGCTTTTAGCGGATCGACAACGCCTTTTCCCTCCACTAATTTTCCCCAGCCCATCGTGTGGTCTAAGCCCCCTAATGCACCACCCACGGCGATTTGGGTCACGAGGGATTTGACGGCTTCGCGCTTCGCTAAGGCAGCCAGTGTCTTGGTGAGATCCCCTTTATTTTCAACTAAGGCCACCGCCGCCTGCGAGGTCAACCCGATCATTCCGCCATAAGCCGCCCCATAAACCGCGCTCGCCGTGGCTCCCGTAGCGCCTGTCGCCCCCACGGCACCACTTCCCGCCCAGGCCGCCAGGCCCGAACCCGCCGTGACCGCCGCGACCGCAATCGCAATCACCGCACCCACTACGGGGTTTAAGCTTTCGCTTTTTTTGTCCCAGCTACTGTAAGCGTCCTTAACCTGATTCCACTGGACATCATTGCGGCCTTGAAGATTTTTCAGCCATTCCGTACCGGGAGTGTGACTCAGTACCCCTAACGCGTCTTCCAGTAACTGCCCCTCTTTCACTTTCACATCCGCATTGATGCCTGTCGCCGCCTCCACCGTCAGCGTACCGCCAACATGCACTGACGGGATTATCCAAGTCTCCTCACGGTGACCTTTATCGCGCTGTGTAATAAAAAAGCCTTTTGATGTCGTGATGCTCTGCTCAAAATCAATATTGGGCATCGCCTTGAAGTTCACTTTCCCTGTCTGGCTGGTGATTTTCGCGTTTTTACCGGTTTCTATCCGACTCGCTTCCAATGTCACCTCATCTTTTGCCATCAGGTTAATATCACCCCCGGCCGTAAATTCTGTGACTTTGTTGGTCTTCTTGATTTGTATTCTATGTTCGGTTTTAGACCCAAACACTTTACACGACTTTATGGGCCCCAAACCTTTACAGCTTTTCTCTGTTTCTTCCCGCCTGTAGACTTCTTCCATCGCTTGCGCATAGAGAAAGCCACCTGTTGCCGCAATATCCATCACCCCTTTGGCGATTAACGCCGTCGCCTGGAATAAAATACTGCCCTGAGAGCGAATAGTTAATGCGCCACCACTATTCAGCCGACTGGCGTGTTGCGTAAAGCGCTCAATATTCCCCTCGCGGATAAATTCTTGTCGCGATTCAAAGCGAACATTGCCACCCGCGGACAGCAGCATATCACTGCCGGATGTCAAGCTGGCCCCGGAGGTCAGCAGGTTGCCTGCTGCAACTAGTGTGAGATTCTTGGCAGCATTGATGGCGCTGGTGGCATAAAGGTATTGTTTATCGCCATCATTAATCGGCGAATATTTCCGGGCAGAGAACAGTAAATCCCGACCAGCGTTAACCGAGACATTTCCTTTAGTCGATATTAATCTCGCGATACCCGCAATATCGCCCCCTGCACTGAGTTGCAGGTGATCACCCGCGGTAATTTGCGTACCTAATTCAGAGAATTTGTCTAATCCATCTAATTCGGATAAATAAAACAGGCTCTCTGGCGTATTGGGGCGAGAGATATCAATATCGCGACCCGCACTGAGCATGACTTGTTGCCCCGCCCGGATACCCGCTTGCCGCAACATTAAATCATTTCCCGCCAACAGATTAATATTGCCCGCCGCGTTCAATTGGCTTTGACTGGCATTCAGGTTACGACCCGCACTTAATGTCAGATTGTGTGATTTATCTAACCGGGTACCGGAAAGATCCAGATCGTTGCCTGCGGAAATCCGTAAATGATTATCGGCCGAAATTGAGGCTAATAACTCATAAGGCTGATTCCGCCCCATTTGGATGTCGCCTTCACGCACCAGAAGTTCAACATTTTCCCCTTTTAATTCTGCCTGACGGGCGGTGATATCTTTGCCCGCAATTAAGGTCAGATTTTTATTTGCCGCTAATTTAACCCGGTCGGCATTAATTTCATGACCCGCATTTAACGTTATATTGTTGGCTTTATCGAACAAAAGACCCTGGAGATCCAGTTTGTTGCTCGCGAACATCTGCACATTATTGCTGGCCGAAATACGCGAATCATGCCCGCCCATTTGAATGTTGCCTTCACGCGCGAGAAGCTCAATATTTTCCCCTTTCAGCTCGGTTTCACGGGCAGTGATACCTTTGCCCGCAATCAGTGTCAGATTTTTCTGCACGGCCAATTTAACCCGGCTGGTATCAATTTCATGACCCGCGTTTAACGTTATCGTGTTTGATTTATCGAACAAAAGACCATAGAGATCCAGTTTGTGATCCGCGAATATCCGCAAATTGTTGTCGGCCGAAATACGCGAACCGTCCCCCCACATCTGGATGTCGCCTTCACGCGTAAGCAGTTCAATATTTTCTCCCTTCAACCCGACTTGAAAAGCCTCAATATCTTTACCTGCAATCAAGGTCAGATTTCTTTTTGCCTCCAGTGTACTCTGGCCGGCATACATTCGACGCTCGGCGATGACGGACAGATCATTGCCCGCGTTGAGGTGCCCTATGTTAATAATTTCACCGGCATGCAGCAGAATATTTTTCGCCGAGATGAATGCCGTTCCGCGGAGTTGATGAATAAAATCAGCCACCACATTCAGATCGGCGGAGAGTTTACCGTCCATCCCGCGGTTAAAATCGTGACCGGTTAAGATGAGATTTTTCTTCGCATGAAACTGACTTTCATCATTATCCAGCTTCGTTGCATGGATATAAGCGTTCATTCCCGCCGCGACGCTGGCATCCCAGGCATTATTTAACGCTTTTGCGCGAATAATAATATCGCCGTTATGGGTTTTCAGTGTCGCTGAAGTGTTGTTAATTTCAGTGCTTAAATTACCGCTCGCGTCTTTTTGCAGCCAGAGATGATTATTTGCCTGAATCAGCCCCTTATACTGATTGTATAAATGGTCGATAAATAACCGCATGTCACCTTCTGCGATAATCTTACCGGTGTTGTTCAGCGTGTTCGCGGCAAGCGTGATCTCTTTCCCTGCCTGCACATGACTCTGTTCCGCCGTTTTAATGCTTTTACTGCTAACGGTGATATCCGTTTTGGCCTGTATATTGCCCAGAGTCACCTTACCATCCGCCGTCAGACTAATGTCGCCTTGCGTTGCCGTCAGGTTGGTCAGGTTAACTTCCTTACCCGCCTCAGTACTCACCAGACGGATTTTATTGGCATACATTCCCCCCAATGACCCGGTATCAATCGCTTTCCAAGAGGTATCACCCTCGCCTGCAATAGGGACAAGAATCCCGCGTTTGAAATCAATCCGGTTGGCCCCTTGTGTCAATGTCAGGTTTTTCGCCTGCACTTTGCCGTTAAGTATCGTCGCACGGCTGATAATGTCGACAGCATCCTGCGCCGTTGCGTCCAGCCCCTTTTCATCAAAGGTTATGACACCTTTTTTCACCTCTAAAGCCGCTAACGCGCCCTCTTTATCAAATACCGGTTTACCGGTCGATAAGGTGACAGCCGGGGTATTGATAAAACCACAACCATGACAGGTTATGCCGTTCGGGTTAGCGATGAAGACCGGGGCTTTTTGCCCCACCACTTCCAACAGACCCTGTAGATTTGAGGCTAAAGTCCCCACCACTTCATTAATAATCAACTCAGCCGATTGACCGTTGAAGTGAGGGTTCGCCCCAATTTGTCCCGCCAGTACAGATTGGGTAGCTTCGGTAGCATTATTGAGCACCAGCCCGGAAGCCCCAACATTAAACTCCCGATAACGGTTATGTGAAACACCCCGGGAATTCGGTGCCGCAATATGGATAATAGGCAGGTTATTTCTCACAGCAATCCGCGCTCGCTTATCCGCCAGTTGAATCCCGGGTATTCCACCAGCTATTTCTGGGATATTGATGGTCAGTTGGGGGGCATTATCTAATGCGAGGTCAATCAACGCCGAAGTCACCGGAGTATATCTCCCGTCGGCTAAGTGCAACGCGGTACTATATTGGGCGACTGCGGCCGTCCCTTCTGCCGATAATGCTGTCTCTGTTATATTGCTGTCGGCAATCAGCGCTAAATTGTTGCCAGCGGTGACCTTGCCAATATTAATCGAGCCACCACTGGTCAGGGTAATATCTTTCCCGGCGGTCAGGGAAATCCCATCCAACTTTATCCCCCCTCCAGCGTGAAGATCAATATTCTCATCCGCCGCCAAATGCTGATTAATACCAATCCACCCATTACTCGCCATAAAGATATTTTTCGCCCGATTAATTAGCGTATCTGAAAGCGATATTCCCTGTTCAGACAGAATACGCAGCGTATTAACCGCAGAAATAATAGGTAATACTTGTGTGCTTTCCGACGTGTCACTAGGTGAAACAGAAGTATTATAACTATTGGCAATCAAGGTAATGTCATGACCTGAAATATCCGTGCCACGCACCGTAAAACTGTTCTTTCCCTGTAGCAGAACCTGGTTCCCGGCGGTGATATTTCCCCCATCTAAAGACAAGGTTTTCGCTTTAATAGTGACATCACCGTCGGCACGAATTCGTCCCCAACTCTGCAATGTATCGGTTGTCAATATCAGATGTTGACCGGCTTGCATATGACTTTTTTTCACCATGTCAATGTCTTTACCGTTAACGGTGATATCCGTTTTGGCCTGTACATCCCCCAGAGTCACCTTGCCATCCGCCGTCAGACTGATGTCGCCTTGGGTTGCCGTCAGGTTGGTCAGATTGACAACCTTACCCGGCTCGGTACTCACCAGACGGATTTTATTGGCATACATTCCCCCTAATAACCCGGTATCAATCGCTTCCCAAGGGCCATAATCTTCCCCTGTCATGGGAACAAGGGTCCCGCGTTTGAAATCAATCTGGTTGGGACCTTGTGTCAATGTCAGGCTTTTCGCCTGGAGTTTACCGTTAAGCTTAGTGGTCCGGCTGATGATAGCGATCGAATCTTGCGCTGTTGCATCCAGTCCCTTTTCACCCAAGGTGATAGCGCCTTTTTTCACTTCCAAGGCCGCTAATGCGCCATCTTTATCAAATACCGGTTTACCGGTCGATAAGGTGACAGCCGGAGTATTAACAAAGCGACAACCATTACAGGTCATACCGTTCGGGTTAACAATGAAGACATTAGCTTTCTGCCCTGCAACTTCCAACAGCCCTTGCAGATTTGAGGCTAAGGTACCCACCACTTCATTAATAATCAGTTCAGCCGATTGACCGTTGAAGTGAGGGTTCGCCCCAATTTGTCCCGCCAGTACGGATTGGGTAGCTTCGGTAGCATTATTGAGCACCAGCCCGGAAGCCCCAACATTAAACTCCTGATAACGGTTATGTGAAACACCACGGGCGTTAGGTGCCGCAATATGAATAATAGGGTGATTGTTTTTCGAGGTGATCCGAGTTTGCTTATCCGCCAGTTTAATCCCTGGGACTTCTCCTTCTACTTCTGAGGCGTTTATGGTCAGTTGAGGAGCATGGCTTAACGCACATGCAATCAGCGCAGAAGTGACTGGCGTATATTTCCCTTCAACTGAGTTATACCTCTCTGACGGTGAATGTAACTCTGCGTTGTTTTTGACAATGGCAGTCACCCCTTTTGCCGACAAAGTTGCCTCAGTATCAATAATGTCACCACCAGCATTAAGGGTTAAATTATTGCCGGCAGTGATGATACTGCTCGCTATGGGTAATTGAAATTGTGGGTAAGATTGTTCGCCTTCCTCGTCATCAGCATTTTCATATTCATAATGCTTTTCATAACCCGTTCCGTGTTCATCTTCATATTCATAGGGGTCCTCTGCTGTGATTTTACTCACATCAAGCGTGCCGCCACTGGTCAGCGTGATATCTTTCCCCGCCGTCAAGGAAATGCTTCTCAGATCGACAATCTTTCCTGCATGGATCTCAATATTTTCATCCGCTTGCAATTGGCTGAGCTGGCGCAGACGCTGATTAATGAATGCTTGTTTAGCGCCGTCATTGAGTGAACTCTGCTCATCAATTAAATCACCAGAGGCATAAATCTCAAGCTTATCATTGGTTGCCAAAAAGATATTTTTCGCCCGGTTAATCAGAGTATCGGCGATATTAATAGGACCCTCGGCGATAATACGTAATATGTTATCAGCAGAAAGCGTGGTTAATACCCTTATTCCTTCCGGGGTATAGTCGTCTCCAGAGACAACAGACAGCAGCCCTCGGCTGGCAAGCAAGGTCACATCACGACCGGAGATATCATAGCCATTCACATCAAGATGTGACTTTCCATCCAGCATGACATGGTTCCCGGCTTTTAAATTCCCTTGAGCTAAATAGATTGTTTCTGCGTCAACGGCTAAGTTTTGTTCTGCCCTCATTGACGCACGATTCACTAAATCTCGGGCAGTGAGAGAAATGTTTTTCCCGGTGATTAACGCCAGATCAGTGGTTTTTTTTCCCGCTTTAATATGTTCTTTATCAAAATCAAAACGAAATGTATCTTGAAATGTCGCCGTCAGATCCCCACCAGCACTCAGTTTACCGATGATATTATCCTGACTGTCTTTTATCGCTTTGGTTGAAAAATTTTTGCCTGTCAGGGTGAGATTTTGTCCCGCGCTTAACTCACCAACATTATTTATCTCGTTCGCGGTAATGCTGTTGTTTTTACCCGCGGTAATAATCGGGTGGCTTTGCTTAGTCGGGTTTACGTTATCAAGTTGAGTCGCTTTAATCGTGACATCACCATCCGCCCGGATTTGGCCTTGATTCCTCAGTGTTTCGGTGGTCAAGATCAGATGTTGACCCGCTTGCACACGGCTTTGTGCCGCCGTTTCAATGGCTTTGCTGTTGATATTAATGTCCGTCTTGGCATGCACCTCCCCCAAGATAATTTTACCCTCAGCGGTTAAGCTGATAGCGTCCTGCGCTGTGGTCAGGTTGGTGAGATTAACCCCAACCCCGTCTTCAGTGGCAACCAGTCGGATTTTATTGGCATACATACCGCCTAAAGCTTTGGTATCAACCGCTAATTGCGGTTTTGCCCCTTCTCCGGCGATAGATTTCACCGTGCCGTCTTTCAAGCTGACACGGTTGGCCCCCTGAGTCAGCGACAGAGTGTTAGCCTGAATTTTTCCATTCAACTCCGCCGCCCGGCTGATGATATCGACATAATCCGTCGTCTTGCCGTCCAGCCCTTTGCCGCCAATGGTAATCTGGCCTTTTTTCACTTCCAGTGCTTCCAACGCACCCTGTTTATCAAATTGGGGTTTACCGGTGGTCAGGGTTGCGCTAGCGGTATTAATAAAACCACAACCATCGCAGGTAATGCCGTTAGGGTTGGCAATCATCACGTTGGCTTTATTGCCAACAATTTCCAACTGGCCTTGCAGGTCAGAGCGGCCACTGCCGGTGACTTCGTTAATAATCAGTTCCGCTGCTTTGCCTTTCAGGTTAGGGTTCGCGTTAAGTTGCCCTGCCAGTTGTGATTGAGCCGCCTGTGTCGCGTTATTAAGTACGGCCCCCTGCGTGGCAATATTGAACTCTTGATAGGTGTTGTGGGATATCCCTGCATCATTCGGTGTGGCGATATTCACCACCGGTACATTGCCCTGATTTTGTACCTGTGTGCGGTTGTTATCCGGTGTTATGCCGATAGCCATAGCCGGGTGCAATGGCTGGATTGCCGTCAGGTAAATTAAAAGATAACTTGTGACCCTAGCCATCGAGTTGTGGCGTTTATCCATCGTACTGTCCCTTTTCCTAATTTAAGTGTGACAAAGTCAGTCATGCTGACTAATAAATTACCCAATGAGGTATTAGCGGTTTCTCGTACCCGTGCGTTGATATCCTGCAAAGTTAAACCCGCAGATAAATAAGAATACATCGAGTGTTCTTGGTCTGACCGGGACAAACTTTCTGCCCCTGCAAATTCAATCCGGTGAATAATGTGACAAATAGATCCCAATGCACCCGATGTTGAAACATGTGTCCATTCGGATATTGTCCGCAGGATAAGTACTGCCAAGCTGCGGCGATAAAGCGATAATCTTTCCATAGAAAATATTTATAATTTGATAGTGGAATAATAAAACTATTCTAATATTGAATTATTTTCTTGTCTAAATCATCAGTACGAAATGCGATCAGCATCTGGATTTTTAATCCTGCTAATGGCGAATTTGATATATTAAATGCCAGAAAATCGCGATAAAGCTGGAGATATTAAATGGTGACAGAGTAGAAGGAAAAGACTAAGGATTGTGAATATCATACAATAATAATAAATTATTATATTAATAATAGTTTCAATTTTATATTAATGAAATATCATTACCCATAAAAACCTATTTAAATAAAATATCAATAAAAACATTTTATTAAATAAAAATAGCAATAATGAAAGATGCCGTTAGATTAGAAATAGCATGTAAATTTTGAGAGAAAAAGGCATTAAATATATAAATTAATTTTATATTTAAATCGACTTCGCCAATAAATATAAATAATAGCAACGCCAGTTATTATGCTGGCGTTGGCTATTTTATGAGTGATTATTGATAATCACTGACAGGTGCACAAGAGCAATGCAGATTACGATCACCGTAAACATCATCAAGGCGTTTAACCGCAGGCCAATATTTATTGGCTTTGGTTTCCAAGGTTGGGAAAACCGCAGTTTCACGGCTGTAACTATGGCTCCAGTCAGAAACCAGTTCAGCTTGTACGTGAGGCGCGTTAACCAATGGGTTATCTTCTAATGACCACTCACCTTTTGCCACTTTGCCAATTTCAGCACGGATCGCCAGCATAGCATCCACAAAGCGATCAATTTCCACTTTGCTTTCTGATTCCGTGGGTTCCACCATCAGCGTGCCGGCAACCGGGAATGACATGGTTGGCGCATGGAAGCCATAGTCAATCAAGCGCTTGGCAATATCCATCTCACTGATACCAAACTCTTCTTTCAACGGTCGAATATCCAGAATACATTCATGTGCCACATAACCGTTATGACCCGTATACAACACGTCATAATCATTCTTTAAGCGAGCAGCAATATAGTTAGCATTCAAAATCGCCGTCTGGCTTGCCTGCTTCAACCCTTGCGAGCCCATCATACGGATATACATCCAGCTAATCGGCAAAATAGAAGCACTACCAAATGGTGCCGCTGAGACAGCTCTCTGTTCAGTAAGGCCATCCATTTGAACTACCGAGTGTCCCGGTAAGAACGGGGCCAAATGGGCCTTTACGCCAATCGGCCCCATACCTGGGCCACCACCGCCGTGTGGGATACAGAATGTTTTATGCAGGTTGAGGTGCGAAACATCAGCTCCGATAAAACCGGGCGCGGTGATACCAACCTGCGCATTCATATTCGCACCATCAAGGTAAACCTGACCACCATACTGGTGAATGATTTCACACACCTGACGAATAGTTTCTTCATATACGCCGTGGGTCGATGGGTAAGTCACCATGATGCAGGAAAGCTCATTACCTGATTCTTCCGCTTTTTCACGCAGGTCTGCCAGATCAATGTTGCCCTCTTTATCGCAACTCACCACCACAACGGTCATGCCTGCCATATGAGCAGATGCCGGGTTAGTACCATGAGCAGAACTGGGGATCAAACAGATATGACGATGCCCTTCTCCACGACTTTCATGGTAACGGCGAATAGCAAGCAGACCCGCATATTCACCCTGTGCACCGGAGTTTGGTTGCATACAAACGACATCGTAACCTGTCAGTTGCACCAGCCAGTGAGATAATTGGCTGATCATTTGCTGATAACCCTGCGCTTGCTCTGGCGGACAGAATGGGTGTAGTTCATTAAATTCAGGCCAAGAGATCGGCAACATTTCTGCCGCGGCATTAAGTTTCATGGTGCAAGAACCCAATGGGATCATGGCCTGATTCAGTGCCAAATCTCGGCGCTCAAGACGATGCATATAACGCATCATATCCGTTTCGCTGTGATAACGGTTGAAATTTGGATGCAGCAGGATTTCATCACTACGCAACATTGAGGCAGGAATGGAGTGACTTTCCGTCATCAGCTCTTTATCCAGTGCTTCAACATCTAGCTTGTCATCCGTGCCTGTCAGCACAGAGAACAATTTGATCACATCATCACGGCGGGTAGCTTCACTCAATGTGATCCCCACCGCGCCGTAAGTATCGGTACGCAAATTGATTTCAGCTTTCTCTGCCCGGGCCAATACCGCCGCTTTATCAGCAACTTCAACCGTCAGCGTATCAAACCAAGTTTTGTAACGTAGAGTAAACCCAGCTTTCTGTAACCCAACCGCCAGAATGTCAGTCAGACGATGAATACGACCTGCAATGCGTTTCAGCCCCTTCGAACCATGATATACCGCATACATCGCCGCGATATTTGCCAGCAACACCTGAGCCGTACAGATGTTGGAATTCGCTTTCTCACGACGGATATGCTGCTCACGGGTCTGCATTGCCATGCGCAGTGCCGTATTACCTGCCGCATCTCGGGAAACACCGATAATACGTCCCGGCATAGAACGTTTGAATTCATCACGGCTGGCAAAAAATGCGGCGTGGGGACCGCCATATCCCATTGGTACCCCAAAACGCTGAGCTGAACCAAACACCATGTCAGCGCCTTGTTTACCCGGTGCAGTCAGCAGCAGCAACGCCATCAAATCAGCGGCAACACTGACAATGATTTTGCGCTGTTTCAGTTGTGCGATCAGATCCGCATAATCATGAACTTCACCTGTCGTGCCAACCTGTTGTAACAACACACCAAATACACCGTCCAGCTCCAAGACTTTTTCTGCTTTATCCACAATCACATCAAAGCCAAAGGTTTCCGCGCGGGTACGAACAACATCTAATGTTTGAGGATGGATATCATCAGCAACAAAGAAACGGTCAGCATTTTTCAGTTTGCTGATACGTTTTGCCATTGCCATTGCTTCAGCCGCCGCGGTGGCTTCATCCAGCAAAGAAGCAGAAGCAATATCCAACCCCGTCAAATCGATCGTCACTTGTTGGAAATTTAACAGTGATTCAAGGCGACCTTGAGAAACTTCTGGTTGATAAGGTGTATAAGCGGTATACCAGCCAGGATTTTCTAATAAATTACGCAAAATAACTGGCGGAAGCACCGCAGGCGCATACCCCATGCCAATATAGGATTGGTAACGTTTATTTTGGCTGGCAATCGCTTTCAATTCAGCTAGTGCTTGCTGTTCAGTTGCACCGCCACCAACATCGGGCGGCTCTGGCAACGCGATATCACGAGGAACAATTTTCTGTGTTAAATCATTAAGAGAACTTGCCCCCACTGTCGCCAGCATCTCTTTTTGCTGTTCGGCGGAAGAGCCAATATGACGGCGGATAAACTCGCCCTGATTTTCGAGTTGGCTTAATGTCTGGGTCATTTGTGACTAATTCCTGAAGCTGGCCAGAAATGGCATACAAATAAAAACGCCCTGCTCACAATGTGAAACAGGGCGACGGTAAGTATATTATTCTTCTTCGTCCAGAAGTGCCTGATATCCTTCGGCATTCAGCAAACTCGAAAGTTCACTTTTATCAGAGGCTTTAATACGGAACAGCCAGCCTTCATGATAAGGCTCACTGTTAACCAGTTCAGGCGAGTCATTTAGCGCGTCATTAACGGCAATAATTTTACCACTCAGTGGTGCATAGATATCAGAAGCCGCTTTTACTGATTCAACAACCGCACAATCATCACCAAGATTGATTTGATCACCTACTTCCGGCAAATCAACAAAAACCATATCACCGAGCAGCTCCTGTGCATGCTCGGTAATACCTACCGTGTATTCATCATTACCTTCTGCACGAACCCACTCATGTGATTCAACATATTTTAACTCTGCGGGTACATTACTCATTACCATCATCTCCTTCAATCCTAGAATCTACCCCTATTAGGCTATTTTGTGCTCCTGCACCAATTATGCTTACCGGGATAAATGACTATTTACTCATCAAGTTATTATTCGATAAAAATGACTATACGAGAGGTTTGCCCGCCCGTACAAAGCTAGGTTTGACTACCTGAACCGGCATTTCACGATTGCGGATTTGGACAACCGCCTGTTCACCAATTCCTTGCGGCACACGGGCAAGGGCAATACTGAATCCTAATGTTGGAGAGAACGTACCACTGGTAATAACGCCAGAATGTAAGGCGCCCATCTCATCAGTAAAACTAACCGCTAAACCACCGCGTAACACACCCTTTTCTCTCATCACCAAACCAACCAACTGTTCAGTGCCCTCTTCACGCTGTTTTTCTAGCGCTTCACGGCCGATAAACTGGCGATCTTCGGGTTTCCAAGCGATTGTCCAGCCCATGTTAGCCACAAGGGGAGAAATGGTTTCATCCATTTCCTGTCCATAGAGGTTCATACCGGCTTCAAGTCGCAGCGTATCACGCGCACCTAACCCCGCAGGCTTAACGCCGACACTCAGCAATTTTTGCCAGAAATCGGCTGCTTGCTCTTTTGGTAATGCCACTTCATAACCCGCCTCACCGGTATAACCCGTTGTTGCGATAAACAGATCCCCCGCCTGAACACCAAAGAAAGGTTTCATTCCGGCAATAGTCTGTTTTTGTTCATCATTCAATAGAGACTCTACTTTTGCCTGAGCGTCAGGCCCCTGAACCGCAATTAATGCCAGATCATCACGAACCTGAATATCAACCGGGTAACTGGCGACATGTTCATTAATCCAAGCCAGATCTTTCTCACGAGTCGCAGAATTGACCACCAACCGATAAAAATCATTGCTAAGGTAATAAACAATCAGGTCATCAATTACACCACCAGAAGCATTAAGCATCCCGGTGTATAAGGCTTTACCCTTTTCTGTCAGTTTAGCAATGTCATTTGCCAACAAATAACGCAGGAAATCACGGCAACCAGTACCATGCAGATCCACAATCGTCATGTGGGAAACATCAAACATACCAGCATGAGTGCGGACAATGTGATGTTCATCCATTTGTGAACCATAATGCAAAGGCATCATCCAGCCATGAAAATCTACCATACGTGCACCACAAGCCAGATGCTGGTCATACAATGGGGTTTGTTTTGCCATTATTTCCCTCTTTTCATTTCCTACATGAAAACATACCGCGTATTAACCGACAGATACTGTGAATCATGAACAAAAAGCGGCTAAAAAACGCGACGCAAACGATATCTTAAAATGAAAGTTATCACTGAAAACCAAAATGAACCATAAGTAAAAATAGGGTTCAATCCAGTGACCATCAAAAAACGTGTTGTGAGTATGCAGAATTTTCAACTATTAAAATGAGTCATAATACTCAAAATTAACAATTAACTTTAGAAAACACCCATTTTCTGTTACAAGCTAACTGAAATATGAATAAAATCACCTATTCATATTTCAGCAAGGTATGAGAAAAAGTTATCGATAAGCAGAGGCTAAATTAGATTTTTTCAGCCGAACAGAGCCAGTCCGGCAAGTCATTCAATCCCATTGCCTGACGAAGTAATTTAGGTTTAATTCCCGGTAAATTATCTGCCAGAGACAACCCGACATCCCGCAAAAGTTTTTTCGCCGGATTATTGCCATCAAATAATTGACGAAAACCTTGCATCCCGGCCAGCATCACAGCAGCACCATGTTTACGTCGGCGCTCATAACGACGTAAATAAAAGTGCTGACCAATATCTTTTCCCTGACCATGCAAACGACGCAATTCACCTATCAGCTCAGCGACATCCATAAAGCCCAAATTCACGCCTTGGCCTGCCAATGGGTGAATAGTATGGGCGGCATCTCCCAACAAGGCCAGACGATGAGCCGCAAAATTACGGGCATAACGACCCGTCAGTGGAATCGTCAGACGCTCACTCATCAGTTCACATTGACCAAGGCGCAGATCAAAGTCTACCGCCAATTGCTGGTTGAAACGCCTATGATCAAGCTGTTTGTACTGTTCTGCGACTTCACCCGGTAGTGACCAGACGATAGAACATAAATGGGGATCGGCAAGCGGCAAAAACGCCAAAATACCCTCACCATAAAAGACCTGACGAGCAACCCAGCCGTGCGGCTCTTCGGTGCGAATAGTGGCTACCAATGCATGATGTTCATAATCCCAGAATGTGAGAGGGATATCAGCATGTTGACGCAACCATGAATGAGCACCATCAGCACCAACAACTAAACGAGCAGTTAACATGCGACCATCGGATAAAGTCATAAAAGTTTCATTTTCACCCCAAGCAACCTGTTTCAAAGCCGCGGGTGCCAAAATGGTCACGTCAGATAAGCTATCTGCTTTTTTCCATAATGTTTCACGGATAACTCGGTTTTCAATGATATGACCAAGATATTCCAGCCCATATTCAGCCGCACTGAACCGAATACGGCCAAAGCTATCCCGCTCCCAAACCTCAATTTCCTGATAAGGACTGGTGCGCATATCCAAAATATCTTGCCACACACCAAGATGCTGCAATAAGCGCTCACTAGCTGCATTAATCGCAGAAACCCGCAAAGTGTACTCTTCTCCAGCAACAACGGATTGAGTCGGCGGATAGCTCTCCACCACAGCCACTCGCAAGCCACTGCCTTGTAAGCCACAGGCAAGCGCTAAACCAACCATACCGCCACCAGCGATAACCACATCAAATGATTGCATAATATAACGTCCTCTTATTTTGTCTGCTTTATCTGCGGTTATCTTTGGGCGACCCAACCTAGAGTCTGACGGGCCAGTATATCCCGCATAGGTGGGCATTTTTCCATCATCATCAGGCCAAAGTTACGCCCGATTTGTAATGGAAAATAACGATTGGCAAATACCCGTATCAATCCATCGGTAATATCAATGGTGTTTTCCCGATCTAAAACCCGTTGCTGTTGATAGTTAGCCAGAACCTGGTAAGCACCAATATCCTGACCAGCAGCAAAAGCCTCAGAAACAATCTGAGCCAGTGTCATAACATCTCGCATACCAAGATTGAAACCCTGACCCGCAATCGGATGTAATGTCTGTGCAGCATTTCCCACCAGCGCTAATCGGTGGCTAATTTGTTGATTTGCAGTAGATAGTGTCAATGGATAGCAATGACGTTGACCGGTTTCCAATATTTTCCCCAGTCGCCAGCCAAATGCTTGCTGTAACTGCCGAAGAAATTGCTCATTATTCCAACCCGCTATCTCCTTTCTCCGCGCCAACTGATGGCACCATACCAGCGAGCTCCGCCCCTCAGGCATTGGCAGCAAAGCAAGTGGGCCATATTCGGTGAAACGTTCAAATGCCCTACCTCGCGGATGCTCTGAAGTCAGTACATTAGTAATCACGGCAACCTGCTCATAAGCATGCCGCTGCCACTGAATATTACAAGCGTGACCAATGGCAGAATGACTGCCATCTGCTGCTACCAGCAATTCACCTTGCAATCGTTCGCCACTGTCCAAAATGACAGCAACCGATGACAAAGTTCTTTCAACAGCCATAACCTTGGATGGACAATATAGCGTTACACCAGGCGCATTTTTCAGCAATCCGAACAAACCCTGCCCTGCATCATACAATTCAATAACATTACCTAGCGCTGGAATGTTATATTCTTTTGCATAAAGATTCACAAACCCTGCATGACCACGATCACTAACATGAACGTGAGTTATTGGTATCACATAATCTTCCAGAGCAGGCCAAACACCAATCTGTTGTAAACGCTGACAAGTACCGTAAGCCAGCGCTATCGCTCTGGCATCAAAGCCGGGATGTTTCTGCTCCGGCTCTGCTGCTTCAATCAGGGACACATGGATCTGCCCCTTACTCAGGGAAGATATCGCCAGCGCAAGCGTCGCGCCGGTCATGCCTCCACCAACGATAATCACGTTCATTCTTAACTTAACCCTGTTTTGCTTCCGCCATCAGAGCTTCAATCTCATCAGCTTCTTTAGTGACACTGGCTGTCAGGTTTTCATTACCTGTTTCAGTGATCAAAATGTCATCTTCAATACGGATACCGATACCCCGATATTCCATCGGTACATCGGCATCTGGTGCAATATACAGCCCCGGTTCAACCGTCAATACCATTCCTGGTTGCAAAATACGGTCGCGCTCTACGCCATAGTCACCGACATCGTGCACATCCAATCCTAACCAATGACCGAGGCCATGCATAAAGAATTGGCGATAGGCTTTGGTTTCGATTAAATGCTCAACTTCACCGTGCATAATGCCCAGTTTCACCAACTCTTCCACCATAATCCGCACCACATGTTCTGTGACCTTGTTGATGCTGGTACCTGGCTTATACAATTCCAACGAAACATTTAACGTTTTCAGTACGATATCGTAAATTTCACGCTGAGCACGAGTAAACTTGCCATTGACAGGGAAAGTACGGGTGATATCTCCGGCATACCCCAGATATTCACAACCTGCGTCAACCAACACCAAGTCACCCTCTTTCATCCTGCTTTCATTCTCGGTGTAGTGCAGAATACAGCTATTTTCACCGCTCCCAACAATCGTGTTGTAAGCAGGATAGCGAGCCCCTTGATGTGTAAATTCGTGATGAATTTCAGCTTCCAGTTGATACTCAAACATTCCTGGGCGGCAAACTTTCATCGCGCGCCTATGGGCCTGAGCACTGATTTTACCTGCCCGGCGCATAGCCTCAATTTCTGCCTTAGATTTGAACAACCGCATTTCATGTACCCAAGGGCGCCAATCAGTTATCGATAAAGGCGCTGAAAGATTACGGCGACCGCCTTTTCTTAATATATCCAACGCATGAAAGACAATTTCATCTGCGTAGGCAAATTCACCTTGCGCGTGATAAACCACATTCAAACCATTCAGCAACAGGTAAAGCTCTTCTTTGATATCATCAAAAGGCAAAGCGCGATCAATACCCAGTTTTTCCGGTGCCGCTTCTTGCCCAAGACGACGACCAAACCAAATTTCCGCAGTCAAGTCACTCGCTCGATTAAAAAGCACACTATGATTATGCGTATCATCACTCTTAATTAATATCAGCACCGCTTCCGGTTCATTAAACCCAGTCAAATAAAGGAAATCGCTATGCTGACGATAGGGATATTCATTATCTGAATTTCGTGGCGCAGGCGGAGAAGAAAAAATAATCGCTGCGCTGGCCGGAGCCATTTTTGCCAGTAAAGCCTGACGGCGGGATAAATATTCTTGTTTGATCATACCCTCTCCTGCGACTTAGTTAATTATACCCGTTATCTTTCAAGTTGCCTCTTTGTTGGCGGCACTCGTTCACCCCAGTCACATAGTTCGCTATGCTCCCGGGGATTCACTCCCTTGCCGTCGCGATGCATCTTGAAATCCATAGGGTATGTACCCGTTATCTTTCAAGGTACCTCTTTGTTGGCTGCGTTCAATAAACACCAATTAATGCAATGTTGGTTTATCATTTTTGGCGATTAAAACGGTTTTAGGTTCAGTAAAGGCGATATAGCAAAGCTGTGCGGCCACTTGCACATATTCAAGGACCTCTTCCAGTGCTTGGGACAACTCTTCTTGATCATCACCTTCTTCATAACCAAGCAGACCGATATTGCGCAAATCACCAATAATCTCACTAATCTCTTTTCTATCCGCGAACTTCGGTTGAGCAACCCCTAATCCCAGCAAAAAATGGTTAACCCATCCAGCTAATGCATCTGCTCGTTCAAATACATTATCTTCCTCATCTGGCAGCAATAAACCGAATGCAAAATTACTGTCATCCAATGATTCGAATGTGATTTCACGTAATTCACGCAATTTTTGGGCTAATGGATGAGAAAAAGCTAACCCATCATTCGCTAAGTCATGAACTAAGACCTGCCAACTACTGTCGCGATTACCGCCGCACAGCAGGCCGCTAATCAACCCATGCATCTCCGCTGCCGTCAGTGCCACTGACTGTTGATGCAATGTTTCGTCAAAAGATTGATAATCTGGTAATGAATTCTGTATAGACATGTGTATTGGTCATCGTTGACGGTGTAAGTTCATGCTATGCTACCACCAAGGGGAGTCGCTATACCAGACAACAACCTTAGGTAATCGTGAGTTGTCTGTCGGTATGGCGTTA
This sequence comes from Photorhabdus sp. RW14-46, assembly GCF_963887965.1. Taxonomy (NCBI): domain Bacteria; kingdom Pseudomonadati; phylum Pseudomonadota; class Gammaproteobacteria; order Enterobacterales; family Morganellaceae; genus Photorhabdus; species Photorhabdus sp. RW14-46. The sequence goes on along the minus strand of NZ_CAWPHH010000018.1, from coordinate 55,406 downwards.
TAATGATTGGCGCCGGTTTCAATTCTTCTATAATTCAGAATTAAAACCGGGACGCAGCAATAAGTCAGGAAGGGGTCATGTCTGCACAACCAGTAGATATCCACATTTTTGGGCGGTCACTACGTGTCAATTGTCCATCAGAGCAAAAAGAAGCATTGCTGGCTGCGGCTGTGGAACTTGAGCAACGTTTAGACGATTTAAAAGAGCGCACCAGAGTAACCAATACTGAACAACTGATTTTTATTGTAGCACTGAATATCTGTCACGAATTGGCACAAGAAAAAGTGAAAACCCGTGACTATGCCTATAATATGGAACAGAAAATAAAGATGCTTCAACAGACTATAGAACAAGCATTAGTGGAACAAGGTCGCATCACTGAGAGTACTATTTCATCAAATGAATGAATTCTATTGATAAATCATGCATTAGTGAGTGAATCATTCGAGAATTAGTTGCTTTCTGTGTTTAGTTTCATACAATAGGTGTCATAAAGTTGCTTACAAGCGCTGAATAAATTTCTCTGAGATGTTCGTTAACGGGGAAAGTCCCCTGAGCCGATATTTCATACATTATAGAATGTGGTGCTCCGTAGTCTGGTGTGCATGCTCGGTCCAGCCGAGAAGCCTTAAAGCTGCGACGCTGCGTTCACCTTGAACCAAGGGTTCAAGGGTTACTACCTGTAACGGCATCTTGGAGAATCTCAACCTTAATCGCTGCTGCTATCCACTGGCAAGTTCTATGCAATCAGAGCGCCTATTATCACTCAGACAAAGCATTAGAAAGAAAATACGCCAACAACGCCGTGAACTCACTTCTGAACAACAATCTCTTTTTGCAAGACAGGCTGCTGAGCGAGCAATCAACCACCCCAAAATTCACCAAGCCAACAAAATCGCGCTATTCCTTTCGTTTGATGGTGAACTCGATACCCGTCCACTGATTAACCAACTCTGGCAACAAAATAAACAGATCTATCTGCCGGTATTGCACCCTTTCCGTCATCACCATCTGCTATTTTTAAACTATCAACCCAATAGTCGGCTTGTCAGAAATCGCTTCAATATAGAAGAGCCACCGCTGAATGTTGAGCAGGTTTTACCGTTATCAGAGCTGGATATCATGATGATCCCGCTGGTTGCTTTTGACCGCACAGGACAACGGCTTGGCATGGGTGGTGGCTTTTACGATCGTACATTGAGGCAATGGCAACAAAAAAATTTCTACCCGATAGGTCTGGCGCATAACTGTCAGTTAGTCGATACACTGCCCATAGCCGAATGGGATATCCCATTACCCGAAATCATCACACCTGAAAAAATCTGGCAATGGCAGTAAAAAATGGGTGCCTTACACAAAGCACCCATTTTTGACATATCAAAATACTCAGTAAAGCAGACGAGAACGGATAGTACCCGGCAATGCTTTCAGTTTCTGAAATACCATTTCAGCTTGAGCCGGATTTTCAGTCACAATATCAATCACCACATAACCCATGTCCCCACTGGTACGCAGATACTGAGCGGCAATATTGATATCCTGTTCAGCAAACACCTGGTTAATACTGTTCAATATACCCGGGCGATTTTCATGAATATGTAGAAACCGGTTGGTATCATCAGCATGAACAGGAAGAGACACTTCTGGGAAGTTTACTGCTGATAAGGTAGAACCATTATCAGAGTATTTCGCTAACTTTCCTGCGACTTCATAACCAATGTTTTCCTGCGCTTCTTGGGTAGAACCACCAATATGTGGGGTCAGCAACACGTTATCAAATTTACGTAACGGTGACTCAAATGGATCATTATTGGTTGCCGGTTCAACAGGGAACACATCCACAGCCGCCCCTGACAGATGTTCACTTTCCAATGCATCACATAATGCCGGGATATCCACCACCGTTCCGCGTGAAGCATTAATCAGGATAGAACCCGGTTTCATCAGGGTCAGTTCAGTTGTACCAATCATATTTTTAGTTGATGGCGTTTCTGGTACATGCAAACTAACCACATCACTCATATTCAGTAATTCTGACAAGTGACGTACCTGATGAGCGTTACCTAACGGCAATTTGTTTTCAATATCGTAAAAGTAGACATCCATACCAATATTTTCAGCCAGAATACCAAGCTGAGTGCCAATATGACCGTAACCGATAATGCCCAGTTTTTTACCACGAACTTCATAGCAGCCTTTAGCCTGCTTATCCCACACGCCACGATGAGCTTTCGCATTCGCCAAAGGGATACGACGCAGCAATAACAACAGCTCACCAAGGACCATTTCAGCAACAGAACGGGTATTAGAAAATGGCGCATTAAAGACAGGGATACCACGTTTTGCAGCCGCTTTCAGATCAACCTGATTGGTACCAATGCAAAAACAGCCTACAGCAACCAATTTTTCGGCCGCCTGAAAAATGTCTTCGGTCAGTTGTGTGCGGGAACGGATACCAACAAAATGGGTATCACGAATTGCCTCTTTTAACTCTTTGGGATCTAATGCTCCCTTATGATATTCGATATTGCTATAACCGGCTGCTCGTAGATTTTCTACCGTGCTCTGATGTACACCTTCTAATAGCAAAAATTTAATCTTATCTTTTTCCAGAGATACCTTAACCATTTATCCTGCCTATTGTTACGCTTCGTTACATTTAAGATTCATTCTCTCAACATAACAAAAAAACGAACACAGCAATATAAACGATTGCTATTCCCATCACATAAGTCTTAATAAAGTAGTTATTATGAGGAATAAAATGATCTGAAAAAGAACAAAATTAGGATTTAGATCAAATAACAATCAGAGATATGAAATATATCACTAAATTCTCCACCTATTCTAAAAGTGAAAAAATTTTTAAGGGCGAAAAATTCCGCCCCTGTAAATAATATTATTGAGTGATGGTTTCCACTCCATCAAGTGTTCCCATCAATACAATATCCGCACCACGGTTAGCAAATAGGCCCACAGTCACCACACCTGAGATACGATTAATTTTATTCTCTAACTCAGCAGGATCGAGTATGGCTAGATTATGCACATCAAGAATCACATTGCCGTTATCAGTCACAACATTCTGACGATATTTTGGTACTCCCCCCAATTTAACCAACTCACGAGCAACATAAGCCCGAGCCATTGGAATCACCTCAACCGGCAGAGGGAATTTACCCAATACCTCAACTTTTTTAGAAGCATCAACAATACAAACGAATTTTTTTGCTATTGCAGCAATGATTTTTTCACGCGTCAATGCAGCACCACCGCCTTTAATCATCTGCATATTGCCATTGATTTCATCCGCGCCATCAACGTAGATATCAAGGGAATCGACTTCATTACAATCGAATACAGGAATCCCCAAACTTTTTAACTTCTCAGTAGAAGCCTCAGAGCTGGATACTGCCCCTTCAATCTGATCTTTAATGGAACCGAGGGCATCAATAAAGTGTGAAGCCGTTGAGCCTGTCCCCACACCCACAACTGTTCCTGGTGTAACAAATTCGAGTGCTGCCCAACCTACTGCTTTTTTTAGTTCGTCCTGAGTCATATCAATTCATTGCCTATTATCAGTTACAAGGAAAGCCTGTCGACTAGTATAAACCTTGCTAGTATAAACCTTGATAGCAACAAAGAAACCGCAATTATACCCGTTATCTTTCAAGTTGCCTCTTTGTTGGCTACACTCGCTCACCCCAGTCACATCGTTATCCATGCTCCCGGGGATTCGCTCCCTTGCCGTCGCGATGCGTCTTGAAATCCATTAGGTATAAGTTGAGTGAGATGAATCATGGAAAATTAAGACTAAATAATGTGAAAAACCCGCCATACTAGCGGGCTACAAAAAGAGTGATGTCTATGCAGCCTCTTTGTTACGACGACGACCTTGCTTTTCTTGACTTGGTGCCTGTGCATGATCTTCTAAAACCGGACCTACTTTCATGAGAAAATCTAAGGTCTCTCCAGCTTTTTTATAAGTTTGAATAGTATCGAACATCGGTTCTTTTTGTGTTCTCATAGCAACACCTCTAAAACAACTTCACATTACTGAACTGATTTAGTCATACAGGACAAAAAATTCCCGACAAAATCTCTCTGTTATGGCCATGCAACAAATTTAGTAAGATTTCACCTTCAACAAATCTAAATGAACAAAATAATTATCCCACCTAGTCTACCAAGATACTATACCCGTTATCTTTCAAGTTGCCTCTTTGTTGGCTGCACTCGCTCACCCCGGTCATCGTTACCTATGCTCCCGGGGATTCACTCCCTTGCCGTCGCGATCCATCTTGAAATCCATAAGGTATATAACACGCATATAAATGCAGAGATGTCAAAGAACTAACGCCTTAGACCTACTCTTCAACTTTGCCGTTAATGTCTTAATATCACATGACATGACATACCCACAACGCTCTAGCTCAAAACCAAACGAGCGATAGTAAGCTATTTTATCCTTAACGGGTTCATGAATCCTGACGTCTTCACCATCAGCCACATTCATGAAAATCAAAGTTGCATACAGAGTATACAAAAGCATCTTTCTATGCAACGGATGATTTTCCATATCCTTCACAAAATTTTCCAATACATGGATGTTAAAACTTTTATCGTTCAAATCATATGTCGATAAAGCGACTCCAGCCGGAGCAGATTCAATTTGGAGATTTTCCCTTGATACGACAAATTTTATGCATAAGCTGAAGCAGTCATGTCGATTACCGACTTCTGTAATATAATATTCCCAGTTAAGCTCACCATACGCTTTTGTTAGCATGTTTGCATCGCTGTCAGAGATAGGACCAACCGCCAAATCTATTCCTCTCTGATCCATATATAACTGCAAAGTATTATACGTTAATTGTGCAACATGTTTCAGTGACAGCATAAAAAGCAACCTTACTTATATTGTTATTAAATAGCCAAAAATAACGATTTTTTAACAACTTTATTGAAAGACTACACTTAAGCGAAACATGCAAACCACCTTTAGCTCGATCAAAAATTCATCATTAAGCTATCAAAAACAGCTTCACCCAGTGCTTTCTCCTGAGCATATCGCCTATTCAACCACGTCAACAAACTCAACCTTCAAAAATGGAACCCCCTTCCCAAAGGCGACCAACCAACAAAAATTTATCCAAATTGGGTATAACATGCTTGATTTCTGAAAAGTAGGATTTTACGGCCCACCAGATAAATTGCCTCATACATCAGAAAAATATGGCATAGTGATATTCAGAAAAATAAATGGAGAATCTTTCTATAATGAAACGCCCTGACTACCGAACACTACAAGCCCTGGATGCAGTGATCCGAGAACGCGGCTTCGAGCGCGCTGCCCAGAAACTCTGTATCACTCAATCCGCAGTTTCTCAACGTATCAAACAGTTGGAAAATCTGTTCGGTCAGCCTCTATTGGTACGCACCGTTCCTCCACGCCCTACCGAACAAGGACAAAAACTACTGGCACTATTGCATCAGGTAGAGTTGTTGGAAGAACAATGGCTAGGCAATGAACAGGGGACCGATACTCCATTGCTGCTTTCATTAGCCGTCAACGCTGACAGCTTAGCAACCTGGCTGTTACCAGCTCTACATCCGGTACTCGCTGATTTACCTATCCGACTCAATATTCAAGTTGAAGATGAAACTCGGACTCAAGAACAGCTAAGAAGAGGTGAAGTCGTTGGCGCAGTCAGTATTCAACCACAGCCTTTACCCAGTTGTCTGATTGATAAACTAGGCGCACTGGATTATCTGTTTGTCGCCTCACCAGAATTTGCGACCCGCCATTTCCCAAATGGGGTTACCCGTTCGGCGTTACTAAAAGCCCCAGCAGTTGCATTCGACCATCTGGATGATATGCATCAGGCATTTTTACAACAGAACTTCGAATTATCACCGGGTAGCGTTCCATGTCATATCGTCAACTCATCTGAAGCCTTTGTACAACTGGCAAAACAGGGTTCCACTTGTTGTATGATCCCACATTTGCAGATTGATCAAGAATTGAAAAATGGTGAACTGATCGACCTGACACCGGGTTTATGTCAGCGCCGGATGCTCTACTGGCATCGTTTTGCACCGGAAAGCAGGACTATGAAAAAAGTGACTGACGCCCTGTTGAAACTTGGGCGTCAGATGTTAAGACAAGATGATATTAATTAAGGTTTGAGCTCAAAAACCACATCAACCTGATCGCTGAAGTTGATGCTATCCTGCTGGTAAGTTTCACCCACTCCAGCAGCAGCACCTCCCGACATCATCACATCAGTATTGCGATACTTCATGTGATCAATCACCTCTGGTGCTCGGTAATTGATACTGTATATCGAGCCAACTTTGCTATTAAAGCCTTTCGCCAAGGCACCAGCTTGTTCAATTGCATTCTCAATCGCTTTCTGGCGGGCTTCATCACGATATTTTTGCGGATTGTCCACACCAAACTGAACAGATACGATTTCATTCAAACCCGCTTTTAATGCACCATCTAGCAGATCATTAAGTTGATCTAACTTACGAACCTTCACCTCCACTGAACGGATCGCACGATAGCCTTTCAGCACCGATTTGCCCGATACATTATCGTACTCATAATCAGGCTGAGTACGCAAATTCGCAGCATCAATATCTTTCTTTTCAATACCGTGATTTTTCAGAAAATCAAAATACTTAGCAACCAGTTCATCAACCTGCTTTTTAGCCCCAGAAGCATCTTTAGCCGCAATATTGACGTTAATCAGCAATGTTGCTATATCCGGTTCTGCTTTCACTACCGCATTACCAGAAGTAATAACATGAGGGACTCCGGGTAAATCAGCAGCCTGTGCAGCAAGTGGCACCCCGGCACTTAACATGGCGGCCAACCCCAATGATTTTAATTTCACACAACCTCCGAAGAAAACCTGTTACAGAAAATGTTCATCCCACGGAAAAACCGAAATATACATGGGATGAATAAAACACTAACACAGAGAGTGTATGCAAAGAAGTGTTCAGCTTAATCAGAAATTAGCAATCCCTGCTTAGCAAGTTGCCATGCGATATACCACATTATGATACAAATAAACCCATTAATAATCCGTTGAGAAAGCGGCTTACTTAGCACAGGGGAAAACCATGCAGCCAGCAATGACAGAGAAAAAAACCAACTAACAGAAGCACTTGCCGCCCCAAAAGTAAACCAAGGCCTGAGGTCTGAAGATAACTGACCACCAATACTACCCAGAACAACAATGGTATCTAAATAAACATGCGGATTTAACCAAGTGACCGCAAAGATGATCGCAACTACCCGCCAACGGTTTTTTACTGAATTATTTACCTGCGCCAATTCAACATTGGCAAACAAAACCACACGTAAGGCCCCCCATCCATACCAGAATAAAAAAGCAACACCTCCCCAGGTGACAAATTGCAAGAGTAAAGTTGACTGACTAAGTAATGCACTACCACCAAATACACCGACACCAATCAGAAAACCATCACTGATCGCGCACAAAGTTGCGCTCATCAAATGAAATTGTCTCCTGCTACCTTGCTGCATGACAAAGGCATTTTGTGGGCCAAGAGGCAAAATCATTGCTGCGCTAAGAAAAAAACCCTGCACAAATGTCGATAACATAAAAAAACTCCTCAATAATTATTCACTTTGCTATTTCAATGTTCAGAATATTAAGAAGAATAGCTCATTAGAGGAAATAAATGTTTCTAATCGATCATAAGAAATTTTAATAACCAACCAAAAATCAGATTCTTACAGGAAAATCATTTTATTAATTCAAAAAAATCAAGCTAATACCCATTCAAAACATTAATAAACCCTTAATTCTGTAAAAATTAAAAGAAATAAATTATCGATTGAATTATATTAGCAATCATTATTACTGGCGGCACTCACTATCATAAATAACTATTTTTTCCGAAGCAATGCTGAAAAGATACTAAACCAATCTAAAACAATTTAATATCATATTAATACAGAAATCAAATATTACCAATATCGAATCTTGCCATAAACCTCTTAATGATAACCACATAAAAAAATAACCTGTTACGATAAATTGCAAACACTTAACCGCTTACTTTATAAAATGAGACAACCATAAAAAAACCATGGATTATTGGAATTTATTCGCAACATTAACTACTCTTTAATTACTGACTATCAAGCCAATAGAAAATGGGGTTGCATATGAACGTATCTACAAAAAATCATGATGCTAAATTATCCCCTCCGGGGGAGAATAGTAAAAATAAAGATAATAGAGAGATTAATGATAACAGAGATAAATCAGAATACGAAAATTATCCTGAGCTTTCTCAATGGACCTTTAGATTCTAAACACTAACAATTTAACTTAAACAACGGCATTGGTAGTCAGTACCTATACCTAAAATTAATCCCATTAACGCTATTTTATTTATCATTTTACATTCTCAATACTGATGTACTGTATATGCGTATTAATAACTTTACACAGTTTGAATAAAAACCATCTACAAAAATAACACTTAAAAGAGAGGTTAAGATGAACGAAAAAATAGAAGTAAGAAATATAGATGTAAATAGCGATATGAGTACTAATTACACTAAAAAAAGACCTAAAATCCCTCAGGAACTATACGCATATGAAGATATAAAGAAAATTCCAATCCAAGATATCCTTTCTGATGAGGAAATAGAAATTTATGAAAATGAAATGCAGAAAAAAATAAAAGCAAAACCGTTGGGATCTAACAAACTTGTTGTTGTTACCAAAGCGACCAGATTATGCAATCTAAGATGTTCCTACTGCCATTCATGGGCTGAAGGGAAAAATAATACCATGAGTTTTAGCAGTTTAGTTGCTATGACGAAAAGGATCCTCGATATTCCTGATTTAATTAGAATTGAATTTGTATGGCATGGCGGTGAAGTTACAAGATTAAGACCTGAATTTTTCATAAAATTCATTTGGTTACAACAACATATTAAGAGAGATAACCAATTCGTTACCAATGCGATACAAACAAATGCTGTGAATATCAGTGAAAAATGGATAGCATTGATAAAAAGATTGAATATTAGTGTTGGAATAAGTCTTGATGGTCACCCCGAAATTAATGATAGCAGAAGAGTTGATCTAAAAGGCGTTGGTACTTCGAAAAGAATAGAAAAAACAATACAAACATTTAGAAATAACAATATTAAATATGGAGGGCTAGTTGTCGTTGATCGGCTTATTCTTGAAGCAAATAAAAGAGAACTATTAAGCTATTTTGCAAGAATAAACCTCAATGATCTTGTTTTTCTGGATATCGTTCCAGATAACAGGTTGCTTCCAGGAGAGTCTCCAGGTGACAGTTATGTCAATTACTTCGAATACATGGACTTTCTCTCGGAACTATTTCTAATTTGGTGGAAGGAATATAAAGACACAATTAACATTCCTTTATTTAACTCATTTGTTGGTGTTTTGAAAGGTGCTAGTAATGTTCTGATGTCATGTTATTGGTCAGAAAAATGCCATCAAGAAGTTGTTACAATTGAGCCAAATGCAACCGTATCTGCATGTGATAAATACGTCGGAAGCGAAAATTTTTACTATGGTTCATTGCTAGATAATGATTTAAAAACATTGTTAGAGAATTCTATACATTATGAAAAATCAGAAAAAGAAGAAATCACTAATAATAACAACATGAAAAATTGCCAGTGGTTTCATTTATGTCACGGTGGATGCCCACAAACGAGAGTAAGTAACAGGAAACATAATAAAATGTACTCAGATATATTAGCATGTTGCGGAACTGACAAGCTACTTAATACAATTTCTGGAGTTTTATGATGGGAAATAACAATAAAAACACTAACTTTAATAAAACTGAAATGAATAAATTCACTTTTGTAGAATCAAAATTGAGCAATGAAGAAATCGTTGATATACATGATATAATGGTGAACTCAGGAGAATTAAGACCTATTGAATACCTTAAGTTATGCCAGAGTGAGATTAAAGAATCAAAGAGAATAGTTATACTATGTAGTCATAATACAGAGTTTGTCGGTATGGCACATATTCTCTTAATATCTGAACGCACATCATTTAATGACCAGGGAATTATTGAACTCCATGACCTTTGGGTTAATCCAAAGTGGAGGAGAAATGGCATAGCACTTCCTCTCTCTCGCAAATTAGAAGAAATTTGTTATCAACGACTTAACGTAAAAAATGTTGGCTTGGCGATACAACTCTATAAAAACAATGAATATATTTTGCGATTTTATATGAAAATTGGGTATAAACCCATTGATTTGCAAATAGATGGTTCTAATACAGTATTATGGATGACAAAAGAAATAGAACCTTTTTAAACGACTGGTATTTAACTATCAATATCAGAGTCTATCCCAATAGGCGTAATTATTGCAAACAATGGCAAATAAAACAGCCTAATGGGATAGGTTATTAGTCTCTCTATTTAACTCAACAATATCATCATACCGAGATATACCCGTTATCTTTCAAGTTGCCTCTTTGTTGGCTGCGCTCACTCACCCCGGTCACATAGTTGTCTATGCTCCCGGGGATTCGCTCCCTTACCGTCGCGATCCATCTTGAAATCCATAGGGTATAAAACAACCAGATGGTTGTTAAAAATAAGGGATTATTTCGCAGTAACTCAATCCGGTCTGAACGATCACAAAATCAATAAATCACCAACCGGACTGAATTCTGCCAATAATAACGCCAACATCGATACCTTAATATATGCGAAGAGGATCGTGATGATAATCAAACTTTAATCGCTCACCCTATTCTGCGACACAGCTTGGTTCTGATGCAAATAAACATCCATTTGCGGATAAGGAATACTGATATTGTGTTTATCCAATGTGCGTTTAAAGTCCTCCATCAAATCCCAATAAACCTCCCAAGCATCACCATTGGTGGTCCATACACGCACAATAAAATTCAGTGAAGAGGGAGCCATTTCATGCAAACGAATCGTCACGCCTTTTTCATGCTGAATACGATTGTCTGCGGCAATAACATTGCCTAATACTTTTTTAACTTCGTCAATATCCGCATTATACGCCACACCGACCATAATCTGGGTTCGACGATTCGGTTCACGGCTGGTATTAATAACATTATCTGCAATAATTTTCCCATTCGGGATCACGATAATTCTGTCATCTGCTGTACGCAATGTAGTAGAGAAAATCTGCACTTGAACAACAGTGCCTTCAACCGCGCCCAGAATAACATATTCACCCGCACGGATTGGACGAAAAGCCACTAACAATACCCCTGCGGCAAAATTGGACAAAGAACCTTGTAAAGCTAAACCAACAGCTAAACCAGCCGCACCAATAACCGCAATGACAGAAGCCGTCTGAACACCTAATTTGCCCAAAACTGCAATAATAGTGAACGCAATAATCAAATAACGAACAACAGCAGCCAGGAAATCTGATACCGTTACATCAATGCCACGCAATGACATAACTCTTTTTACACCCTTACTAATGAGTTTCGCCGCCATCAATCCCAGAACAAGAATGAGAATAGCAGCAACAGCATTGACCAGATATTGAATAATTAAATCCTGATGATTAATAAGCCAACTTGTAGCTTCATTAATGCCACCAGACAGATTGATATCTTCCATTTAAAACCACCTTGATTCTTTAACTATTTAACCTACCATTGAGTAAAATTACTCGATGACTATCCTTCATAGCAACCATATAACAGTAAGAAAAAAACCTATCGTGCCAGAGAATTATTTTTGTCTATATACAGCCTCTCACCAATCGTACTTTTGCAAAATAAAATCCCGATAATCGGCCAACATATCAATAAAATCCTTGGTACCGCAAAAAGCCAGGCTCTCCTTATCGTAATAACTCATGCCCTCCTCCATCGAATCAGTTTCAAACTCAAGCTGATTGGCACGAACCATAACTTCTTCGTCATCCATTAACAGCGTATATTCATGACCTACAAGTTGCCATTGACGTTCACTACCTTTAATTTCGGCCAACGCTGAGGCAATCTTATCTATCACCGCCAAATCACCTTTAACTTCTTCATTCAGCCACTGACCAATAGCTTCGTGATCCATCGAGAACCGGCTAGTCACCAGTCCAGTGACATCCAGCAAAAATTCGTATTCCATCATTACCTCTGGTGCGTTCTTTCCATTTTAATATCTCCTGGCAATTCCGCCTCAAAATCAGCCCACAAACTGCCAAGAAGTGGGAGATTAAAGCCTCTATGCTGACACAACGGCATGGTTTTCACCGGGATAACCGAAATATACACCCCCAAGTTATTCTTGAGGTTTGTGTCCGCGATGGCTTTCATCGGAGGAGAGTCCAGCCTCAGTGCAAATATAGGCAAATACACTATAATTAATAATATCTCAGAGAAACAAAAACAGCAAAATCGAATACACATCCACTAATTGATGAGATATATTCAAGGATCTTGTAATAGAACAATTTATTTTCTATCTTGTCAGCAAAAACAAAAACACCTTTCAGGAGCCATTATGATACGCCATATTCTTTTGTTAAAATTCACATCCGAGATAAAACAACAACAATTAACGACGATAAGAGATACCGCTATTTCCATGCAGCATCAGATCAAAGGCATTTCTTCTATCGAGTGGGGAAGTCATGTAAGTAGTGAAAACAAAAAAAAGGTTTTACACATGCTATCACCATGACATTTGATGATCATAAAGCTATTGCAAACTATTTGCCTCACCCAGCGCATGATAAATTAAAAGATCTCCTTATAGATTCGGTCGCTGATATCATCGTCTTTGATTATGAAGTGTAATTTTCATTTATGGTAAATAACCATCTGCTAATCAATGTTCAACATAATGAATATTGTCGGCACGTCTAAGAATAATTAGGTACGCCGATTATTGGTAGAAATAAAATTACGCATCTTTTCATGGGGAATTTAAATATTTAATCAATAATTATACCTTATGGATTTCAAGATGCATCGCGACGGCAAGGGAGTGAACCCCCGGGAGCATAGATAACGATGTGACCGGGGTGAGCGAGTGCAGCCAACAAAGAGGCAACTTGGAGGATAACGGTATATATCATTGAAAATGATTAAAAAGATATAACAACCGGATGGGTTAAAACAATATAAAACCAGTTTAAACCGGAGTATTTAAGGAGTATTTAAGGAGTATTTAAGGAGTATTTAAGGAGTATTTAAGGAGTATTTAAGGAGTATTTAAGGAGTATTTAAGGAGTATTTAAGGAGTATTTAAGGAGTATTTAAGGAGTATTTAAATTATCATGGTTTTGCATAATAAATGCAACATAATAGCACTGAAATTAACCCGATCTGTATGCTGTAAAATCATGTATTTTGGGATTTTATTATGCCGATAATTAGGTTTTTTCTGTTTTTATTTTTTTAGGCTTAAAACCATAAAGAGTAACAGGTTTATTAATAGCATTAAAATAAAATCCAATTTATTTAATGGTTTTTAATACTACTAAACGCTTTTTCTTTTTTCATTGTTAATTTTTTAATGCGGTTAATATTGTTATTTTATCACTTCAATCAATTTAAAATCCGTTCTTCCTAATGTTTTCTCTTTTAATATCAGTTATAGAATGAAACTTTTTACCTCCTTTAAAAAATCCTTAATCACTGTTTTTTTACCTTTAATGATTAAAGTTTTTATTTTTTTTCATGATATGCTTGTCTTTTTTCCAGTATTTAAAGCCACACTAACGGGCAAAAAACGAATTTTCTTAACTAACACTCGTTTTATCATTATCTAAAATGGGAGGTTTTTACCTCCCATTCATTGGTATCGCAATTACACCGTGGTTTGGAAAATCACATCATCCGCTTTTTCAGTGTATTGGTTCAGTTGATCAAAATTGAGATAACGGTAAGTATCTTCCGCAGTCTCATCAACTTTAGCCATAAATTGCTGGTACTCTTCCGGTGTAGGTAAACGTCCCAACAAAGAAGCCACAGCCGCCAGTTCAGCCGATGCCAGGTAAACATTCGCCCCCGTCCCCAGACGATTCGGGAAGTTACGAGTCGAAGTGGAGACCACAGTTACACCGTCAGCAACGCGGGCTTGGTTACCCATACACAAGGAACAGCCAGGAATTTCAACCCGTGCCCCACTCTTACCAAAGATGCTGTAATAACCTTCCTCTGTGAGTTGAGCTGCATCCATTTTCGTTGGCGGAGCAACCCACAAGCGAGTTGGTAATTGACCTTTATGTTGATCCAATAATTTACCGGCTGCACGGAAATGACCAATGTTAGTCATACAAGAACCGATAAAAACCTCATCGATTTTACTGTTAGCCACATCAGACAGTAAACGGGCATCATCGGGATCGTTCGGTGCACACAGAATAGGTTGTTTGATTTCAGCCAGATCGATTTCAATAGCTGCGGCATATTCTGCATCAGCATCAGCTTCCAACAATTGAGGATCTTTCAGCCAATTCTCCATGCCCGTTACACGACGCTCTAAAGTACGGCGATCACCATAACCTTCGGCAATCATCCATTTCAGCAGCACAATATTGGATTGCAGGTATTCAATAATCGGTGCTTTATCCAATTTAATGGTACAGCCCGCCGCAGAGCGCTCCGCAGAAGCATCCGCCAGCTCAAATGCCTGCTCAACTTTCAGATCTGGCAAACCTTCGATTTCGAGAATACGGCCAGAGAAGATGTTTTTCTTACCTTTCTTTTCAACCGTCAGAAGACCTTGCTGAATCGCATAGTAAGGAATCGCATGAACCAAATCACGCAGAGTAATACCGGGCTGCATCTGCCCTTTAAAACGAACCAGCACCGATTCTGGCATATCCAAAGGCATCACCCCCGTCGCAGCAGCAAACGCTACCAGACCAGAACCCGCCGGGAAGGAAATACCAATCGGGAAACGCGTATGAGAATCACCACCGGTACCAACGGTATCAGGCAACAGCATACGGTTCAGCCATGAGTGAATAATGCCATCACCCGGACGCAGAGAAACACCGCCACGATTCATGATGAAATCAGGCAAGGTATGGTGAGTAGTGACGTCAACTGGCTTAGGATAAGCCGCCGTATGGCAGAATGACTGCATTACCAGATCCGCAGAGAAACCCAAACACGCCAGATCTTTCAGTTCGTCACGGGTCATTGGGCCAGTTGTATCCTGAGAACCAACAGAGGTCATTTTAGGTTCACAGTATTCACCAGGGCGAATACCCACAGTGCCACATGCCCGACCAACCATTTTCTGAGCCAAGGAGAAACCGCGACGACTTTCTTCAACCGCTTTCGCCTGACGGAAGACATCACTGGGGGGTAAACCAAGAGACTCACGCGCCTTACTGGTCAAACCACGGCCGATAATCAGTGGAATACGGCCACCCGCACGCACTTCATCCAACAATACATCTGTTTTCAGTTCAAATTCAGCCAGTAACTCATTGGTTTCGTGGTGACGTACTTCCCCTTTATATGGGTAGATATCAATTACCTCCCCCATATTTAATTTGTTCACATCCAGCTCAATTGGCAGCGCACCGGCATCTTCCATCGTATTGAAGAAGATTGGCGCAATTTTACCGCCCAGAACGACACCGCCACCACGTTTATTTGGCACAAAGGGAATATCGTCGCCCATAAACCATAATACTGAGTTAGTGGCCGATTTGCGGGAAGAACCTGTACCAACCACATCACCGACATAAGCCAGCGGATAGCCTTTCTTATTCAGCTCTTCAATCTGTTTGATTGGACCAATAACACCAGCTTGATCCGGGACAATCCCTTCGCGAGCATTTTTCAACATTGCCAGAGCATGCAGCGGAATATCAGGGCGTGACCATGCATCCTGCGCAGGAGATAAGTCGTCAGTGTTTGTTTCACCCGTCACTTTAAATACCGTGACTGTAATTTTTTCTGCCAATTCAGGGCGTTCCAGATACCACTGCGCATCAGCCCAAGATTGCATAATTTGTTTGGCTTGTGGATTACCTGCTTTTGCTTTTTCTTCTACATCATAGAAGTTATCAAACATCAACAAAGTATGAGAGAGCGCTTTAGCTGCAATTGGAGCCAGTTTTTCATTATCCAAAGCATCAATCAAAGGATGAATATTATAACCACCTTGCATCGTTCCAAGCAGCTCAACCGCCTTTTCTGGCGTAATTAGCGGTGAAATGGTTTCATCTTTCACAATGGCGGCAAGAAAACCGGCTTTTACATAAGCCGCTTCATCAACGCCAGGGGGAATACGGTTAATCAGCAAATCTAACAGGAAATCTTCTTCACCTTTTGGTGGGCTCTTCAGTAACTCAACCAGCGCCGCCGCTTGTGTCGCGTCCAATGGTTTAGGGACGACACCTTGGGCTGCACGCTCGGCTACGTGCTTGCGGTATTCTTCTAGCACGACTTTCTCCTCGCTCTCATTGTCATTTTATCTACCCGGCTCTGCACCCGCCTTAGAACCTGCCTCACCAAGCTATTATCTTTGCGTAACAATATGTGTTTTCGCAACAAATAGCCCCTCCTGAAACAGGTTGTTAGTTATGGTTTCGGGTGCCAGGTCAGAGGATTGCCAGCATAACTTAACAAGTGCAAAACAAGTTATGCCCAGCTTCGGGCGCTCAGCATACCAAAATTTGAATACGATGTTAATTCGTTCACAGAAAAGTAACATTAACTGATAGTAATATTCTGAATTAACAGCAGACAAAGCTATTAAAACAGATTATTCCGCTGATTTTTGCCAGTAGCACCCACAAAAACCATACTTTTTATATTGAGTCTCCTCAAACAGGTCATACCAGATAAAAAAACGGCTTTCAATAAATGAAAGCCGCTTCGGTAAATTACATTAATAGATTGATCGATTTAAGAAATTATTTCTTTTTCTTCGCTTTCGCATTTGGCAAATCAGTAATACTGCCTTCAAAGACTTCAGCAGCCAGACCTACCGACTCATGCAACGTTGGGTGAGCATGGATAGTCAATGCGATATCTTCCGCATCACAACCCATTTCAATTGCCAGACCGATTTCACCCAACAATTCACCACCGTTAGTACCCACAATAGCACCACCGATAATACGATTACTTTCTTTATCGAAAATCAATTTGGTCATACCGTCAGCACAATCAGAAGCAATTGCGCGGCCAGAAGCTGCCCACGGGAAAGTAGCCGTTTCATAGCTAATGCCTTTCTCTTTCGCTTCTTTCTCAGTCAGGCCAACCCATGCAACTTCTGGTTCAGTGTAAGCAATGGATGGAATCACTTTTGGATCAAAGTAGTGTTTCTTACCCGAAATAACTTCCGCCGCAACGTGACCTTCATGAACACCTTTATGCGCCAACATCGGCTGACCAACGATGTCACCAATAGCAAAGATGTGCGGTACATTGGTGCGCATTTGCTTATCAACATGGATAAAGCCGCGGTCATCAACGTCAACACCGGCTTTACCTGCATCCAGCATTTTACCGTTAGGTACACGACCGATAGCAACCAGAACCGCGTCATAACGCTGTGGTTCTGCTGGTGCGTTTTTGCCTTCCATCGTGACGTAGATACCATCTTCTTTGGCTTCTACCACGGTAACTTTGGTTTCCAGCATCAGATTGAATTGTTTGCTGATACGTTTGGTAAAGACTTTCACCACGTCTTTATCAGCCGCAGGAATAACCTGATCCAACATTTCAACAACATCAATCTGAGAGCCCAGAGCGTGGTAAACGGTTCCCATTTCCAGACCGATAATACCACCGCCCATGACCAACAAGCGGCCAGGAACCGTAGTCAGCGCCAAAGCATCGGTAGAATCCCAAACGCGCGGGTCATCATGAGGAATAAATGGCAGTTGGATAGGACGGGAGCCCGCGGCAATAATGGCGTTATCAAAATTAATCGTTGTTGCGCCACCTTCACCTTCAACAACCAGCGTGTTCGCCCCTGTAAATTTACCAAAACCATTAACCACTTTAACTTTGCGGCCTTTAGCCATACCAGCCAAACCACCGGTTAGCTGATTAATAACTTTTTCTTTCCAAACACGGACTTTTTCGATGTCAGTTTTGGGTTCACCAAAAACGATGCCATGATCTGCCAGCGCCTTAGCTTCCTCAATCACTTTTGCTACATGCAGCAATGCCTTGGAAGGGATACAACCAACGTTAAGACAAACACCACCTAAGGTAGAGTAACGTTCCACCAGAACGGTTTCTAAACCTAAATCCGCGCAACGAAAAGCAGCAGAATACCCTGCTGGACCTGCCCCAAGTACCACTACTTGGGCTTTAATTTCAGTACTCATCATGACCTCTTAATTGTTTGTCCGGCGGGTCAGGCGCCAAAAACGATATATTCCACCGGGACCTACACACCGCGAGCAGTTTACAGAATTGTTAATAACCTGAAAAGTGCGTTAACGTGACAGAACTCGCAACAAACTCACCAGATGTAAGCTGTCTCTCTGTCACCGCAATAACAATCAGGCCGGCACATGGCCGGCCTTTGAGATTACATCACCAGACGGCGGATATCGCTCATCGCATGATTAATAAATGTGATGAAACGCGCACCATCAGCACCATCGATCACACGGTGATCGAAAGAGAGTGACAGAGGTAGCATCAGGCGTGGAACAAACTCTTTACCATTCCATACTGGCTTCATTGATGAGCGGGATACGCCCAGGATAGCCACTTCTGGTGCATTAACGATTGGCGTGAATGCTGTGCCACCGATACCCCCCAGACTTGAAATAGTGAAGCATCCCCCCTGCATATCAGATGCGGTCAGTTTGCCTGCACGCGCTTTCTTAGACATCTCAGTCAGCTCGCGGGACAATTCAATGATGCCCTTCTTATTAACATCACGGAACACTGGAACCACCAGACCATTAGGTGTATCAACTGCCACACCAATGTTGATGTATTTTTTCAGCGTCAGTTTCTGACCATCTTCCGAGATAGAGCTGTTAAAGCGCGGCATCTCTTCCAGCGCTTTTGCTACCGCTTTTATGATGAATACTAGCGGAGTAATCTTCACGCCAAGCTGTTTCTTCTCAGCTTCCTGATTCTGCTGTTTACGGAAGTTTTCAACTTCAGTGATATCCGTTTCGTCGAACTGTGTAACATGTGGGATCACCACCCAGTTACGGCTCAGGTTAGCACCAGAGATTTTCTGAATACGACCCAGCTCAACTTCTTCAATTTCACCAAATTTGCTGAAATCCACTTTCGGCCAAGGCAACATACCCGGCAGACCACCACCGGCTGATGCAGGAGCCGATTCTGCACGTTTAACCGCGTCTTTCACGTAAGCCTGAACATCTTCACGCAGAACACGGCCTTTACGCCCTGTACCTTTCACTTTAGCCAAGTTAACGCCGAATTCACGCGCGAGGCGACGGATCACCGGCGTTGCATGAACATAAGCGCTATTTTCAGCGAAATCATTTTTGTCTTCTTCTGCGAAGCTTCTGCTAGCAATAACCGGTACTGCTGCTTTCTCTGGTTCAGCAGTTGGAGCTGGCGCAGAGGCAACCGGAGCAACAGGTGCTGCACCCGCGACTTCGAATACCATGATCATAGAACCGGTTTCCACTTTATCACCGGCTTTGATTTGAATTTCTTTAACGATACCGGCGAATGGCGCGGGGACTTCCATAGAGGCTTTATCGCCCTCTACGGTGATCAACGATTGTTCAGCTTCCACTGCATCGCCAACTTTCACCATCACTTCGGTAACTTCGACCTCATCACCGCCGATATCCGGTACATGAACCTTCATAGCCGCAGAAGCTACGGGTTCTGGCTCTGCCATACGCGAAGACAATGTTACCGCTGCTGGCGCTTCCGCTGGCGCAGCTTCTACAGCACCTTCCGCGGAATCAAAAATCATAATCAGTTTGTCGGTTTCAACTTTATCGCCAACCGCAATGATGATCTCTTTAACAACACCCGCCTGTGGGGATGGAACTTCCATCGAAGCCTTATCACCTTCCACGGTGATCAGCGATTGCTCAGCTTCCACTGTATCGCCAACTTTCACCATGATTTCGGTGACTTCAACTTCGTCCGCACCGATATCCGGTACCTTAATTTTGATAGCCATTGATTCTTTACCTCTTATGCCAGACGCGGGTTAACTTTTTCTGGGTTAATGTTGTATTTGTTGATTGCTTCTTCCACAACACTCACAGCGATTTCGCCGCGCTTAGCCAATTCACCCAAAGCAGCAACTACCACGTAAGAAGCATCAACTTCAAAATGATGACGCAGGTTTTCACGGCTATCGGAACGACCGAAACCGTCAGTACCCAATACGCGGAATTCACTTGCAGGGATGAAGTTACGAATTTGTTCTGCGAACAACTTCATATAATCAGTAGAAGCCACTGCTGGTGCTTCATTCATGATCTGAGCAACATAAGGTACACGTGGCGTTTCTGTTGGGTGCAACATGTTCCAACGTTCACAATCCTGACCATCACGAGCCAGTTCAGTGAATGAGGTCACGCTGTACACATCAGAACCCACACCATAATCGTTAGCCAGAATCTGTGCCGCTTCACGAACATGACGCAGAATAGAACCAGAACCTAATAGCTGAACTTTACCTTTGCTGCCTTCCAAGCTTTCCAGCTTATAGATACCTTTACGGATACCTTCTTCTGCACCTTGTGGCATCGCCGGCATGTGGTAGTTTTCGTTCAGCGTGGTGATGTAGTAGTAAATGTTCTCTTGTTTCTCACCATACATACGCTCTAAACCATCATGCATAATCACAGCAACTTCATAAGCAAATGCCGGATCATAAGAGATGCAGTTAGGGATAGTCAGAGACTGAATGTGGCTGTGTCCATCTTCGTGTTGCAGACCTTCACCATTCAAGGTTGTACGGCCGGAAGTCCCCCCAATCAGGAAGCCACGAGCCTGTTGGTCACCTGCTGCCCAGCACAGGTCGCCAATACGTTGGAACCCGAACATAGAGTAGTAGATGTAGAACGGAATCATTGGCAGGTTATTGGTGCTGTAAGACGTTGCTGCCGCCAGCCATGATGAACCGGCACCCAATTCATTGATGCCTTCTTGCAGAATCTGGCCTTTAGAGTCTTCTTTATAGTAAGCAACCTGTTCACGGTCCTGCGGAGTATACTGCTGGCCGTTAGAGCTGTAGATGCCGATCTGACGGAACAGACCTTCCATACCAAATGTACGCGCTTCATCAGCAATGATTGGCACCAGACGATCTTTGATTGACTTGTTCTTCAACATCACGTTCAAGGCACGAACAAAAGCGATAGTGGTAGAAATCTCTTTGTTCTGTTCTTCCAGCAACGCACCAAAATCTTCCAGCGTTGGCAGTTCCAGCTTCTCTTCAAAATGAGTACGACGGCTTGGCAGATAACCCCCTAGCGCTGCACGATGCTCATGCAAATATTTGTACTCTTCAGAGTCTTTATCAAACGTCACATAAGGCAGCTTTTCGAGTTGATCATCAGCCACAGGTACATTAAAACGATCACGGAAATGGCGAACGCCTTCCATATTCATCTTCTTAACCTGATGAGCGATGTTTTTACCTTCCGCCGTATCACCCATACCGTAACCTTTGATGGTCTGAGCCAAGATAACCGTTGGTTTGCCGGTAGTTTCTTGCGCTTTTTTCAAAGCAGCAAAGACTTTCTTAGGATCATGACCACCACGGTTCAACGCCCAAATCTGGTCATCGGTCATATCTTTAACTAATTCAGCGGTCTCTGGGTAACGACCAAAGAAATGCTGACGCACATAAGCGCCATCTTTGGATTTAAATGTCTGGTAATCACCGTCTAGCGTTTCGTTCATCACTTGGATCAATTTACCGCTGGTATCTTTACGCAACAGTTCATCCCAACGATCGCCCCAAAGCACTTTAATAACCTGCCAACCTGCGCCATCAAAAATGCCTTCTAGCTCATTAACGATTTTGCCATTACCCGTAACTGGACCATCCAGACGTTGCAGGTTACAGTTGATAACAAATACCAAATTATCCAGTTTCTCGCGGGTTGCGATAGTGATCGCACCTTTGGATTCTGGCTCATCCATTTCACCATCGCCCAAGAAGGCATAAACGGTCTGCTTGGAGGTATCTTTCAGACCACGGTGTTCCAGATATTTCAGGAACTTAGCCTGATAAATCGCACCGATTGGCCCCAATCCCATTGAAACAGTTGGGAACTGCCAGAATTCAGGCATCAATTTTGGATGCGGATAAGAAGAGAGACCATTGCCATGAATTTCCTGACGGAAATTATTCATCTGCTCCTCAGTTAAACGGCCTTCAAGGAAAGCACGAGCGTAGACACCTGGAGAGATATGACCTTGGAAATAAACCAAATCACCGCCGTCATTTTCATTACGGGCACGGAAGAAATGGTTGAAACAAACTTCATACATGGTTGCTGAAGACTGGAATGAAGCCATGTGACCACCTAATTCCAGATCTTTTTTAGATGCCCGTAGCACAGTCATCACAGCATTCCAACGAATAGTAGAGCGAATACGACGCTCCAAATCCAGATTGCCAGGGTAAGCAGGCTCATCCTCAACAGCAATGGTGTTGATATAATCGCGGTTAGCAGCACCGGCCGCAACATTCACGCCACCTTTACGTGCTTCGTTCAGTACCTGATCAATCAAGAACTGGGCACGATCAACACCCTCTTCACGGATGACCGATTCGATCGCCTGTAACCAGTCGCGAGTTTCGATCGGATCCACGTCATTTTTCAAAATGTCTGACATGGTGTATTCCTTATCTGTTATCTGTTTCTAATGATTGTTTTGGAGCCTACCTTCCCGTCATACCCTTTGACGTTCAGCCGGTCATGACTGGAAGATAGGCCCTCACTGTTGTTGCCGCTAGTGCCCTCAGTAAAGGGACTCAACTTAGCTATGCAGACGCAGCAAATTTCAAGATCCACACAGCTAATTTTATTCCTGATGCTGTTGAAGACGTCGTAATGATCGCTCGCGGCGAGTGTGCTCGCGGCTGAGATCCAATAAGACATCTTCAATAAACGCTAAATGGCGATGGGAGGCCTCACGGGCTTTCTCTGGTTGCCTCGCCATTATCGCTGCAAAAATCTTCGCCCGATGATCGCTGACAGCCGTCAACATTTCTCGGCGGGTATACAAAAACTCAAAATTCTGCCGGATATTTTGTTCCAGCATAGGTGCCATACAGCGTAATAAATGAAGGAGAACCACATTATGCGCTGCTTCGGCAACGACAAGCTGATATTGCAACACAGCCTCAGATTCAGCATTGACATCACCACTTTCCTGAGCTTGTTGAATAACAAGGTGATATTGCCGAATGCGTTCAAAATCTTCGTCAGTTCCACGCAGTGCCGCGTAATAGGCAGCAACACCTTCCAAAGCATGGCGGGTTTCAAGGAGGTCAAATTGAGATTCAGGGTGACCAGCCAGTAGTTGTACCAGTGGATCACTGAAACTTTGCCAAAGGTTACTCTGAACAAACGTCCCCCCACCCTGACGGCGAAAAAGAAAACCTTTAGCTTCTAACCGCTGAATGGCTTCGCGCAGTGAAGGGCGTGACACATCAAACTGTTTCGCCAACTCACGTTCAGGCGGCAATTTCTCCCCTGGACGCACAGATCCTTCAAGGATGAGATGTTCAAGACGCTGCTCAATAACATCTGATAATTTTGGTTGGCGGATTTTATTATAAGCCATATTTACTATAAGTCAGTTAGAACTAAGCCAGTTAGAACCTATCTCATGTCTCATGAGGCTATTTTGTTTGTCGTTTAAAACCTGGACAATGCTCAAACCACCTGCATCAATAGCACCTACTTAAGGTAACTACATATATCCGTCATCTTTCAAGTTGCCTCTTTGTTGGCTGCGTTCGCTCACCCCGGTCACATCGTTATCTATGCTCCCGGGGATTCTCTCCCTTGCCGTCGCGGTCCATCTTGAAATCTATTGGGTATATATGGATAAACATTGTTTCGGTCTTTGCAAAAGTCAATTGGTAATACCAATTTAAACTACCGGGCCATAAAAGTAACAAAGTATTCACCAACTGTCCATAAAGACCTTGTCCCAAATCATAAAAACCTGCAAATTTTAACAGTTTTTTTTAAAAATTCGCAAAAGTTGATAACCAATAGGTTAATAAACATCCTAAGATAATATTTTAACCTAACCTTTATGAACGTATAAATAGGTACAGTGAATCGTTACAGCAAGAAAATAGTTGAATCTTTATTAATTAAAAAAATATAGCGACCAAATCATCACCTGTTGATTTTAAATACAAATGCATACCATCAGGTTATAAATGTAGCTCAAATCAATAAAACCGAGGGCTAAAACTGGCAATTAGAAAGGAATAATGACAAATATGTGAGGAACCACCAGCAACAGCTCCAGGTAACTCCTGCTGATGGAAAAAAATGGACTACATTAAAACCAATAACGCGTCTCTTCATGCCACCCTTTTTTATACATACAGGATGAAATTATCCAACGCCTTGATGATTCATTTTTATCCCAACGCTTAACCTCAGTTTTCGGCACAGTAATGTAATGATTACAGGATTTATCTTCGTCCTTGTCTTTATCTTTGCAAGAAAAATGTTTTGTCTCGAAAGAATGAACAACTTCGCTGGTCCAGTCTGATGGTAATTGAGAATAACCTAATGCTTTACATTCAGCGTAATCCCTATCTCTTTCATACTGAGTTGCCCCTGGTTTTTCCCACGATGTACAACCCGCCAATAGAGTAAATAAGGTAAATAAAGGGATAACAGCTATT
Source organism: Photorhabdus sp. RW14-46 (assembly GCF_963887965.1). Lineage (NCBI taxonomy): Bacteria > Pseudomonadati > Pseudomonadota > Gammaproteobacteria > Enterobacterales > Morganellaceae > Photorhabdus > Photorhabdus sp. RW14-46. Next base: position 30,515 of record NZ_CAWPHH010000018.1, on the reverse strand, counting down.
TTTCTTATAAAATTCATATAACAATACCTTAATTAAAAATAAAGAAATAACCAAAGAAATTAAATTAGAATTTAAAAGTCCCCCCAATACTGTAACTCTTATCTTCAAAAGGTGGTCTTCCACCAGATTGTATAATTTGTCTATCTTGGATTGAGATATCCCGGTAAATATCAGGAGTAGAAGGTATATTATCTACTTTAACTTCACTACCTGAAACTATATCCTTGACATTACATTCAAAATAACCACAGGTTGAAATATAGCCATCAGTAAGCCGTGGCATAGAAGAACATCCTGTAATCACAAATATTGAGAATAAAACAATAAAAAATTTATTCATTGTTAACATCCTTGAATTGCTGTTTTTATAAAAATTCAACTTAAATGAAAACCATATAAAAAGAGAGATCATTTCTTATGATCGAGTAAATAATATCTACATATGCATTTTATCTTTCTGGCATTCCACGGAATATCAGAACAATATCCCCCCAGAGAGAAATATATATTCTTATCGCGAGGAGAAACCTGCTTTATTGGTGAACCATTAACACCACAGAGTAACAGGCTAGATAAAAAACATGAAATAATTAATATTTTCATGCATTTAAAACTGGCTAATGAATATAAAGTTCTATCTTATAAGATACCAAAAGATACACAATGACTTTATTTATTGTATTAGCGGTTATCCTCTCCATCTTCCACATATTCCAATATATCTCCAGGTTGACACTGCAAATGTTTACAAATTTTTTCCAGCGTCTCAATACGGATACCTTTTATTTTGCCATTTTTCAGCAATGATAAATTCTGCTCAGTAATACCAATAATGGCAGCCAGTTCTTTAGACTTTACTTTCCTTTTTGCTAAGATCACATCCAACCTTATTATAATACTCATGATGATTCTCAGATAAAATAACGTTGCTCATCGCTTATCTTCTTAGATTCACGCATAATTAAGCTAAATATCAGAAGGAATACACCAAACATAATAATAAACAGAGATTCTGAATTAACGCCAAATGAAAAACTAAATACCCGTTGCCCTTTCACTAAATCCACAGATAACGCCATTCCTTGTAACATATTAATCACAGGGTAGAGAAGTTGCTCTAGAATCATCAGGAAACCAATAATAAATGAAGCGGAAATATTACGGTTACTCCATATTTCACCTTTAGCAAACCGGAAAAACAGAATGCCAATTAATATATAAGATGACGTTGATATAATCCGAGGTATCGTATCCAGCGAGATATAAAGCACCTGACTTAATAAAGATTGCTTAAATCCTTTTGCAGTTAATGCAGGCATAAGATCGCTATACGCCTGAAGAACGGCCTGACGAGTGGTATCGTGCCATAACGACCAAGATGCAATATGGAACCCCAAATCACCAATTACCATAATGGAAGCAATAATAATAGCCAGAAAGCTGAGTAGCTTGATTCTGGGATTAGTTACAAACTCCTGTTTATCACACATCTTGTGTCATTCCATATACATGTTCAACTAAACTTTCGCTAAAGTACTTTAAAAGTTATCGTATGACAATAATTTTTTATCACTAAATAGACAGAATATGGTTCAAAGTGATAGATAAATCAGAGTGATAATCATTGAAAGCTACCATTAATTTATTGATAGAAAAAGAAAAAAGTCATCATTTATCTGAATATCTTCAAACAGTAAACAGCAAGCAGTATATGTTACTTGGTCACTGTTCTCATCCCGCCATCGCATGATTTACCGCGATAGTTTGTTGTGAAGATTGTATGACAAATACAGAACGGTTTACTCAGGATACCTTTCAAAGCTCAACTCAATATATCCGCACAATGCCGGTCAATTTCAATACAGAGTGAATTGAAGATGATGGCTCAAAACGAATCCTCGATTAATCCCTTCAATGCTGAAAATCAATAAGAATAGCTAATGTAATGCTTTTGTGATGCTGGAGAGTTGTGTTTCTACGTAATGGTAAGAAAGTGTAAACGTGGGGGAAAATGTTACTCGAAGTAGCGGTGTAGCTTTCAATGACATCAGTTTCTGATGGGCGCTGACGGTGAACGCAGTCATGTCGATCTCTCGGCGTATGAAAACGCGGGCTATGTCGCCCCCGGGCGCTATCTGGTGGATGTCTACATGAACCAGAATCGGGTGGACAGCCGCGAGATTGAATTCAGGCAGGTTAACGGCCATCTCCAGCCGGTATTAACCGTCGCACAACTGGAAGGGTATGGGGTCAATACCCGCGGATTACCGGCTTTTCAGGGTAAAGCGGACGACAGCCTCATCACCGATCTGACGAAACAGATCCCGCACGCCCGCGCCACACTGGATTTCGCCCGTTTGCGTCTGGAGCTCAGTGTCCCGCAGGTCGCCATGCAGCCCCACTATTCCGGGATGGTTGATCCGTCACTGTGGGATAACGGCATCCCGGCCTTTTTGATGAACTACACGGTCAACGGGTCGGAAGGCCGTTATGACCGTCAGGGAAACTGGGGAGGGTCACGTTCCCGTAACCTGTTTGCTTCTTTTCGTGACGGGTTAAATCTGGGGCCGTGGCGTCTGCGCAGCACGCAAACTTACAGTTACGTCGAGTCGCCCCGGGGAACCTCCCCCCAAGGCGCTCACGGAACCGGACGTGAACGTCTCCGCTCATCCGGCTCTTCCCATTGAAGCCTGCCCCCATAGTAGCGGCCAGTGGGCAAACAACCTCGTTTCACTCCGCACAACACGCGCCAGCCAGTGACTGGCCCGTCTCCGGTGGCCCCGAAGTCGCTTATGTTTACGGGTCAGCCATAACACGAGTTTGCGATCGATTTGCCTCAGCGTTGGATACAGGGCCGATTTATAAAAAGCACCGTAATAATTTATCCAGCCTCTGATTTTCGCATTGAACATATGCGCCAGATCGTACAAGGACTTGTCACTGCGATTTTGCAGACCCCAACTCCTCACCTCCTGACGGATTGCTTTCCCTGCTCTGGCACTCATCGCCGGATTGAAGTTAACGAAGGTCTTACCCCAGCGATTCTTCGACAAACGGGGCCGGAATGTATAGCCCAGAAAGTCGAAGCGCGTCTCTGCGTAATTCCCCCGTCGATCGGCATCTTTACAGTAAACCATCCGGGTCTTCTGCGGATGCAACTCCAGCCCACATTGCGCGAACCGCTGGCCTGCTTTACTTATCAGTGCTTCGGCCTGCGACTGACTGTGACAGTGGCATACAACATCATCGGCATACCTTTCAAAGGGGACGCCGGGAAACTGACGTTTCATCCACATATCAAAGGCATAATGCAGGAACAGATTCGAAATCAGGGGTGAAATCACGCCGCCCTGCGGCGTCCCCCTGTTCCGTACCTGCACCCTTCCATCCGGCATTTGCACCGGCGCCTTCAGCCAGCGTTCGATATACATCACCAACCAGCGTTCCTGTGTGTGATGCCGCACTGCTTTCAGTAACAGGGCATGATCAATATTATCAAAGAAGCCTTTGATATCGATTTCCACAACCCAGTCAAACTGCCAGCAGCGTGTTCTCGCCTGCGCAATCGCCTGGTGAGCAGATTTCCCCGGCCGGTAGCCATACGAGTCGGCATGGAACAGAGGTTCCAGTACAGGCTCAAGTACCTGTTTAACGACCATCTGGGCGATTCTGTCCGACACGGCAGGAATACCGAGCGGACGCACACCACCATCAGCTTTGGGGATCTCCACACGCCTTACCGCCTGCGGCATATAACTGCCCGAAGCCAGTCTGTTCCATAGCTTGTAGAGATTGTCTGCAACATTCTCGTCAAACCCGGCCAGTGTCTGTCCGTCAATACCTGCCGCACCACGGTTAGCTTTCACTCGTTTATACGCTTCCCACACCTGTCGCTTACTCACAGGAAATGGCTTTGCCGATTTTACAGCAGTCCTCCCACCGGCTTTATCGCCCGTGGTTGCTGTCGTGCCATCAGCACAATGGGGCAAGCCCTTTGCTCCAGACCCATTACGGTCCTTCAACGCTACTACGGCTTGCTCCGCCCCTGTACCCCGCATTGGTACTCTGGCGCTCATGGGACCTCCACTTGCGTTTCTCCCTTCTCATCGGGGTGACAGGTTCCCACGTTCCCCACAAGAGCCTGAATCGACTTCACGCCGCCTTTATGCCGGATGCCGCGCAGGCAGTAAACAGGTCGCCCCCTGCGCTTATCCCACAGGAACGACTCCACCATGGTTTTGACATCATCTATACGCTTTCGACACATCATCAACGGTTCACTTTCGTTCGTCTCTTCGATCCCTACCTGATCGGATCATGCCCGACCTTTTCCCATCTCGCTCACCACCACGTCTCTTAAACGCAGCAGCAGTGGGGGGTTTGGTGCCTGCGCCTGTACGCCGACACCGAGGGGCCTGCCCTCATCTCTTGTGTTGCATAGCTGCACGGGGACTTACGTCCCCGGTGCATGCCTTCGTGGCACACAGTCATCCGCATATTTAACGACATAGACTTTCTGGCGAGGGGCAGCGCGTTGTGCCACCCACTCCAGCCCGTCCAGTGCCATATTAGCCAGAACCGGTGACGCGATACCGCCCTGTGGTGTTCCTGCCTGAGTGGGGTAGACCTTGCCGTCTTCCATGTAGCCTGCCGTCAGCCATTTTCCGAGGACTGATTTATCCATCGGCACATGCTCACGAAGCCATGTATGGCTGATTTGATCAAAGCAGGCTTTTATATCCTCTTCAAGGATCCACCGGGCGGCGTTGCGTTGTGCCAGTATATTGAAACACTGTGCAATGGCGTCTGCCGCGGACCGTCCGGGCCGGAACCCGTAGGCGTTTGGGTCTGCCAGCATTTCTGCTACGGGTTCCAGTGCCAGCAAATGAAGTGCTTGCTGGGCACGGTCAGCCATAACGGGAATGCCGAGTGGTCGACGTTTGCCATTCTTTTTGGGGATATAGATGCGCCTCAATGGTTGGGTTTGATACCCCCGCCGTTGCAATGACTGCTCACCCTTGAGTTTCTGCGTGGGGGTTTTCCAGATTTGGCCATCCACACCGGGGGGGTTACGGCCGGTATTGCTCGTTACGCGCTGTACCGCCAGTAATTTGGCTGAGAACGCATGGGTCAGAAGCCATTGCAGGGCTTTCACCTTGCCCCAGCGTCTTTCCCGGGTTGCCTTCGCGATACGCATTTGCAGTCGCCGCACCTGCTGTTCAATGGCCCGCCAGTTGATGGCATCCCAGTGAACAGCCTCGAAGGATGCACCAGTCACCGGTTTACCCGCTGCTGTCATTTGCTTTTCCTCCTCATAACGATTCTGCGAACTCTCTCGCGAGGTAAGACCTGTCGGACGTGGGCACACTTTCGTGTCGGGTAACGTTAAAACCCGTATCCGGACCATTACAGCCCGGCCTTCGCTTTTTCCGACCTCCCAAACCCGCACCGCCATAGGCGACCTTTACAGGCAACTGTCCCCGGAGTGGGGAGCGATACGGGGTTTCCACGTTCCGTCTGTGAAGTCCGCGGGGTTAGATGCCTGTTGTTGACCGGGAGGGATGTGGATCACGAGAGTGCAGAAAATAGTCACTCTTCCCCCCTCCATTACCGTTTTGGTCAAGCGTAGTAGCCACTTCCGCTTGTCATTACTCACGATCTTTATCACAGGTTCAGATACCTTCACCGTACCCGCTATCTAGCACTCATCCGGGGTGTGGCTCCCAGAAGGGCATGCCTCTCACGATTTATGCCCCACGCCATGTGGCGTTTCGTTTCATTGTCAAGGTCGCTCTTTATTCAGACCCCTAGATTCACCCGGTGATACGGGCGGTTCCCTCCGTCATTGCCGTGGGAACAACTTCAACAAACAACTTCGTGTCGCAAATTTTCACTTAATGTGAGCTAAAAAACCGGATAAATGCGAGCCCGCCATATTTTAAATGCGGGCCGCTACAGATAGGCAGTAATTCTGCCTACGATTTTGATATCTTATTTAGCCTACTACGTAGATCTGCGGGGGCAATATAATAAGTTGTTCGTCTTATTTTTATAGGAAAAAATATATTCATTGCCTCAAGCTCTCTAAGTAATTTTCTAGCTGTATTTTCACTAACATCATATACATTTTGAACCGATTTAACTTTAAACAATCTTCCAGGTTCTTTTACACCTTTTTTAATTAAATCTTTCTGAATGAAGGTTAGCTTATTTTTATACTTTGAATTTTCCAACACATCGACAATTTCATAAAATTCTTTTGTCTTTACTTTTAAATACTCTTGTAATTCATCAAATGCGTTTAGAATAATATTAACGTTAAAATCGATAAAATAAGTTAAATCTCCATAATCCTTCTGAACATAAAGATATGACATACCATACTCTTTAGCCTGCTCTTTGATAACCTTGCTTATTGAAATATATTCAAAAATATCATATCCATTCTTTAGCATATACCAATAAAATATTGCCCTTGCAGTTCTGCCATTCCCGTCTCTAAATGCGTGTTCATACCCCATCATAAAATGAAGAATAATCGCCTTTATTACTGGTGGTATAAACCTCCTGCCATCCTCTCCATTATGATTTTCGTTAGCAAAAGTACATAATTCTTCTAACCTATTTTCTAACTCCTCATAGTTTGGCGGGTAAAATAATGGATTGTCATCATTTCCAATGTAGATATCATTACTGCATCTAAATTCCCCCGGTATATTTTCATTTTCAGATACACCATTAGTCGCTATTCTGTGAAATTCAAGCATTAGATCCCTTGTAAGGGGTTCTTGTTTTCTTTTATCCGCTAGCTTTAATAGCATATAATTATTCAGAATCATTCTCTCATCAGGAGTGCTGGGCGCTAATTCTTCCTCTAGCATTTTTTTTGCATCAGCTCGGGTAGTTGCTGCACCTTCCAATTGAGCGCTGGTGATGGCTTCTTCCATCAGTAAAGATGATACTAAGTAATTCTGTTGAATATTATCTGATGCTTGAGATCCTGCAATTGCGGCGACTTTACCGGCACCAAGTTGTACAATTTTGTGCAACTTTGGTTCTAGTGAATCATGTATACAAAAACTAAATTCATTCCCACTTTTATCAAATAAGCCCGTACTTTTTTTCACCTGATCTCTACAGAACTTTACCGCATACCAGATGTGTTCAGCTTCTTTACCAGGAACTCGCCACTTAAGCTGGCTCCAATGAAGGTATCTTCCTTGTTTATCAACAATATTATATTCACTGAGGTATTCCCCGAATTTAACAAAATCTAAATTTGAGAAATCAAGTTTAGGTGATTGTTCTACCGGATGTTTTTCCATTTTACCTCACATTTTAAAATTTGATGTATAGGTAAGTATGACAGTAAATCCTTAAAGAAACCAACACGAATAAACCAGATTCATGAACTGTTTGAAACGGAAGATTTATTTTATAAAAGACTTATATAAAACTTTAAAGTATCTTAAATACCATTATAAGCTTCAAATAGCGCTCTTAAACTCTTCTACTTTCATATCAGATTTTGGTAAAATAAGAGGTATAATAAAGACTCTTAACTATAAAATTTAAACTTAATAGGTGTATTCATGGCTCTAATACTTTATACCGAATCGGAATTGCTAGCAGAACTTGGGCACCGCCTCCGTGAGCACCGATTACGGCGTAACATGCTCCAAACAGAGCTAGCGCTCAGGAGCGGTATTTCCGTCTCTGCGCTCAAAAAACTTGAAGGCAGCGGGCGGGGCACGCTTGAGAATTTCATGAAGGTCGTCTTTGCTCTGCGGCTGGAGAACGAAATTAAGTCCCTGTTTGTGCCACAACAGATCAGCATTGCACAGCTTGAAGCCATGAAGGCACCGGTTCGCCAGCGCGCCCGGCGAACCCAACATTCGCCTCGGAAACCCTCAGGCAATGGCCGCGCTCATCAATCAGGAGACGCAAAAAAATGACGACCCAAAACTTTCAATACCGGTCACTGGGCCAACTACAAGTGATCTACCGCGGGCGAGGAGAACAGTGGGTGTTAGGTCATCTGGCCGAAAGTACTGTGAGTGGCCGCTATTTATTTGAGTACACCCATGAAGCTCTTGATAATGGTATCGAATTCTCGCCCCTACAACTGCCACTTTCTACAGAGACTTACGCGAATTTTGAGCACTTTCAGGACTGGCTTCCTGGTTTCATCGCAGATTCCCTGCCGGATGGCTGGGGACGGCTGCTTATGGACCGGTTCCTGCGCCGTAATCATGTCGATCCCGGCCGGATTTCCGTCCTAGAACGCCTGGCATTGCTGAGCGATAACACGATGGGGGCTCTGACCTACCAACCTGTTCTGCCTTTACCGGAGGATCAGGAAGACAAATACAGTATTCTGAACTTGACTGGACTGGCTCAGCAGATCCGTCAGGAAGTCACCGGTCAGGATTCGGAGGCACTGCGTGAACTTTTCCTGCTTGGCGGCTCGCCTCACGGAGCCAGACCCAAAGCACAGGTAGAATACAATCCATCCACCGGCCAGATGAAAACAACTGCATTCCCAGAAAGTGAACCTTGGTTGGTCAAATTCCCCGCAGCAGAGGAGAATCCTTGGGTCTGTGCCCTTGAAGAAGCATATGCCTGTACTGCCAGAATAGCGGGCATTGATTTCCCCACAAGTCGCTATTTCCGCCTTGGAGGGGAGCTTGCTGCTTTCGGTGTCCAGCGTTTCGATCGTGAGAATGGAATGCGGGTGCCGGTACTGAGTATGGCCGGCGCCCTACATGCCGACTTTCGATTACCCTGTATGGATTACATAGATATCTTACGGGCGACGGGCTCCATCACGCGCTCTGTTGTTGCGCGAGAAACCCAGGTCCGGCGTATGGTGTTCAACGTGTTGATGCATAATCGTGATGATCATGTGAAGAATTTCTCCTTCATTTTGAATAAGAGCAATGAGTGGGTAGTGTCCCCCGCCTATGATCTAACCTTTGCGGATGGCCCCGGCGGACAGCATCAGACTTCGGTGACCGGCTACGGAACCGATATCACCCGCACCATGTTGTTGAAAGTTGCCAAAGATGCAGGCATCGCGCCGGCCAGAATGAACAATATCATTGATGAAGTAGCGGATGTCGCCGCCAACTTCGCTCATACTGCACGGGATGTCACTGATGATATTCCCACTGACGAACTTCATCAGGTCACGGACTGCATTAACCGAAATCTGTCCTGCCTCAAACGATAAATTCAAAGTATGAGCCTTCTGAACTCTTCTGTTAATCAGAAGGCCCTCGGCAGGGAGTACAAGCACATTGGCCGCGTCTCGACCAGCGCCTGAAAAGGATTACAACCCTAACTCAGATAATCCAGGATGATCATCAGGGCGGCGACCTAAAGGCCAATGAAATTTGCGCTCAGATTCTTTTATCGGAAGATCATTAATGCAGGCATAACGGTTGTACATCAAGCCATCTTCGTTAAATTCCCAATTCTCATTACCATATGAGCGAAACCAGTTACCGGAATCATCATGCCATTCATAAGCATAACGAACCGCTATTCTATTATCAGTAAACGCCCAAAGTTCTTTAATTAAGCGATATTCATGCTCTTTCGCCCATTTTCTGGTTAATAAATCCTGTGCTGCTTTACGGCTATGCACAAATTCAGCACGATTACGCCAATGGGTATCCAACGAATAGGCCAATGAAACCTTCTCAGGATCACGGCTATTCCATCCATCTTCCGCTAAACGGACTTTCTGAATAGCGGTTTCGCGGGTAAATGGTGGCACCGGCTGGCGAATTTCTTTTATACCCGTCATCTTTCAAGTTGCCTCTTTGTTGGCTGCACTCGCTCACCCCGGTCACATAGTTTGCTATGCTCCCGGGGATTCACTCCCTTGCCGTCGCGATCCATCTTGAAATCCATAGGGTATATATTAGACATATTGTCTCCTAATTAAATTTTCCATTAATTCACATCGTATTTACTCAGCAATGCCTCGGCAATATTCATCGCCTCTAAAGCATAGTGTGTATCATTCATCACATGCGCAGTGGTAATAGCGCCTTCTATCAGAATCAAAAATTTCCTGGCTAAATCCTCTGATGAATCCGGCGATATTTCTTCACAAATAGACAGTACGTAAGTAAAAACTTTCTCTTTATGTTCCTTAGCAATTATTCTTACCGGATCATCAGGATTAGGGCGTTCACCGGATGTGTTAATAAATGCGCATCCTCTAAAATTATCACTTACGAACCATCTTTGTAATACCAGAAAAATATTCAGTAATTTCTCTTTCGGCGTTTTATATTCGGCTATTGATGAAGTAAACCACCGCATCCATCGTTCATCTCGCCGACGAAGAACGTCTTCAATCAACCCCTCTTTCGTACCAAAATAACGATAAATTGTCTTACGTGAAGAACCTGTCGTGCGTGTTATCAGATCGATACCCGTCGCCGCAATCCCCCTTGTGTAAATTAATTCCTCTACAACATCCAACATGTTTTCCCTGATGTTGGGCACCGGCTCACCTTCCATGTTTTTCATGGTAGAACGATCATTCTCCATAGTCAACCTCTTTACTAAAAAAATAGATTTAAACTGTTATCTATATGATTTAAAAAATAATTATTAATATTCATCGTCTTTATCACCAAAGTTGTTCACCTCCACATGAGAACACCCTTTTATAATGATCTTATCAGATAAATGAAGAAATAATATTAAATTTCCTACTACCGTTTCTTGCTTATTATATCAATTAAAAAATATAAATTTATTTTTAAAAGAAAAAAAATAATATTAAAAATTATTTTCATAGAATATTTACAATAATCTATTTTGCTTATTTATTGTCAATTATTTTTAATTAAAACGATTAGGAATATTATTAATAAATATGTTAAAACACTACTAGCAATTAGTCAGAAATATACCTTATGGAAGATGACAGGTATAAAATGAAGGGCGAATATCGCCCTTCTGTCAACCACCAGCTAATTTAACTGTCATACCTTTGGCTTCAAGTAACTGTTTCAATAAATCTCTTTTATCGCCTTGAATTTCGATCTCACCGTCTTTCAATGAACCACCGCAGCCACATTTTTTCTTCAATTCAGCCGCCAGATTAGCGAGTGTCTGATCATCAGCATCAATCCCGGTAATCACGCAAACCCCTTTTCCTTTACGGCCACTGGTTTGACGCTGAATACGAACAATGCCATCGCCTTTTGGGCGCTGAGGTTTAACTATTTCTTCCTGAATACGCCCTCTGTCTGTGGAATAGACCAAGCGCGAATTATTATCTTGCATTAATAGCTCCCGCAATAGATTGATTAATTTGACGCAATGCGGCCGCAGGATCGGCGGCACGGGTAATCGGACGCCCAATAACCATATAATCAACACCAGCGAATACCGCCTGTTCTGGCGTCATGATACGGCGCTGATCACCTGCATCACTGCCCGTCGGGCGAATTCCGGGAGTAACTAATTGAAAATGCTGACCACAAACCTGTTTCAGTTGCTGAGCTTCATGCGCAGAACAAACCACACCATCCAGCCCACATGCCTGAGTCAGCTTTGCCAGCCTTTCAGCCTGTTGCGCTGGCGTCATATCAATCCCAATACCTTGCAGATCCGATTGTTCCATGCTGGTTAATACCGTGACAGCAATTAACAATGGCGCATCATGACCATAAGGTAGCAGCGCCTCTTTCGCCGCCGCCATCATTCTGGCACCACCACTGGCATGTACGTTTACCATCCAAACCCCCATCTCAGCAGCAGCGGCTACCGCTCTGGCAGTGGTATTAGGAATATCATGGAATTTCAAATCCAGAAATATTTCAAAACCACGTTGGTGCAGTAACTTAACAAACTGCGGACCATGTAGGGTGAACATCTCTTTACCTACTTTCAGACGGCAATCCTGTGGATCAATTTTATCGGCAAAAGCCAGCGCCGCATCCTGATTGTCGTAATCTAAAGCAACAATGACAGGCGAGCTAATCTGTCTACCGAACGATGTTAAGGTATGAGATGTCATTTTTTAACCTTTTTGACTAACAAAGCAATATTGTGGTGACACTGTCACTGACCATCTAATCCACGGATCGGTTTAATAGAATCCCACGAACGGCATGATGGACAGTGCCAATAAAGCGAATGAGAAGTAAAGCCGCATTTATGGCAGCGATAATTAGGTTTAGTGCGAATTTGTTCACCAACCATGTCCCGTAGCAAAATAATACTTTCTTTTGCCCGACCCTCTTCTGCTTCGGCCAGGTGGTAATCCATCAGGCGATAAAATAGGCGCATGGTCGGATGACGCTCTAATCGATGATTGATGTAAGTTTGCGCGACTTCATGCCCTTTTTGCTGCTCGATAATATCAGCCAGCAAAAGCTCGGCCGTGGCTCCACAATCTTCCTCGACACAACGTTTCAGGAAATTTTCCCATTCATCAATCTGATTTTGATGCTGGTAACACTCTTGGAGAATAGGTAGCACCTCACTCACCAACTGTTTATCCTGCTCAAGAACAGATTTTAAAGCATCCGCCGCTTTATTGTACTCTTGCCGGGCCATAAACAAGCGCCCCAACATGATAGAAACTCTGGCGCAGTTTTTATCTGCCTGAACCGCTTTATTGAGATAACCGATAGCTTCATCAAGATCATCACCGCTCATCTCCTGTAAAGCGAGTTCACAATAAAAATGCGCAATTTTTTCCCGTAAATCATGCTTGCCGGATTTAACTAATTTCTCAGCAATATCAATGGCTTTTTTCCAATCACTGGTTGATTGATAAATAGTCAGCAGCGACTGAAACGCATTTTCCTGAAAATCTTTTTCATTCACCAATTGAGCAAACATATTTTCAGCACGATCATACAGACCCGCAGACATATAATCGCGGCCCAATTGTTGCGTCGCAAGCAAACGCTGATCAAATGTCAGAGAAGCGCTTTCCATGAGAGATTGATGAATGCGGATAGCCCGCTCTACTTCTCCTCTGGAACGGAATAGATTCCCCAAAGTCAAATGTGCTTCAAAAGCAGAACTGTCCTCTTTGAGCATTTCAAGAAACAGATCCACGGCTTTATCTTGCTGGTTTGAAAGGAGAAAGTTAACCCCGGCAACATATTCTCGTGATAAGCGATCAGCATTTTGTTGCTTATCCTGTTGAGCACTTCTGCGCCCCATATACCAGCCATAAGCAGCGGCCACAGGAAGCAACAGAAACAACAGCTCTAACATAGGAGTTTATTCCTTGCTAAGTGCAAGCGATGAATCAGTAACCGAAGGTTCAGCAGGTTGCTCCAGTTGCACTTCAAGTCGCTTAATCTTGCGTTCAGCTCTTCCTAATGACAAACGAACACGAAGATAAAATAATCCACAGATAACCCAACCTAACACGAAACCGCTAGCAAATAATACAGCTAAAAGTGTAGATATAGAGTAATTCCCTTTAGCAATCAGATAGTTAAATGTAACGACCTGATCGTTATTTGATCCAAGAGTCATCGAGATGACAAAGATCACCAATATCAGTAATAAAATCAGAAAATATTTCACATTTTTTCCTGTTATCTATTGTTGCTTGGACATTATGCTGGATAACGGCTCATTAAATTAGCATTTCCAGTCTGGATAAAGGAAGCAATTTATCATGATAAATGCGTCTTTCAGCTCTTTTACGATATCTTCCCATCGATTAAGTGTAAATAAGAAGCAATTACACCACCAAATCCTTTTTGTCGTTAATCAACCGCCATTTTTCTGTGAGATAACAGATAGCCATCACTAATACTGCACTAATTAACGTTGATGTGATAATGTCCTGCGACCAGTGCATACCTAATGCCATTCTGCTAATCAGACCATACCATCATACCATCACAATTGTAGATATAATTATTTGAAAGTTTTTGACAGATAATTTGCGGTAAATATGGCAAAATATAGCCACATTATAATCAGAGAAAATCTTTTACGCAGTGTCCGCTGATTTCCCAGACCGGTATTGTTTTTCACATCTATGCTTTGTAACGAATGTCTTGTAACGAGTCTGAATCAACATATGAACAATAAAATGCAATTAAAACGAGTCGCTGAGGCCAAGTTACCCACTCCTTGGGGTGATTTTTTAATGGTCGGCTTTGAAGAAATCGCCACAGGTCAAGATCATGTCGCATTAGTATACGGTACTATTTCTGGCAATGAACCTGTGCTTTCCAGGATCCACTCAGAATGTCTGACCGGTGACGCCCTGTTTAGTCTGCGTTGTGATTGCGGTTTTCAACTTGAAGCCGCCCTTGCTCAAATTGCTAAAGAAGGGCGAGGTGTATTACTTTACCATCGGCAAGAAGGTCGTAATATTGGCTTAATCAACAAAATTCGTGCTTACGCGTTACAGGATAACGGTATCGATACTGTAGAAGCTAACCATCAGTTAGGTTTTGCCGCCGATGAGCGTGATTTCACCTTATGTGCAGATATGTATAAATTACTCGGTATTCAAGCTATTCGTCTGCTGACAAATAATCCCAAGAAAGTGGAAATTATGACCGAAGCAGGGATTAATATCGTAGAACGTGTTCCATTAATTACCGGCCGAAATCCTAAGAATGCTTATTATTTGGATACTAAAGCCAGAAAAATGGGGCATTTGTTATCTGAGCAAAATTAGTTTTTCAGTAAGCTAGCTGAAAAGACGGCGCTCAAATAAATCAGTGCCGTCTTTAGTATGATGTATACCCTATGGATTTCAAGCTGCATCGCGACGGCAAGGGAGTGCAGCCAACAAAGAGACAACTTGAAAGATAACGGGGATAAAAATTATTTCAACATGTGACGAATAACATAGTGCAAGATACCACCGTGGTGGAAATAATCTAATTCAGTTTTGGTATCAATACGACACTGAGCATTAATGATCTCCTGATGCCCATCCGAATAAGTCATTTTCACCGGTACAATTTGTCCCGGCTTGAGGTTATTCATCCCTTCAATATCAATTGTCTCATCACCTTGCAGATTTAATGTCTTACGATTTACGCCTTGAGGAAATTCCAATGGTAATACGCCCATACCAATCAGGTTCGAACGGTGAATACGCTCAAATGATTCCGCAATCACCACTCTAACGCCCAATAACCGAGTCCCCTTCGCTGCCCAGTCGCGGCTCGAACCGGAACCATATTCTTTGCCCGCAATGATAGCCAATGGGGTTTTTTCTTCCTGATAACGCATAGCCGCATCATAAATCGCTAATTGTGTCTGTGACGGAATATGGCGGGTATATCCTCCTTCCACACCAGCAATCATCTCATTACGGATACGGATATTGGCAAACGTTCCACGCATCATGACTTCATGATTACCGCGCCTTGAACCGTAGGAGTTAAAATCTTTAGGTTCAACGCCATGTTCTTGAAGATAACGCCCTGCCGGACTGTCAGCTTTGATATTCCCCGCCGGAGAAATATGGTCTGTGGTGACAGAATCCCCAAGAATAGCCAATATATTCGCGCCGTGAATATCCGTTATCGCTTCTGGCTCTGCGGTCATCTCACTAAAGAATGGCGGGTGGCGAATATAAGTAGAATCAAGCTGGAAGTGATAAGTTGCAGAACTCGCAACATCCAGCGATTGCCATGTTTCATCACCATCAAAGACTTCCGCATACTCTTTGTGAAACATATCCGCCTTAATTTGCTCAACAGCTTTAGCAATTTCTTTGCTATCAGGCCATATATCCTTCAAATAGACATCATTGCCTTGTTGATCCTGACCAAGAGGATCTTTAGTCAAATCCTTTTTCATGTTGCCGGATAAAGCATATGCCACAACTAACGGCGGCGACGCTAGCCAGTTAGTTTTTATCAGAGGATGGATACGGCCTTCAAAGTTTCGGTTGCCAGAAAGGACGGCACCGACGGTAAGATCAGCTTGCTTAATCGCCGTTTCAATAGATTCAGGTAATGGCCCAGAGTTACCAATGCAAGTTGTGCAACCGTAACCCACTAGATTGAAGCCCAGTTCCTCCAGATAAGGCATCAAGCCCGCCAATTCAAGGTAATCTGTCACCACTTTCGAGCCGGGTGCCAGTGAGGTTTTCACCCACGGTTGGCGTTTAAGTCCCTTCTCAATCGCTTTTTTCGCCAACAACCCCGCAGCCATCAGCACACTAGGATTAGATGTGTTGGTACAGGAAGTAATCGCAGCAATGACAACAGCCCCTTCTTCTAACTCATACTTCTGATTATCCAGATTAACTGGCGCTGAGATGGCTTTCCCTTGGGGTTTATTCATTTCCAGATCAATGGCTGACTGAAATATCTGAGGTACTCGCGCTAAAGCCACCCGGTCTTGTGGGCGTTTCGGTCCAGCGAGGCTCGCTTCCACCGTCGACATGTCCAGCTCAAGACTGCTGGTAAATACCGGTTCATCACCGGGATTTCGCCATAATCCTTGGATCTTACAATAAGCTTCTACCAGCGCAATCTGCTGTTCTGTACGCCCTGTCAATCGCATATAGCTCAGGGTAATATCATCTGCCGGGAAGAAACCGCAAGTTGCACCATATTCCGGTGACATATTGGCAATGGTTGCCCTGTCTGCCAGCGGCAAATCAGCTAACCCATCTCCATAAAATTCAACAAATTTCCCGACCACACCATGTGCACGCAGCATCTGAGTCACTGTCAGTACAAGGTCTGTTGCAGTAATCCCTTCGCGTAACTTGCCGGTAAGTTTAAAACCCACCACATCAGGAATAAGCATGGAAACAGGTTGTCCTAACATAGCCGCTTCAGCTTCAATACCGCCCACACCCCATCCCAGAACACCGAGGCCATTGATCATGGTGGTATGAGAATCGGTACCAACCAAGGTATCAGGATAAACTAGCTCCCGTCCGTTATGCATTTCATGCCAAACCGTTTTACCCAGGTATTCCAGGTTTACCTGATGGCAAATCCCGGTTCCGGGCGGGACCACACGAAAACGGTTAAACGCTTTTTGCCCCCAACGCAGAAAGAGATAACGTTCATAGTTACGTTCCATTTCTAATTGAACATTTTGTTCAAAGGCTTTTTCCGTGCCGAATTTATCCACCATAACTGAATGGTCAATAACCAAATCAACAGGTGATAGTGGATTAACTTGTTCAACATCACCACCAAGGCGCTGAACCGCTTCTCTCATGGCCGCTAAATCAACAACGGCAGGCACCCCAGTGAAATCCTGCATTAATACACGTGCTGGCCGGTAAGCAATTTCTCTGTCTGCATGGCCGGTATTTTGCCAATCAACCATTGCTTGCAAATCATCATCAACAACAGAATTGCCATCAATATTGCGAAGAAGATTTTCCAAAAGAACTTTCATTGATTTGGGCAAACGGGAAATATCACCCAAATGTTTAGCAACCAGTGGTAAGCTGTAATAATCATATTGTTTACTTGCAGCGGAAAGTGTTGAAACACAAACTTTTTTCAAATCAAACGACATAACTCCTCCTTCTTCTTATACTGGCATAACTCAAAACCACCTTAATGATAATGGCACAAATTAAACATAACATATAAGCAAATATTTTTTTCTCATCACCGCACAATGCGTCAATTCAGTGTATCTATCAGAATTTCAGTAATAAATTTTGATAATTTAGCCGGGTAAACAATCGAATGATAATCAGCTAGAATTAACTCGCTAACAATTCAATTGGATTCAAATTATCAATAAAAAAACAAGGACAAAATAATGGATATAAAAAACACAATTACGAATAATCAGAAACATATCGCAAAAATCAATGAAGCTAATACGTTCTTTCACATCGACGATGCTTATTTTAGTATAGAAAATACCAATAAATACAATGAAAAGGATGGTTTAGTTCAGTTCATTATAGCCAAACAATTATCTGATAAACCAGAAGTTATAGATAAAACTAATAGTTTAAGTCAAACATTAATTGCACTCTCCTCCATCGCAACCAATTATGTCAATAAATACGCGGAAAAGTATGGAGAGCAATATAAAACAGATATGGACTTTTGGACTAAAGTCGTTAACAAACTACCTCTAATGGGTACTAGCAAAGTTGAATCTAAAAATTACACCGATTCATTAAATGGTTTAAGCATTTCAAAAAGTTTCCTTAATTTCATTATGAATGTGGTTGTATTCGAAAATACAGATATGCTGCCAGATTTCGCTAAGTTTCTGACCAAGCAAGGGGAAACGATTCGTTTAGGTATTCGGAAAAATAAAGGCTTCTATTCTACTGTGACACTAACGATTGCTATCGATACCTTGATTGTAGGAGAGAAGACCGTATATATTCCAAAACTAAAACTCTATCGAGTTAACTTTGATAGCACTAATTCAAACTTTTTATCAAGCTGTGCTTCTAATGAAAATATCAATATTGATTTTGAGTATTCATCCTTAATATCGGTTTTAGACTATGAGGCGCTCGAAAATCCTGAGATTAAAGCCAGTTTTGATAATTTCATCAACAAACAAAGAAAAACATCAATAGAAGAGTCTGATGATTTCTTCAGTGGTGAATTTGACCCCATCTGATAAGCAAAATTAGGGAGCCAATGGCAATCATTAGCTCCCTAATTATATCCGTTATCTTTCAAGTTGCCTCTTTGTTGGCGGCACTCGCTCACCCCGGTCACAGAGTTACCTATGCTCCCGGGGATTCACTCCCTTGCCGTCGCGATCCATCTTGAAATCCATTGGGTATATTTCATTATACGATTGGTAATTTGATATCTTTGAACATGACTTCGATATCTTCATTTGAGCGTAAAGCAACTGCCTGATCAATAACATCACGCGTCAGGTGAGGCGCAAAACGCCACATAAAATCATACATGTAGCTGCGCAAGAAACTACTGCGACGAAAACCAATCTTAGTTGTGCTGTAGCTAAATTTATCACGCATATCAATGCAAACCAGGTCGTTATCCTGCACCGGATCAACCGCCATGTTGGCAATAACCCCTACACCTAATCCTAACCGGACATAAGTTTTAATAACATCAGCATCCGTCGCAGTGAAAACAATTTTAGGCTTTAAGCCCACTTTATCGAATGCGACATCTAACTCAGAACGACCGGTAAAACCAAACGTATAAGTGACCAGTTGATATTCAGCCAATTCTTCAATTGAAACACTCTCTTTACCTGCCAGCGGATGATCCGACGTCACCACCAGCGTCCTGTTCCAATGGTAACAAGGCAACATTATCAAATCTTCATATAAATGCAGTGCCTCAGTTGCAATAGCAAAATCAGCACTACCTTTACTCACAGCTTCAGCAATTTGCGTTGGCGACCCCTGATGCATGTGTAAAGAGACCTGCGGATAACGTTCAATAAAACCTTTAATCACAGGAGGTAATGCATAACGGGCCTGTGTGTGGGTAGTAGCAATATATAGCGAACCACGATTCGGATAAGTATGTTCACTAGCAACTGACCGTATTGCATCAACCTTAGATAATACTTCACGAGAAATTCGGACAACCTCTTCACCTGCGGGAGTAACATGCGTCAGGTGTTTACCACTACGGGAAAAAATCTGAATGCCTAATTCATCTTCAAGCATTCTAACCTGCTTACTGATCCCGGGTTGAGATGTATACAATCCTTCTGCCGTAGATGAAACATTAAGGTTGTGGTTTACCACCTCCACGATGTAACGAAGCTGTTGCAATTTCATATAAACACCATCCCAAAATAAACGCTGTGAACAATTATGGCTTAGAAACCTGGACTGATATTGCTGTTTGCTATTTATTATAACGAATAGAAATAATATTGTTGTCGCATATAACCACTATAACACGATTACATATTTATATAACGAATAATTAAAAATTCATAATGAATGTTTAACCGGATTCTAATTCATATATTTTAAGATAATGCCAATAGGCGAAAAAAGCCAACCTATAAGGTTGGCTTAATAGAAGAAAATAATCCCTTTTCTGAGAAAAAGAGAGTGTTGATTCTGTCAGAAATTGTTACTTTTTGTCTTTCTCAACCCATTTTCCATCAACATAAAACACACTCCACCCCGTTGCTTTGCCATTTTTCTCTGAAGAAGCATATTGCTGTTTAGTCTTACGGCTAAAACGAATAACTGTTTTATTACCTTCAGCATCCACCACAGGCGCATCAGCCAGATAGCGTAATTTCTCCGGTAAACGTTCTTTAAAACGAGCCAACTCTTCTACCAACGGCGCTCTGGTTTCTCTTGATTTAGGGAAAGTGTTTGCTGCTAAAAATACACCGGCTGCACCATCACGCAATACAAAATAGGCATCAGATTTTTCACAAGGAAGCTCTGGTAGCGGAACCGGATCCTCTTTTGGCGGCGCGACTTCCCCACTACGCAAGATTTTGCGGGTATTTTTACAAGTTTCATTGGTGCAGCCCATGTATTTACCGAAACGCCCCATTTTCAGGTGCATTTCAGCGCCACATTTATCACATTCGATAACTGGGCCGTCATATCCCTTAATGCGAAATTCGCCCTCTTCCACTTCGTAGCTATCACAAGCCGGGTTATTACCACAAACATGTAACTTACGTTGGCTATCAATAAGGTAACTGTCCATCGCTGTACCACATTTTTTACAGCGACGACGGGCGCGCAATGCATTTGTTTCCGCCTCATCCCCTTCCAAGACATTAAGAATTTCATTTTCAGGAATAAGGTTTATCGTCTGCTTACAACGCTCTTTAGGTGATAACGCATAACCAGAACAACCCAAGAAAACGCCGGTGGTTGCCGTTCGAATGCCCATAGAGCGCTGACATGTCGGGCACTCAATAGAGGTAATAACCATCGGATTAGGCCGCATGCCGCCCTCTTCCGGCTCTTTATTGGCGACGTCTAGCTGTTCACTAAAATCCGTGAAAAACTCATCCAAAACCCCTTTCCATTCGACTTTGTTACTTGCAACCTGATCAAGCTGATCTTCCATTCGCGCAGTAAAATCATAACTCATCAGCTCGTTGAAATTTTCTTCCAGACGATCAGTAACAATCTCTCCCATTTTCTCCGAGTAGAAACGGCGGCTCTCTACGCGAACATAACCACGCTCCTGAATCGTGGAGATAATGGAAGCATAAGTGGATGGGCGACCAATACTGCGTTTCTCCAGCTCCTTAACCAAGGATGCCTCACTGTAACGTGCCGGTGGTTTAGTGAAGTGCTGGCTTGGGATCAGTTGTTGCAAATCAAGTTCTGTACCAATTTCAACAACCGGCAACGTGTGGTCTTCATCACCTTTGCGCAACACAGGCATCACTTTTGTCCAGCCATCAAAACGCAATGTACGACCTTTGGCCCGCAACTCAAAATCACCCGCCTGTACCGTCAATGTTGTGGAATCGTATTTCGCCGGTGTCATCTGACAAGCCACAAACTGACGCCAGATTAGCTGATACAGCTTCTGTGCATCCACATCCATATCTTTCAGTTGCTCTGCCACGATATCAACACTGGAAGGACGAATCGCTTCATGCGCTTCCTGTGAATTCTCTTTGCTGCTGTAAGTATTGGCTGCTTCTGGCAGGTATTTATCGCCAAAATTATCACTGATATAATCACGAACCATATCCAGCGCATCCTGACTCAAGTTAGTTGAATCAGTACGCATATAAGTAATATATCCAGCCTCATACAAACGCTGAGCCATCATCATGGTCTTTTTAACACCAAACCCTAAACGCGTGCTGGCTGCCTGTTGCAATGTAGATGTGATAAACGGCGCACTCGGTTTACTGGATGTTGGGCGATCTTCACGATCAAGCACTTTGTAACGGGCTTTTTCCAGTAAAGAGACGGCGGCTTGAGTTTGTTCACTATTAACCGGCTTAAATGGTTTACCCTGCTGATGGGTCACTTCCATATGCAGCGAGATTTCGCCTTTCGCCAGCAAATCAGCATGTAATTGCCAATATTCTACCGGTACAAACGCTTTAATTTCACGCTCTCTTTCTACCACAAGGCGTACCGCCACTGATTGCACACGGCCGGCAGAGAGCCCTCTGGCAACCTTTTTCCACAGTAGCGGAGAAACCATATACCCCACAACTCGATCCATAAAACGGCGAGCTTGTTGAGCATTTATCCGGTGAATATTTAATTCACCCGGATTATCAAATGCCTGTTTGATGGCATTTTTAGTGATTTCATTAAAAACAACCCGGCTAAAACGATCGCCATCACCACCAATCACTTCCCGCAAGTGCCATGCAATGGCTTCTCCCTCGCGGTCAAGATCCGTTGCGAGATAAACATGATCAACTTTTTCAGCCAGTGATTTCAGCTCTGCCACGACCTTCTCTTTGCCCGGCAAAATCTGATAATTCGCTTCCCAACCACGGTATGGATCAACCCCCATGCGGTTGACTAATACAGCTTTCTCATCTTTTTTAACCTTCTTCTTAGACTTATCGGTAGATGAGCTCGAACTCTTTTGGCTGGCTGAGCCACTGGTCGGCAAATCACGGATATGACCAACGCTGGATTTCACCACGTAGTCACTTCCCAAATACTTGTTGATTGTTTTGGCCTTTGCCGGGGACTCCACTATTACAAGAGCTTTACCCATAGTTATCTTTACCTAATTATCTTTTCAGATGGTGGAATTCACTGCGCCATATCACGGTATTTAAAACCTCTTTTTATATTGCGATAGATTCTCAATATATCAACTTATTTTTATTCAGTTGATTCCGCCAAACTCGAAACATATTGAATTATCTAAGGTATTTTAGATACCGCCCATGATCTACGCAAATGAATGAAGTGATCACCGTAAACAAAATCTTCCATCTGCATGATGAAAAGTTCACACTCTACCTGATAAAAAATGATGCGCAACAAATTATTTTTGATTAAGGATAGAAATAGTAGAAACAGAACAACACTGATTAAAGGTGAACAATGACTAAAAAGAGCTAGTGATATTATCCGCCAACGTGAAAGTTTTATTCATGGCATGTATATAAGTAGCGTAGAACAAAAAGGAGATGTATTAGTATTAATGGTGAATTTTCTCTAAGGGAAAATGATTTACCCACAGTAAAAAGTACGGCTATTTTCAATATGTTCAAACACCTGACGCCTATCCTACCGAAACAATATTATCTCGAAAATTAATAACAAAAATTTATTGAGCAACGAATAGGCAGATATATGAAAACAATATATACCTTCATAGATTTCAAGATGCATCGCGACGGCAAGGGAGTGAATCCCCGGGAGCATAGATTAACTATGTGACCGGGGTGAGCGAGCGCAGCCAACAAAGAGGCAACTTGAAAGATGACGGGTATAAAAATATATCTGCCGGTATAACTACAAGTATTAATTACACTTCTAAGGTGAGATCAGAGAAAAAACCCGCCATCAAACGGTTAAACAGCTCTGGCGCTTCCCAGAATGGCCCATGTCCCAAGTTGAGCAAGTTATACACCTGACCAGTCCAGAGATTTTTGTAGGTTATCCCGTTAATATAATCAATATTAACGAATAAATCTTCTACACCATTGACGATAGCCAGTGGTGTTGGGTTTGTTTCAACCAATAACCGTTGGTCCATAACGTCTGGTGAAACCGATGCTTCAGACATATATTGCCGGGCCAGACCATCGGTCCGCGCCACTGCGGCTCTCAAAAATGGCTCACAAAGCGCGTTTTCACCATACAACGCCAAGGTATAATCCGTAATCTCCTCTTCTGTCAGCGAAGCCTTACCCGATATTGCCATAAACCGGCTTGGTTTAAATCCAAGGCTGACATTTTCTGCACCTGGGCTAACCGGCGGCGTGCCACAAATCATTAGCCCAACAATCCCTGGGAATCTTGGGATCAGCTCTAAACCGATATGTCCCCCCAGTGACCATCCGAAAACAGCAACTTTATCGATGGCTAATTTTTCCAGTACTTCGATGATGCAAAGGGCATAGCCAGATATCGAATAGGTCCGGCGAGGATCCACTGCATTTGATGAAGCACCGTGTCCGGGTAAATCAATAGCTAAAATCCGATATTCGTCACCAAAACAGTTAATTTGATGGCGAAAAACTTCTTTACAACTTGAATTACCGTGTATAAGGAGGACCGGTAACCCATCACCTCCCGTATCAGCAACAGAGATAACAGCATGACTGGTATGAATATCGTATTGTGAAATAGCCATAATACTTTATTTCCTTATGAATATTATTGTAAGTTGCCGTTCTTCGAGGATTTGCATAATGCGTTTAAAAACGCCAATAGCGCTGTGCAAAAGTGACTTGGATTTGTTTGAAGATCAGCTAAGCAGAACAGATAAACGCAAAGCCAGAGTATCAACTATTGGTGTAGAAAAGCCTGCGGCTCATCACAAGCAGGAAGAGGGATGTAAAGCAAATTATGTAACACCTGTAATATTTTAACAGGGCCAAAATAGCAGGTTTTTCAGTGGAATAACATCATGAGAATAAGCGTTGCTCTGTTCAATTAGCACATCACAATTAAGCAATATATCGAGGCGTCCCTGAGCGTCGAAATAGAACGCCTTAGGATATACCCGTCATCTTTCAAGTTGCCTCTTTGTTGGCTGCACTCACTCACCCCGGTCACATCGTTATCTATGCTCCCGGGGATTCGCTCCCTTGCCGCCGCGATCCATCTTGAAATCCATAGGGTATACGCCAAGATAATTGATCCAAAATAGCGGATTTGATTAAAGCAGAGGCTTCTCCCCTCTTTGCCACCAGCGCAATAACAGTTTATCAATACTTTCCATTGCATTGCCGGTGAAACGCTCTACCATGCGTTTACGGCGTGTATAACTGACACCAATAACTTCACAGTTATCTATTTGAGCAATCAACAGATCATCGCTGACACCAATTTCGTCAATCAATCCCTTCTCTTTCGCCTGTGAGCCGTACCAATATTCGCCCGTCGCCACACTTTCCACGTCAAGTGATGGGCGATGTGTATGAATAAACGATTTGAATAGTTCGTGAGTCTGATTCAGATCTTCCTGAAACTTTTTCCGGCCCTGCTCTGTATTTTCTCCCAACACAGTCAGTGTACGTTTATATTCACCAGCCGTATGGAGTTCCACATCGATATCATTTTTCTTCAATAGCTTATGAATGTTCGGAATCTGAGCGACCACGCCAATAGA
Source organism: Photorhabdus sp. RW14-46 (assembly GCF_963887965.1). Taxonomy (NCBI): domain Bacteria; kingdom Pseudomonadati; phylum Pseudomonadota; class Gammaproteobacteria; order Enterobacterales; family Morganellaceae; genus Photorhabdus; species Photorhabdus sp. RW14-46. The sequence continues at coordinate 5,289 of NZ_CAWPHH010000018.1, read as the reverse complement.
ACCAATAATGGCAAAAGGTGCAGCAACTACACGATCAGCAACACAAGCCATCATATAGCCCCCACTGGCAGCAACTTTATCTACGACGATAGTCAAGCGAATACCTTTCTGACGCAAACGGGCAAGCTGAGAGGCCGCCAATCCATAGCCATGCACCATGCCACCTGGACTTTCCAGACGTAACAACACTTCATCTTTTGCATCTGCCACGGCCAGAATCGCGCTAATCTCTTCACGTAATGAATCGACTTCGTGTGCATCCATACTCCCTTTAAAATCCAGTACATAAAGACAAGGTTTCTGTAACCCTTTATGACCTGTCTTAGCGTCACTCTTCTTCTGCTTGGATTCGAGCTTTTGTTGCTTATTAAACTCTTTCTGCCAGATTTTCCCTTCCGCTTCTGTCATGCGCGCCCGCTGCATTTGACGCTGTTTATCCCGATATGACTCACCGAGATCGACGAGTTTCAATTCTCCTTTTAGCGAAGATTTCCGCATTCCTATGCCGATACCCAATATTGCCAGAGCAATAATCGCCAACACCAGCGTAACTACTTTGGCTAAAAACAACCCGTAAAGAGATAAGTATTCCACAAAATCCACCTTTTGTTTCTTAAACATTTACCAAATAAATGTATTTGATTTTTTTCACTTAAAAACAATATATTATAATTAATTCGTATTCAATAAATACGAATATGTACAAATAAAAACGTCCAGTATATCGGTCTCAGTAGCTAATTCTACACCATTAAGATGGAGAAATGGGGGACTAGTTCAAAAATGAGCAATTAGATTGCAGAATCACAAAAACCCGGCGTTTCAACCAAGCATTCTGACTGTTATAACTGCCTGATCGCTACCACTATCTGAAAGAAAAGAGAGAAATTATTGAACAATGGAAAAGTAAACTGCTATCGCTGTGAGTAAAGAATAAGGGCCAAACAGTCCCCATCATTATGCTGCCCTTACAATACAGTTAGATCGCTATCCCTATTATATAATAATTTAATGGGTAGTCGTTAGTTTGTAATTATCAATGAAAATTTTAACAACAGACTCAATGTGTTTCATATTGAAGTGACATGAACCTCTAGTTCAACAAATTTAACAACCCGCCGCTTGTACAGCAATAGCCCAGTCATAATCATGATCCCGACCAACTTCAGCTACCTAAGTTGCCTATTACGACATTGAACGGAAGGTCTCATGTGGGGCTTACTGCTATACCGGTAAAAATAACTCTGCTTCGATTTCGTCAGAGTTATGCTGATGTGCCATGCTTCTCTCATCGTGAAAACCACCAGTGTTAACTGATGGCTATTAACATATTTCCGATACAACCTTATATTGAAGCCATAAATAATTCAGGTTAGCTTTATAAGGCTTTAACTAAATAAAATCGTTACATAGCTCTTGTAAGTTATTAATAACACGTCCCACATGGAAGCCGTCACAAGTAGCATGATGCACCTGAATTGCCAAAGGCAACTGAGTTTGATTTCCATTCTGGTAAAATTTTCCCATGGTAAATATGGGGGGAAAATAATCCATAACACTCGCCATGTTCAAGTTAAACCCATCAAAACTTACCCACGGCACTGACGATATGTGAAAGTGGTTTTCAGGTAGTTCTGGTTTAGAAAAAAAGCAAAGATCATCTTTGTAGGTTTCATAATCAGCAGAATAATTTTTCATAAACTCTGCCAGATCAGAATTGAACTCAGTCCAAATTGCTGAGAATGTTTCGGTTTCCTTATGAAAGATTGTATATGCAGGATTTACACCATCCCATACAATTAATTCTTCATCTTTTATAGCCATTCTGAATTCAGAGTAAGAGTTTACAACTGTAGATATTAAATAAATCATGGTTGGATAGAATTTATATTGTTTTTCCACCAACGAAGATAACAAATGGGTAATATCAATTTTTGCTGTTAGACTAAATCCGCATTGCACAACATTACGGTAATGCAAGAAATGCTCTTTCCTATCCCAGAGATCTATATCAACCTTTGAGTAATTCATGTTTTCCCCTTCTAATGTAAAATTTAACAAATTGATTAAATTAGAAGGGCTGCTCTTTCTGTTTGTATTGAAATCATCATCACTCCGGTGTGAAATTGGATTAAATACCCAGTCTCTGACGAAAAAAATTATACATTAGCTAAAGACAAATAACTACCAACGCAGCACTGCGCCACTAACATTCACTCACACAGCCCGCAATGTTTCTCCGTTTATCTCCTGAGCAATCAGCCTTGGCAAATTTGACTCAATATATCACTTTCTGTTTTGATAGCCTGAACGGCCTCCGACGGTAACAAATCGCGCCGTCAATAACAGGAAATTTTCAAATGTTACATTACCAACCAAAACATGACCTCCTACAACAACGTATTATTTTAGTGACAGGCGCTGGAGAGGGTATTGGCCGTGAAGCGGCTTTGACCTATGCCCGTTACGGTGCACAAGTGATCTTACTTGGCAGAACAACACACAAACTGGAAGCTGTGCAAAAAGAGATTAAACAAGCAGGTGGTGCCCCTGCAACTGTTTACACTATGGATCTGCTTACCGCCACAGCCGAAGAGTGTCAGGCATTCGCTGGCGATTTAGCGCAATATTATCCGCATCTGGATGGCGTATTGCATAATGCCGGATTACTGGGAGCTGTCGCACCAATGGCAGAGCAACCCGTGCAATTATGGCATGATGTTATGCAAGTCAACGTCAATGCGACCTTTATGTTAACGCAAGCCTTATTGCCGCTATTATTGAAGTCACCTGACGGATCATTAATCTTTACCAGTTCGAGCGTTGGCCGCGAAGGTCGTTGTGGTTGGGGAGCCTATTCTGCCTCTAAATTTGCCACTGAAGGCATGATGCAAGTTTTAGCAGCAGAATATAAACACACTTCTCTACGCGTTAATTGTATTAATCCCGGCGGTACACGCACAAATATGCGCACCCGCGCATTCCCTAACGAAAATTCTGCTAAACTGAAAACACCGGCAGATATTATGCCACTGTATCTTTATCTTATGGGCAGCGATAGTCTGCATAAAACAGGCATCAGTTTTGATGCCCAACCCGGACGCAAAGCAGGACCAGCCGAATAATGACAATCAATGACAGCCAACATCAAAAAAGGCAACAACGCCTAAAAGAAAAAGTGGATTTCCGTATTGAAGCCGCCCAGTTAGAACGGGGTATTCTGATCGTTTTTACCGGCAATGGTAAAGGCAAAACCACTGCGGCATTTGGCACCGTGACCCGAGCGATAGGTCATGGATTTCGTGCCGGTGTGATCCAGTTTATCAAAGGTAAATGGGAGAATGGCGAGAAAAATCTGCTGGAACAGCATGGAGTGAATTTCCATGTGATGGCAACAGGTTTTACCTGGGAAACTCAAAGCCGGGAAACCGATACTGTAGCCTGCCAGCAGGTATGGCACCATGCGTTAGAGATGTTATCTGATCCCGATTTGGATTTAATTGTTTTAGATGAACTGACTTATATGGTGAGTTATGGCTATCTTCCTCTGGAAGAAGTTATTACTGCGCTCAACCACCGACCGGAGCACCAATCCGTTATTATCACCGGCCGCGGTTGCCATCGTGAATTATTGGAAATGGCAGATACCGTCACAGAGATGCGTCCGGTAAAACATGCCTTTGACGCCGGCATCAAAGCACAAAAAGGGATCGATTGGTAAAAAAGGCCCCGTTATAACACACGAGACCCAGAAAACTTAACGGCCTTTTGGTGCGGTTGTTCGCCCCGCCTTCTGGCGTGAACTGCCCGGACGTTTTCCTGCCGATGGACGCGATGCGACTTGAGCATGGCGTTTAACCGCTCGGCGGATTTGGTTAGCTTTAAGACGGCGCTGATCACGCCCAACGGCCACTTTGGAAACCGTCTCCTCATTCAAATCCACTAATTGGCGTAAATAGTTAGTCTGCTCCAGACCCAGTTCCGTCCATCCCCCGCGTGGTAAGCCTTTTGGCAAACCAATATCCCCATAACGCACACGAATAAGACGGCTCACCTGTACACCAACCGCTTCCCAAAGACGACGAACTTCACGGTTACGTCCTTCTGTCAGCGTGACGTTATACCATTGATTCATCCCCTCACCGCCTTTAAACGCGATAGTGCGGAATGAGGCGGGACCATCTTCCAGTTGAATGCCCTTAGCCAGTTGTTTCAATTTAGCATCATCAACTTCACCAAAGACACGAACAGCATATTCGCGTTCAACTTCACGGCTTGGATGCATCAAACGATTAGCCAGCTCACCATCCGTGGTAAATAGCAACAAACCACAAGTATTCACATCCAGACGCCCAACAGCTATCCAGCGGGAACCTAGCAATTTAGGCAGGCGATCAAAAACCGTTGGCCGCCCTTCTGGATCATGACGAGTACAAAGCTCACCCTCTGGTTTGTAATAAGCCAAAACACGGCAAACCGTTTTTTGTGATTCTTTGATATTTAATATCCGACCATCGAGACGGATTTTCGTGGCGGGCTGAACTTCAAGGCGATCACCTAAAGTCGCAATCTTACCGTCAACACTGACGCGCCCTTGTTGAATATAACCTTCTATTTCGCGGCGGGAACCGTGGCCGGAACGCGCGAGAATTTTCTGTAACTTTTCAGATTTCTGTATCTTACCGCTCATTGAGCAACCTCTGTTGTCGCCTTCACAGGCGTCGTGTTATATATCAATCAATACGTTAATAGTGGAATTCAATCATAACAAACTGATTTTAATACATTTGATAGCATAGAATGCTAGAAAATAGCTCATACATTCTAATCCGTGGCCGAGCATTCTACACTAATTTCAGACACAATGATTCTAATCCAGCAATTCCCATCACGCTAAAACTGAAAACATCATGGCTGGCGTAAGGGAACAACATCTCCATCCTTATCGCGATTTACCGACATTTAATATGACGGATTCCCCATTATCAGAATTAAAAAACCCAGCACCGATCACATTTCATACTACCCATTCTGACGGTCAATTAATTACACATTAAAATGGTTCAATAATGTAACTATTAAATAATCAATATTCTCTGTGGTAAATGGTCATTTTATACCCGAAGCCTGACCGCAGATGCTCAGGTCACTTATTGGTTAGCATCACTGACTTTTTAACACTTAAATTAAACAAAAGGGATAGTACGATGAGTAAACGCAACAACTCGGTGGCGAGAGGCACGAGTTATCTTTTAATTTACCTGACGGCAATTCAGCCGCTACACCCGG
>NZ_CAWPHH010000017.1:0-86039 GCF_963887965.1 Photorhabdus sp. RW14-46 | reverse complement strand
ATGGTGAGATTCGGCCGTATCCTTACTCAAACCGGTGGCTGGATTGTTTCACGCTCCCCGAACAGGCGGCTCGCTTATACCGTCAGGCGTTTCCGTTGGTGGACGTCAGTGTGCTCAGCGATGAAGAAATCCTGACGCATAAAGGGGTAGCCCTGATGGAGCTGGTGCAAAAACATATTCGCTGCCGGGATATGCAGGAATGGCTCCTCCAATTGGTGGAACTCTTGAATGCAGGGTATAATACAACCGAGCAGCGCAATGTGGTGTTACTCTATATTTTACTGAATGGACATACGCTGGATCTCTCACACTTTGTCCATCAACTGATTGAACAATCTCCGGAGCATGAAACGATGCTGATGACTATTGCAGAACAGCTTGAACAAAAAGGGCTTGAGCGAGGTATCAAGCAAGGTATTGAGCTAGGTCGAGAAGAAGGTCGAGAAGAAGGTCGAGAGGAAGGTCGAGAGGAAGGTCGAGAGGAAGGTCGAGAAGAAGGTCGAGAAGAAGGTCGAGAAGAAGGTCGAGAAGAAGGCCGAGAAGAAGGCCGAGAAGAAGGTAAACTGGAAACGGCCCGTGCCTTATTACGGCATGGCGTGAGTTTGGACATTATTGTCACCAGTACCGGACTGAGCCGGGATAAAATTGAAACGTTAAAGCATTAAATTAATCTTCTCTTTCACAGCAAAATGCCGATATTCAAGATCGGCATTTTTGTTCTTATTCCAGGTAATGGCTATACAAGGGACTTTTACGTTTGCCCGGCGAAGCTGAAACCGGTCAAACTGAAACAGCAATCTTCGGAGCATGAAACGATGTTGATGACTATTGCAGAACAGCTTGAACAAAAAGGGCTTGAGCGAGGTATCAAGCAAGGTCGAGAAGAAGGCCGAGAGGAAGGTAAAGTGGAAACGGCTCGTGCCTTATTACGGCATGGCGTGAGTTTGGACATTATTGTCACCAGTACCGGGCTGAGCCGGGATAAAATTGAAACGTTAAAGCATTAAATTCATCTTCTCTTTTACAGCAAAATGCCGATATTCAAAATCGGCATTTTTGTTCTTATTTATAAGGGAGCGAAATGACACCTTAAGAGCATGGGGAACGTGATTAGGTGAGTTGTTTGCGGAAACAAAATGACTTGTTCTGTTTCGTCAAAACCTCAATGTTCATGTGCCTGATGTGACCGTTTATTATTGATTTTGGCATCCGAACAGAGTTCATTATAACTTTTAAAATAGTAGATCACTTGGAGGGAACTCAGTCCAATTTTTGCAATCTGATCAATTGTCAATAATCCCAAACCACTAAACGGACTGAATTATGCCTATCATAGCGCCTATATCCCGCAATGAACGACGCCAGATGAAAAAAATTATCCATCAGTACTTTCTATCGTTACTGACATAAATGGGGATCGTGTGGCGAAGGGCAGCTCCGACGCTTAAATTACCCGATCCCGAGTACCATGAAAAAAATGGCGAAAATAATTGAGACGTTGTCAATATGTTCAGAAAAACATCCCGTTTTTTATGTCCATAAAAGCCGATTGGTCAGTGATTGACTGGCCCGCCATCCTAAATTTAACCTATTGTTTTTACCCGCTTATTCTCCCTGGCTGAATAAAATTGGGCGTCTGTGGTAATCCTTGCATGAAACGGTGACACGAAATCATGGCTGTCAGTATATGTGGCAGTTGTTTGAGAAAGTGAAAACGTTTTTAAACTCATATCCCTACAGGAATAGCAGAGAATAAAAAGAGTCGGTGTCCATATCTTCAGAAATACGAACTTTTAACATGGCTGTATTCATATGTGCCTCGCTGTCTCTTAATTTGTATCCTTAACAGTGAGACTATTGCGGACACAAATCAAGAGAACAAGATCGATAAATAACCAATGTTAGTGTTAGATAATTAGTTAAATTAATTTTTCCTGCGCCCATTCAAGGCCACTTTGATATTCGGGTGGCAACATGGGGATAAGTTTCTGCAATGTATTTTTTAATTCATTTTTATCAAAGTGAGAAAGATTAAGGTGACCCACTTTACGTGCGGGGCGAACTTCTTTCTCATACCAATGTAAATGTACCGAGGGCAAACTGAGCCATTGGGCATTAATATCTGTGCCAATCAAATTGATCATAACTGACGGCGCGGTGACTACTGGTCGAGGCATGGGCAAATCCAGAATAGCACGCAGATGTAATTCAAACTGGCTGATAGATGCGCCGTTCTGAGTCCAATGACCGCTGTTGTGAACGCGTGGTGCGAGTTCATTAATCAATAAATTATCACCGACAATAAAACATTCCATTGCCATCACGCCGATATATTTCAACTCGTGCATAATCGCTGACAACATACTCTCGGCCTGTTGTTGTAAATGGTGATGCTGTAAATGGTAATTTTCTTGAGGAGAGACAATACTGGCACGGAGAATGCCATCTTGATGCAAATTGTGCGCTAAGGGGTAGAACACACAAGCGCCATTTTTATTGCGGGCACCTACCAGTGAAACTTCGCCAGAAAAAGGAATGGCTTGTTCAGCAATACATTCACCATAAATATCGGCGGGTAATTCTGTTTCATCTCCGGGATGAATACGCCATTGCCCTCGGCCATCATAACCACCCATGCGGCGCTTAACGATAACGAAATTACCGAGCTCAAAGAATAATTGCGGCCATTGGTTGGTATCAGAGAGTAATTGCCACGGAGCCGTTGCCAGTCCAAGGCTATCCATTAACTGTTTTTGCGGTAAACGGTCGGCCAGACGGGGAAAGATATCTCGATTAGCGAAAGCCTTATGGCGGGCAAGTTCCTGAGTAAGAGCCGTTTCCGGCCAGCGCTCAATTTCAGCGGTAATCACGCTATTCTGATAAGGAACCGCTTCGGGTTCTGCATCGAGGCCAACAGGATAAACCGTGATACCTAAAGGCTCACCAGCTTGACGTAACATGCGGCCGAGCTGACCATTGCCTAATACACAAACTGGCTTCATGCTTCCTCCCGCGGATCGGGATTATCGAGTACATCCTGAGTTTGTGTTTCACGCCAATGGCTGAGGCGTTTCAGTAAATCTTTATTATGACGAGCCAAAATCTGTGCAGCCAGTAGAGCTGCGTTTGCTGCGCCAGCTTTCCCAATGGCAAGTGTGCCGACAGGAATCCCTTTTGGCATCTGTACAATAGAGTAAAGACTGTCTATCCCATTTAGTGCAGCACTTTGTACGGGTACGCCGAGAACCGGTACCAGCGTTTTAGCAGCCAGCATGCCGGGTAAATGAGCGGCACCACCGGCACCGGCGATAATGACATCAAAACCATTTTGCTCAGCTTGCTCGGCAAAACTGAATAGTTTATCGGGTGTACGGTGAGCAGAAACAATTTCAACATGAAAAGGTACATTAAGAGAAGTGAGAATATCAGCCGCGTGCTGCATAGTCGTCCAATCGCTTTTAGAACCCATGACAATGGCGATTTTGGCATTGTGTTGAGCTGTTCCTGCTAAATCAGGTTGGGCAGTCATAAATCAAATGCTCCTGTGTTTTAACGTCCACCAGAATGAAAATAACGCTTTAAGGCCGCGGATCATATCATGCTCACAAGCTAAGGAAAACGATTGCGTTACTTTATACTTTCGTTGCCATACCTGGATGTGGGTGTTTTTGATTAATCAGAATGGGAAAGAGATAAGATCAATTGATTTATCCGTTATTTTGAACATCGATCCCTGATGATGCCATGCGCCAAGTACACCACGATAAACGGTTTTATCATGCAGAGGAACTTCATGTACAAAAGGGCGGTGAGTGTGCCCATGAATCATCCAGTCAGCTTGATACCGCTCAAAAGTGTCAATAACAGCTTGCTGGTTTACATCCATAATGGCTTCGGATTTTCTGCTGTTGACCGATTGGCTGTTTGCTCGCATTTTTACGGCAATTTTTTGACGGATAGACAGAGGTAATAGTAGAAACAGACGTTGGATCCACGGGGTATGAACCCGCTTACGATATCGTTGATAACCTTCGTCATCAGTACACAAGGTGTCGCCATGCAGAATAAGCACTCGCTTACCGTACAGTTCCAGTACTTTTTCCTGTGGGAGCAATATGATGCCACTCTCTTTAGCAAAGCGTGAACCGAGCAGAAAATCACGGTTGCCATGAATAAAGTAACAGCTAACACCTTGTTGTTGTACAGTTTTTAATGCGCTAGCGATTTCACGGTGGAGAGGGTTGTTATCATCATCGCCAATCCAGTAATCGAACAGATCGCCGAGAATATAGAGGCTATCTGCCTGAATGGCATCCTCACGCAAGAAACGCAGAAAACCGGCAGTGATTGCCGGTTCATGTTCGCTGAGATGTAAATCTGCGATAAAAAGTGTACACATATGCAGTGAATTATTCGCTGACAGTTACTTTTTCGATGATAACATCTTCGAGTGGTACATCTTGGTGCATACCGCTGCGACCGGTAGAAACGCCTTTGATTTTATCAACAACATCCATACCTTCGATCACTTCGGCAAAGACGCAGTAACCCCAACCATCAGGGCGCTCAGAGCGGAAGTTCAGGAAATCATTATCAACAACATTAATGAAGAACTGCGCAGTTGCTGAGTGTGGATCGTTAGTACGGGCCATTGCCAAAGTACCACGGTTGTTTTTCAGACCGTTATTGGCTTCGTTTTTGATAGCTGCATCAGTCGGCTTTTGTTTCATACCAGGTTCGAATCCACCACCCTGAATCATGAAACCGTTAATAACACGGTGGAAAATAGTATTATCGTAGAAACTATTGCGGCAGTAGTTCAAGAAATTCTCAACAGTTACAGGAGCTTTATCAGCGAAAGTATTAATTACAATATCGCCAAAATTGGTATGGAAAGTCACCATAATTGAAATCCTAATAATAGTTTTGATTAACCCGGTTAGGGCATTTGGACCAGGCGGCTTTTATATCACATCTACCATAATGAGTCAGTACATATTAATTTCAGTGAGCTATCTTGATCACCAACCTTGCAAAGCGCTTAATATCAGGTTTCAATATCCTATTGGACTATGCCATATCGAGCACTTATTGATGAGATAAGGACATAAATCCAGAATTATCAATTCGTTATTTTTAACACACGTACAGTGAATTTACGGAAAATCTCGATGCTAAAAATTTTCAATACCCTCAGCCGTCAGAAAGAAGAATTTAAGCCAATCCATCCAGGGAAAGTAGGGATGTACGTGTGTGGTATCACGATTTATGACCTGTGTCATATTGGTCACGGCAGAACCTTTGTTTCTTTTGATGTGGTTGCTCGTTATCTGCGCTATCTGGGATATGATTTAACTTATGTACGTAATGTGACCGATGTTGATGACAAAATCATCAAGCGGGCGGTAGAAAACAGTGAAAGTTGTGATGATCTGACTGGCCGTATGTTGGCGGAAATGTACAAAGATTTTGATGCGCTGAATATCTTACGCCCTGATCTGGAACCACGTGCGACCCGGCATATCCAGGAGATTATTGCGCTGACCGAATCGTTGATAAAACGTGGTCACGCCTATGTTGCAGATAATGGCGACGTCATGTTTTCCGTCGAGAGTGATCAGGATTACGGATTGCTTTCCCGTCAAGATCTCAGCCAACTACAAGCAGGAGCGCGAGTGGAAGTGGCTGATGTTAAGCGCAACCCGATGGATTTCGTGTTGTGGAAAATGTCCAAGCCTGGGGAACCAAGTTGGGAATCGCCGTGGGGGGCGGGCCGTCCTGGCTGGCATATTGAATGTTCTGCCATGAACAGTAAACAGCTAGGTAATCATTTTGATATTCATGGTGGTGGTGCTGATCTGATGTTTCCGCATCATGAAAATGAAATTGCACAATCTACTTGTGCCCATGATGGCCCGTATGTGAATTACTGGATGCATTCAGGGATGGTGATGGTGGATAAAGAGAAGATGTCCAAATCGCTGAACAACTTCTTTACTATCCGTGATGTATTGGCATATTACGATGCAGAGACGGTACGTTATTTCTTGTTGTCAGGCCATTACCGCAGTCAACTTAACTATACAGAAGATAACCTAAAGCAGGCTCGTACCGCACTTGAACGATTTTATACTGCGCTGCGAGGTACAGATGCTTCTGTACCGCCGGCCGGTGGTGAAATATTTGAGGCGCGTTTCATTGACGCAATGAATGATGATTTCAATACGCCAGAGGCTTATTCGGTACTGTTTGATATGGTACGTGAAATCAACCGCCTGAAATCAGAAGATATGGATGCCGCGAATGGCTTAGCGGCTGAATTACGCAAGCTGGCGGGTATTTTAGGTTTGTTGCAACAACAGCCGGAACAATTCCTGCACCGTGGTATTCAGGCTGATGATGAAGAGATTGCGAAAATTGAAGCGCTGATTAAGCAGCGTAATGATGCCCGTAAAAATAAAGATTGGCCGCTGGCAGATTCTGCTCGTAATCAGTTAAATGAGATGGGCATTGAACTGGAAGATGGGCCGCAAGGGACAAGCTGGCGTCGTAAGTAAGCCTGATAGAGTACAATTGCTTTGATAATTAAGGCTCCCTTTTAGGGAGCCTGATCCTGATTACATTATTATGACTTCTCAGGTAGTTGCACACGAATATTAATTACTCTTCCGTCTGGAATATCGCATGGTTCAGCATCATGGTAATAAACGACTTCTCCTGTTGCAGTCACACTTTTGACACGCTTATTTTGAGCAAATTCCGGAGCGTCTTTATTTTGACGATGGTAACATTCGATGGTTATATCGCCGTTGGTTGTGTCTACCGATTCACGCACCCAAATGAGATTTAACCCGTTGCTGTCTGCCGGAATGATAGTACCGCCGTGAATTCCCCACTCACCGTCTTTGGCAAAACCATTGCAGCCTCTGATACGATATTTCCCTGTATCTATACGCTTAACCGTCACTCCTTCAGCTTCGCTGGTTAACTCGTAAGTTCCGTCTGGATGAATATCTACAACTGGGCTGGATACTCTGAGAATGCCGTTAGCGTCGGAGCGGGCGTTTTTATCTGTCCAAAGTCGGCTAACTTTTGTGTTTCCACCTCCATCATTTCCGTGGATAAAGCTAATACCGGCATAGTCATAATGCGCGACAAATCCTGCCCATATGTCATGCATTCTTGTTATATAGCCGCCCGACCACGCATATCCAATACCACTATCATTCCCTGAAAATCTGAATGCATGACCACCCTGCGGCAATGATTTTATCCATGCGGTAAGATCACTTATATTCGCTTGATTAATATACTTTGGCTGGATAAATTCAGATCCTTCGGATTTTGCATATGCCCCGATATCCGCCGGCGTTGGTTTGTTTTTCGTTGTATAAATATCAGTCCAATCTTCTTCAAAGCCATAATTATCACGAGCAGAGCGATAAGCAATCCCGCCGTTTCTGTACTGTACTTTCAACTGAAAAGCTGGGCAGCTTCCTGCGCCATTATTGAAATGAGCGATATGCTGAGAATCTATTCCAGGTCTCAGCAAGTCATATAACCCGGTGTCTGCATTCCAAGGGACTGGATTATTAACAGAGTATCCGCCTGCTAATCCGAGTCTAAATGCCCCAACATCCGCTGCTGTTGGTTTATTTTTTGTTGTATAAATATCAGTCCAATCTTCCTCAAAACCATAATTATCACGGGCGGAGCGATAAGCAATCCCGCTGTTTTTGTACTGCACTTTCAATTGAAAAGCTGGGCAGCTTCCAACGCCATTATTGAAATGAGCGATATGCTGAGAATCTATTCCAGGTCTCAGCAAATCATATAACCCGGTATTTGCATTCCAGGGGACTTGATTACTAACAGTGTTGTTTCCTGTTAATCCAAGCCTAAATGCCCCCACATCTCCAGCGTTCAGACTGATATCCCCGGTTAACGCTTTCCCATTAATTTTTCTACTATTCGGTACCGCATTTTTAGCTAAATTGGCGGTTTCTGCTAAGCCGAGATTTTTCACAAACGCATTTTTATCAGGAATGTCTGCGCCATTTTGGTTTTTTGCTAATCTGTTGTTAGCATTATCATTTACATCAGAAACAAGTTTTTGAGTGACCGCAAGTGAATTACTGTTGCCTGTTTTATCTGTGAGTTGAACAATTCCTTTCTGAGTTAGTGAAGCACTTGGAGTTTCTGTCGCGATCTTTTTTTCTAAGGCTTTATTTAACTGAGTAGTGAGTTTGACTATATCCCCATCATCCAGAACATCATCGCCATATTGTGTCGCGATAAAATTAGCTATTGTAGACGATATTGCTGAAGATTGACGTAATACCTTATTGAGTAAATGAGTGGTAATATTCTCTGGTGGAAATCCAGTCTTTAAAGCCGAGCTTGTTTCATACCCTTCTTGGCTGACTACGTTAGCATTATTACTAATAGAAAAAGCTTTAAAATCATTCTTGGGACTCATATACTTTCCTCAAATTAAATAATACTATTTTATAATTAACATATTGAATTATTGTAAAAATAACTCCCGCCAACTCATGCCGATCATAGTCTAGTTAGGAATGAGAATAATGGAATATTCTTATATCTTATAAGATTAATTATTTTTGTATGGTTGATGGCAGTAAATAACTAGAAATTTTTTAACCAAAAACATATTAAAGCTATTTGTATTTAATATATGAAATTTATACTTATATTTCTTCCTGCGGTGTTTGTCAGACGTACGGTATATTTTTTTGTTTTTAGCGATTGATCAGATTATTCAAAACGGATTGACTTATATTAAGCGGCCTACTATGTGACGTGGTTATTTAGTAATAGAAAACATATTACATTTGTTCTGAATAATATGTTTTCTATATCATGACGCTCTGTTTTATGCCTATTCCTATAACTTCATATTGCCAAGAATTAAAGTTACAGTAATAATGGATAATAACGTTGTCCATGTAATAATAGATGCCATTGCCTCATGATCACCACCCATTTGTTTAGCTAATATATAAGCATTGCCGGCACAAGGCACTGCGGAATATAGAATAGCGATGTTTGCGGAAGCGCCTGATACACCTAAATATTTTATTATCAATATGGTGATGAGTGGCATTAAAACCAACTTAAGTATAGTCGCATAAGAAATCGAAAGTATCTTTTTTATATGCATGCTGATGATCAATCCAGCTCCTACGGACATTAAGCTTAATGGTGTAGCTGCGTTCGATAAGTAAATAAAAAGTTGTCTGATTGGGCCGGTAATATGAATGTTAAAGTAGTTTAGCAATACTCCAATAATTGCACCAATAATTAGCGGGTTTTTAGCTAAAGCAAGGATAGCACCACCCAGATTTTTCTTACTTCCGTGACCATAATGATTCATTACGAGTACGCTCATAATATTGGTAATAATTATCATATAGGCCACAAAAAATCCGGATAATGCAACTCCCTCACTGCCGAATAGTGATTGTGAAAGTGCTATAAAAACATATGAATTATATCTAACTCCTCCTTGGAAAATGGATGTAAATAGATCTGGTGTAGTGTTAAATAAAAATCTACCGATGAAAATAATAATAGCGATTATTATTGTTGAACTTATGGTTGATACGATTGGATAGAAGTTGTCAGAACCAGAGAAATTAGCCTCACTAATATCTAATATTAATAAGCAAGGAAAAAAAAGATAGTAAACAAACTTATCTGAAAAATTCCAGAAACTAGAAACGTCCTTTATATATATTTTAGATAGGAAGCCAAGAGTAATTAGCAAGAATATAGGTAGAATTGAAAAGAAAACATTTAACATCTGGTGGTCCTTTTAGATAGAAAAAACTCTATGCTCTATTTGATTTAAATATCGATGATTCCAAAGGTTAGGTGAGATAAATACGCGTTGTAACCACCGTAATGGTGTTCCTATATTATCAAATGTTGGGGTAAATTTATCTCTTGAATGCAAAGTTAGCCGGTTGTCTATATAGACTAACTGCCTATCTCAATAGGGCTATTTTATTTGCCATTTTGAACCTGGGCAGTGCTCAAAATCCTCACGTACTACGTGTACGCTCCGGTTTTTCCGCGCTGTCCGTGTTCAAACTGCCTGCAACAATTACGCCTATTGAGATAGGCTCTAAATCCCCTAGGGTAATACATATTCCTACCGCATTTATTTTAACCGAAGCGTAGAATTTTTCAATAGGGTTCACCAATGAGTGAGGTTATGCCCGTTAAAAGATTTTCACTAATATTCCCTGATTTTGCTGAGGGGGTGTATTGGTTTGGCGATGGAGAGAAAAAGATTTCACAATCGGTTGGAACATTCTTTAATATAATATATGGTCTAGGGTTTATAGATGTTCGTTGTTTATTTAGGGCTGATATTACTCTTGTAGGTAAAAAAGACATCATGGCGGATTTAACTAAATGAATATATAAATCACTACCGGTAGGATCGTAATCAATTTTATTTAATGCTAAAAAGAGATCCTGTTTTTCTTGCATGGTTAATTTAAATATATTTTGGTAATCCATTTATATTCTCTTTGAAAAATAATAATGTTAGTTAACCCTAAAAGTAGGAGTATATTACATATATTATTCTTCTTTAAAACCAAAATTAACGGATAGTGTGATTTTAATCACCCAAAATAAAATGATTATATCTGATTTTTTTAAATCTTAAGATGTGATAAAAATCACCTTTTTAATAGGTGATGATCACTGTAGCTAGATAGTCTAAAGATTAAGTGCAATGTATTAATGGAAAAATAAATTAATTTATCTCTATAACTATAATTGACAAAAACTATAAAAATCATGTGCTTGAATTAATGCCTCTATATTAAATGGGCTGACATGACTACAATTATATGTTAATTGTTTCATTAAATAAGAATGCTAAGACTCTTCTTATAAAAACACCTATACAATTTTATGAGAATTCAATAAGTATTTATACCCAATAGATTTCAAGATGCATCGCAACGGCAAGGGAGCGAATCCCCGGGAGCATAGATAACGATGTGACCGGGGTGAGAGAGTGCAGCCAACAAAGAGGCAACTTGAAAGATGACGGATATATTATAATTATTCTATGCTTCATCTGGAATAAAGAGACCGCTCTTGAAGGATTATTACTTCATTTTATTAATATTTTAGTGGTTATTTGTTTTAATTACAGTCATTCCAATATCTTCAAATTTCTTGATGTGATTATTGATAATGATAATGATAATGATAATGATGATGAGTTATCTGGTTTATGAGCAGTGATAATAATGAGCAGATTCCAGCAGCCATTGCCTCACATCTGAGCTGTCTAGATTAGTGGAACGGTAGGATAGTACTGATAAAATCAGCTAATGATACTGCTAATTAGGCTTATTTCTTCTGTATCGGAATAGGCATGATTTTGAGATCATGCGCGATACTAAATTCTGCTTCGGTTTTTTCCCGCAGAGTCTCTAATGTGACATTTGGCGCATGTTCTTTCAGAATTAACTGGCCTTGTTCAAAGCAGAAGACGCCTAATTCAGTGACAATCATGTTGACTTTGTTGATGGCGGTAAGTGGCAGAGTACACTGCTTGAGGATTTTTGCTGAACCGTCTTTGGTGCAATGTTCCATTGCAATGATGACCTTGCGCGCGCCAGTGACAAGATCCATTGCTCCTCCCATACCAAGGACCATTTTCCCCGGTACCATCCAACTGGCTAGATTGGCGTGTTGATCAACTTGCAGACCGCCCAGAACACAGGTATTTACGTGACCACCTCGGATCAAAGCAAAAGAGAGGGCACTGTCAAATATGGCAGCGCCGGGCAGGATACCGCAAGGTTTTCCGCCAGCGTTGACCAGATTGGGATGTACTTCTGTAATCGGTCCAAGGCCCAGTATGCCGTTTTCTGACTGGAGAGTAATATGAATGTGATCAGGCAGATAGTTCGGGACTTGCGTGGGAATGCCGATGCCAAGATTGATCACGTCGCCATCTTGTAGTTCGAGAGCAACACGGTGGGCAATGACTTGTTGAGTATTCATTATTAGTTTTCTCCTGGATAAACGATGTAGTCGATCAATGCGCCGGGTGTTATAACGCAGTCCGGTGTAATCTCACCGACTTCAACCAACCTGTCCGGTTCGGCAAGTGTGATGTCCGCTGCCAAGGCGATCACTGGGTTAAAATTTCGGGCGCTTAACTGATAGGTCAGATTACCGTGGTAATCGGCAAGATGAGCCTGAATCAACGCGAGATCGGCGCGTAGCGGGAGTTCCAACAAATAGTCTGTTCCATTGAGGGTGATTTTTTGTTTCCCATTTTCGACAATAGTACCCACTCCGGTTGGGGTTAGAAATCCGCCCAGACCGGCTCCTCCGCAGCGAATACGTTCGATCAACGTACCCAAAGGAACCAGTTCTACTTCTATTTCTCCAGCAAGCATTTTGCGTCCGGTTTCCGGGTTAGTGCCAATATGTGAGGTGATAACTTTTTTCACCCTGTTATTAACCACAAGGGGGCCAATGCCGGTGTCGATACGGCCAGTATCATTAACAATCAAGGTCAGATTTTTTACACCGGAGTTCAGCAATGCGGTAACCAAGTGAGGAGGTGTACCTACGCCTATAAAACCGCCAGCCATAATGGTCATGCCGTCATAAAAATGCTCCATAGCTTGCTGTGTGCTAATGAGTTTATTTTTCATATCGATTCCTTATATAGGATATATGGATATAGGCGCATATCAGTAAAGCGGTTGGTTGCTGTGATCAAACGAATGTCGGTTTTAATGGTGTGGCTGCCACCAGGACATTCGAACTCTTTTTCATGGCTGAACAACTCGTTTTCGGGTAAGGACTCCGGTAAAGCCCCACAGTTAATTTTGATGAACGGTCCTTTAGCCCGCGGACTATTATAATGAATGGCTTTAGCGATTAGCCCTTTACCGGTACCACTTTCACCAGTAATTAATACTCTGGCGTGGCTACGGGCAATTTTCGCGCTGTCACAGCACAACGCCATCATTTTGAGGCTGTTAGTTAAGATCCGATCCCAACCGTAGTTGTCGGATGAGGCACGGCGTCGTTGATTGACTTCCTGCTTCATCAATTAGCCTCCGAGAAATCTCGCTGTTCAGGATATAGGGGGAAAGGCGGTGATTGGAAGTATAGAAAGCGTTGCCGAATGGGAGCAAGGGGGAAAATGGGTAAGTGTGAGGGGCTTCTAATGGGTTTGGTTCACTTTAGCCTTATAGGTGTATGGCGTAGGGATGATCTGTTAATACCGGGAGGCACAGCATTATATTCAATGCCGTGCTTTGAATACATTCACTAAGATAATTTTAGGTGAGGGTTTCTAAGAGAAATAGTTATCGTTCCGACCTGATTACCGTTGCGGATATCTTTTCCATAATTAAAATCAAAATATTTCATCTGATCTCCGGTTTCTACTACCTTTCCGTTAATCGCTGTGAAATTTTTACGTAGCAATGTATTGAGGCCATAAGCATTAGCATCTTTTGGTGCAACATCAATGACAACTTTTCCTGTATTCTCTTTTCCTTCAGCCATGAAATTGAATACACCTTTAGGGTAGTTTTCTCTGTGAATATTTAATGGAAAGTGGATGCCATCTATAGAGTTGAGATTTAATGAAGTTGCTCCGGCTTTTAGAGTGAAATTTGTGTCGAATAAAGGTTGACCTTTTTCATCTAAATCAGTTTTTATTCTTAATTTTTGAGAAGTTATGGACATCTGTGCATTATCTTGTAAGATAATATTGCTATTATATATATCGATAAAATGACTTTTAAGCATAGCGTTAGAGTATTCTGTGATAAAGAAATCACAATTTAGTGAAATATTAGTTTTTAGCACTTCATTATTTTCTTGTGTTTTTTCTACAGTCCCCACAACCTCTACAGTAAGCTGGCTTTTTCCTGACATAGCCACTGTTGATTCTTTTAATTTTGTATTTATGTGGTTGCTAATTCTTACAATACCAGCATTTTCTATTTTGAAGGTACTTGAGTTTTGTAGTTCAATTCTATGTCCATGTTTGCCTGAAATTTCACGATTAAGATAAAAGTTAACAGGTTTTTCTTTTTTTCCAGATATTATGAGATTTCCTGATGATATTTTTATTGTTTTTGATAAAGTTTTATTGCCCGGATTATCTTGGGCAGTCTGTAGTGGACTAAGAATAGGCCACTTAATATCATAGTCGCTAGGGCGATCATTTTTATCAAAAGACAGTGTTAATGTATTTTCTCCAGCATCCATTGTGAAGGTGGTGCCAATTTCTTTATTAAATGAGTATATTGGAGGAATAGTTTTGTTATCATACTCTTCAGTGTATGTTTGATCTCGATCCGGATACCAAATAAAAGAGTTTTCAGATTTTTCGTTCATTTTTAGCCCTTAGTATTGATTTTTCATAATTAAAATTTGTTTAACATAAATATAGTTCAAAATAAGTGGATTTCAAGATGGATCGCGACGGCAAGGGAACGAATCCCTGGGAGCATAGATAACGATGTGACCGGGGTGAGAGAGTGCAGCCAACAAAGAGGCAACTGAAAGATGGCGGGTATATATTAGGTACTTTATAGCAACGCTTATATTTCACCAATATACTTTCTGTGGTGGACTAATCATTTTTCTCGTCCATTTTGCAAGTTGCAAAGGAGAAAATTCTAATTACTATGCGTTTCATTTTATTGTTAGGAATAATTATTGTTTAAAGATATTGTATACAGGATAAAGGATTTAATTATGGAATAGTAATCAGTTCGAGGTAATATATCTTGTTTGCATTATGTACTTTGCTTGGATAATAAAAATATCCAATCTGATTGTTTAAAATAATTTTAAAAATTAGTGGAAAAGAGTGGGGCTTAAGCTATAGTTAATTACTAATATAACATGATAGATAAAAATAATTATTTACTCTGTAAATAAAAAATAGAGTTTACCATTTGAAATTGTCTTTAAATTTAAGGAGGAGATAAAAGATTAATTCATCAACTTAATTAAATTAGATATAGTATTTTATATTTGGATGTGAATATTAATTTTATTCAAAACTTTATCGTAATTTTTATTTAATTTATTAATAACATAGGTGAATGAAATGATGGAAAAATTAGATGCTGTTGATGCTCAGAAAGTCCTTGATTCGTTAAAAGTAACAACTGTTAAAATGATTCACAATACCCTGGAAGATGCGTTGCGTGCGACAGTCAATGACGTGACCATACCTCCGATTATAGATTCAGGAAAGATGCAGCCTAGAAATACCCCAATTCCATTGATAAACCGTCATAGTGATCCTAACGATGTACTTCTATACAGAACTGTAACTGATGACGTAGAAGATTCTCAGAATATTTGGGTATTCCAAGATCTAGAAAGTGATAAAAATATTATTAAGTATCATGTTGGTAAGACGTTTAAATTTGAAAAAGCGAAAGAAATGAGGGGCGTTAATGGGGGCGGTGGAGGTAAGCTTTTAGTATTTAAGCTGAGTGATCCAAAAGATAAAGCCTCTGTTGTTCCGACAATATACAATGAGAAATAATGGTGTGCCAAGAAATATACTTTCTTGAAGAGTCCCGTCGTTTTTAAATTTTAGTTCAAGGTTACGCTTCATTAACTGACGCCAAACGCTTGGACAATTTAAACTAAGCGACAATTAAAGTCTGAGCCCTATATTTAGTGGGGCTCAGGCATTTTAATTTGTATTTAATCTATACCCTATGGATTTCAAGATGGATCGCGGCGGCAAGGGAGCGAATCCCCGGGAGCATAGATAACTATATGACCGGGGTGAGTGAGTGCAGCCAACAAAGAGGCAATTTGAAAGATAACGGGTATAATGGTGATTGTCATCGTGAATATGTTCTTCCTGATATTGCTCTTTTAGGATGGATAGTAGAAATGATGAGATAATATTTGGTGTTTGCAGAAATAGGAACCAGTTTATTGGGAATAATATAGAATATAGAATATAGAATATTGCAAATTTGCATTATTGATGTTGAATGGTAGTGGTACAGTGCCTGATTCAGCATTGTACCATAAAGAGAAAAATTAATTCTTACCTGCTGCGTATTTTACCTTTAATTTCCGATATGATTGCTATTGTTATTTGAGTGATATTATTATAGTGTTGACTTGCTGGCCTTGGCGGGTTACTGCTCCATAGCTATAATTAAAATATTCTTTAATTCCTATTTTATGATCGACAGCTATGAGTTTTTGCTTAAATATTTCATCCCAAAAATTAGTATCCGCCAAGCGTGGATCTGGGATATCAATTATTAATTTTCCTTTATTCTTTCCTTCTGTAGTAATAAAGTTGAATAAACCTTCAGGATATTTTACGTAGACAAGATCAATCGGAAAATTGATTCCAGTAAAAGATGATATATTTAATTTTGGGGAGCCAGCTCTGAGATTGAATTTTGTTTTTACTTCATCTATGCCACTTCTTAACATTATACCATTGTTAGATAAATTTACGACTGAATCATCACATATGTTTATATTACAATAATTGAAATTTCCATCTCCTAAGTAGAGGTCGCTACTCTCAAGAGTGAATTGAGATGACCCATGCAGAGAAATATCACTTGCTAGGAAAATAAAAGCGGGGGAATCTGACAGTATCTTTTTTATTTGTTTTATTTCGAATTGGCTGTTTCCTGACATCGTTAGTTTAGGATATTTATTTTTGTCTAAGGTGATATAATCGATAAACATAAATACAGTTCCTGGATTTGTGATTTTTAAAATACCAGAATCTTTAAGATTAAGACTGGCATTTTCAGCACATCCCAAATAAGCAACTGTATGATCTCTATTCTCTGATGTATAGTCTACTTTTAATGTCCCTGTGGATATATTTAAGTTAAATATTTTACCATCGTCGGCCATATTTCCATGAAATACTGGCCAATAAATAGGTGTTTCATCAGAGTCATTTTGTAATGTTAATATTTCATCCTGAGCTTCCATGGTAAAATTAGTATTATCCTCTTTATCAAAGGAACTTGATGGTGGTAGTTTGATGGTTTGGGTTCCATCTCTTTTGGTGTATGTCTGAGATATATCAGGGCTCCAAGTAAAACCTTCGCTCATTTTAAACCTCTCATAGGAATGAATATTTTTTCATAATTGAACATAGTTAAAGTAAATATAGTTCAAAATAAGAGGGTTTCAAGGTGTTGAATGAGATTATTGTATATTTTACCATTTTTTATCTTATTGAAAATAAATTAAATCGGATTAAATAGGTTGATTTTATTTATAGTCGATAAATTTTGTTGTGATTTTGTTATTGTTTTATACTGGAATTAATTATTGTCATTTTTCCATATTGCTCTGTCTAATTAATGCTTGATGAATGAAAATTCATATTTAATTCATTGGAATCTTATAGGGTAAATAATATCATTCTAATGATAACCATTTGAAATCAATATGCGGTTTTTCTCATATTATATACCCAATGGATTTCAAGAGGGATCGCGATGGCAAGGGAGTGAATCCCCGGGAGCATAGATAACTATGTGACCGGGGTGAGTGAGTGCAGCCAACAAAGAAGCAACTTGAAAGATGACGGGTATAAATATGAAGAAATTTATATTAGTTGCATTACTTCTCGGGATTGCGTCTGTCGCAAACGCAGGCAGTGGAGCCGATAAGTCTATTGAACTCACTGATCAAGAGTGTATTGCGAAGTGGTTCTAGTGTTTCCCAGTCTTGTGATGTATTAATTTGGAACATCGGAGATACTACTTGCGCTATTACAGCACAATGTCATGTTGCCCATGGACCAACTGTCGATAACGGTACTCGGTTTTTCCCGTATCCTAAGGTATCGCAGCTCGTGAACTGCGATGGTTATTTACAGACTAGATGTTAGCTTTATTTTCATTAATTTTAGGTTACGGGTTGTAGCCTGATTAGGATGTTAGGGAGGAATGGTAAATTCAAACTCAGTGCCGTAATCTCGGCAAATAGGGCTTGTGGATAAAAACCTTTCATAATTAGCTAGTTATGGCTATGGTAAAGCCATGCAATATGGATAAAGCCGAAATTTAGGATAAATGAGAACACTAATAGAAAAAAATAAATGAAATTAAAATTTGCTAATGACCAATCAATGTGATTTAATAGCGTCACTGGTTTGGAAGTACAGACCTATTTATGAAAAGTATTAATGAAAAGTATTAAAATTAAAGCAGTTCACCATTTAGCGTTATCCCTGATACCACTTCATTGCGAATTCCTTCTAATTAGTACCCATAAGTAAAACTGAAAAACAGACCTCATAACGCCTTATGGCAACTTAATAAATTTAAAGGAAAATTCTATGTCTAGTTCAATGACTGGTTCAGTAAAATGGTTTAACAACGATAAAGGTTTTGGCTTTATTTCCCCAAAAGATGGTAGCAAAGATGTTTTTGTTCATTATTCTGCAATTCAGAGTAATAATTTCAAAACATTGGAAGAAGGTCAGGAAGTTTCATTCGCTATTGAGAATGGCGCTAAAGGCCCATCTGCGGTAAATGTTATCGTATTATCTTGATTTAACTTAGCAACTTTACGATAGCGATGAAGGTAATATCCTGAGTAGTTAAAGTTGTTAATAAGTAAAAACCCGCTTAGTTGCGGGTTTTTTGCATGGCGGCAGTAGCATTTTGCTTGATTATTTTGCCTTGGCTGTTTAATGGGAACCAAATATTGAAGCTCCCATTGAATTTATATTCCGGTAGTGGTTTGTATTTCGCGATCAAACCCGCATCAAGGAAGGCGGCAGATTTTTAGGCTGTTGGGTTGTGTCAGGTGTCAGGCGCTGCTCAATATCATCAATAAAGCGTTCTAACCAAGCTTGTAGTTCCGCTATATCTACTTCGGCCAAGGGGCGTTGTGACCATAGAATGGTTTGTCCATCCAAATCACCTTGAACATGAGCTGGCCAATGTTGCCCAAAAAGATTGTTGGCATGACTGATTTCAGACCCTAATTCGCAGAACAACTGTAGCCAGTTGTCGTGATAACAGCCAATCAATACTTGAAAATGTCCGTCAACTTCCAAAGTGTAGATACCATCGTCGGTAGGGGACGCGGGCACTCCAAGTTTAGAGAATAGCGCTTCTATAAGCTGGTGATAGTCGTGTGTCATCGTGTTTTAGGCTCGAAGTTGGAAACGTAGAAATTTTGTCCCAGCCCAATTTCCTTGTTGTACATGGATTTGGACCAGAAATCTTGAGAGAACCAGTTGGAGAATGAGGTTTTATCCGGGAAGTTGAACTCGCCGAAGTTAGGATCGAAAAAGGTAACCCCCTTCTGGTCATCTACATAGGCAGCCACGGTGTGCCCGGCCATTTGTCCTTCAAAACTGATCTTCTTGTAGCCTGATCCCTTATCACCTGTATCCAGAATGGCGTTTAATAGCTCTTTTGTACCTTTGTTGCCAGTTTCGCCGTTTGCATCAAGCTGGCTTCGTGGTTGGATACCGTTCTCGTGGAGCCAAGATTCGGTTATTTGGTTTTGCTCGGCATATGGATCCAGGCCATCCATCTGTAACTGCTTAATGGAAACCAGAGAGTCGATATGGAATTGGCCTTTCTGGCCGCCGACGTAAAGCTGATCGAAGACACTTTCCCCTTTGGCATGAGCGCTTATCCAATGAGCTGATATGGATTCACAAACCCCGCCGGAGGTGTCACTATGTTTCATGATTTGATCCAGAAAGGTCCCTTTAGTCTGGGCGAACTTGAAGGTGATTTCGCCGCCGTGCTTACTCGCAGAATTTCGAACACTCCCTAACGTGGTGCTCACCGCAAAGTGAACGATTCTGTCTTTTATCATGCTGAACGAGAAGCGGCTCTCTTGGTTCTTCTTGCCATCAGTAGTGAGTTGGCGATCGAGCATGGAGTGGCCCGGTAGATTGCGTTGAATCGCCGCTGAGAGGCGCTCTAATAACCCGGGTCTGGGGGAGGAGACTTTCAGGGATTTACCCGACAGTTCACCCTGTGGTTGATTAACGGCTGTGGTATCGAGCTGCTGGGTAGGAAATATTCTTTGGTGATTAATACTTGAGATGGGAGACAATGGTCACTCCTTAAGTGGTTTTTTGAGATAGATGTTTGGATATTAAGTAGAGTGAATCATAATGTTTTGTCGAAATAGAGAATATTAATAACGGCAGAAGAAATTTTCACTTTCCGTCGAAAACCGGTTATCTCTTTGAGGCGTGATGGCATCGTCAACTTTGCCATTGGTTATTGATGGCTGACATCAGTGCTTCTAATTGGCTATCCAGACTGGCATCAATGATCCCGACTTCTGTTTCTAAAATACAGCCCCCTTGATCAAGACGCTCATCAGCAGTGATCTCTAAGTAGCCGATTTCAGGGAAATCTTTGTGTACCCGTGATATTTGTTCGCGAACTGTTGCGGCCTGTTCAGGATTAACGCGCAGGATAACCTGTTTTTGGTTACTGACTAATGACAGGGCCTCACGCACTACCTGTAAGGTGAGGGAAACTTGGTCATAATTCTTGAGGATTTTACGTACAGCCTGCAAGACTACATTGCTCATCTGTTGCTCGACCTGCCGGTAATATTGTTGGCATTGCAACTGGGTTTGATGAATCAGGTTAGCTTGTTCTGCGCGGGCAGCATCAATGCCTGCTTGCCAACCTAACTCTTTTTGTTGCTCATACACTGCCTGCGCGTCACGTTCAATTTCTTGTGCCTGGAGCCGGGCAGCCTCAAGCAGAGATTTGGCACTGAGGCAGGTCTGATAGTCCGCTTTACGCAGTATCTGGAGTTCAGGAGACAGTTGAAGATGCCCTGTCGTTATTTTAATAAATGGTAACATTCTGTGTTCACTTGCTTAGCCAATTTGAGACACAATGCTTGTGCCAACGGTCGTTCTGCCTGGCTGACAGGCCAGGCTGCGAGGTTTTCATAAGAGGGAAGCCGCAGGCTCAGGCGCTTAGCGAAATCAATAGGAGGAGACTCCATCGCCGTTAGCCAGAACTGTAAGGCACTGGTACGAAAATAGTTTGCATTGATTTCTGGTGGTAACGAGCGCTGCCAGCCAGTCGGCCAGTTGCCGATAATGATGTCGAGATACTTTAAGCAGAAGCGATGTCCCTCTTTTCCTAGTGAGTCATGCAAGTGGCGAAGTTCTGTCGCCATCAGACAATGGCGGATAGCTTGCCCATGAAGTAAAGCGCCTAGCCAGGTAAGAAGTTGTTCTAAGCACGATTGCTCTAACAGGGCGATGTTTCCTAATCCAGTTGGTAATTCATAATCCACATTGAGATCAAATTGGGTTAGCAGTAGTCCATTAAGCCTGGGAGAGTGTCGCCACTCAGGTAGAGAAGATAAGACGGTAAGCCATTCTGGGGATAGATGATCAGAATGAATATAGCTGGCAGGGCAAAACCGAAACTGATAGGGCGTTAATGCTGTTACCATTATTGTATCCTGCTGCGGTGCCACAGGAATTGTGCCAGATTGCTGATAAATAACAGGGCTAATAATAGCACCAACAGCCCAATCAACCGTCCCTGTGACTCTTCCGTCACTTGGATAGAGAACAGAGTGGAGTAGCGTGGTGCCAACGGTACCTGACGCACGCCCGCGGCGGGCACTAATACGACACTGATCCGATCATAACTCAACCCTTCAATGCTGTTATTAACCAGTTGCTTGATTTGAGGGATGTAAGTGTCGAGTTGCACGTCCGCTGCGTGTTTAATAAACACCGAGGAAGAGGCTGGCGATAGCTTTTTGCCCAGTCGGTCTTGCTCTTCGGGTAAAACAACGTGTACCCGGGCGACGAGCACGCCATCGATCTCGGAAAGTGTTCGGGCAATCTCCTGTGCTTTGGCAAAGTTGAGCCGTGCCCGCTCCTCTATTGGTGAGGAGATAAGGCCGTCCTTGGGGAAGACATCTTGTAACGAAGAGAAGTTCTCCCGTGGATATCCTTTACGTTTGAGCACTTCAACAGCTTGTGCCACATCAGACTCTTCGACTAACAGCTTGATATTGCCATCTTTGTCTGGCTGCTTATCAGAGGAAATGCCCGCTTCCCTGAGCAAGGCTAACATTTCGTTGCCTTCTTTTTGGCTCACATCGGTATAGAGTTCGATTTTACAGCCAGTTAGCATCAGGACAGCGAGCATAACGCAGATTATATAGTGTTTCTTCACAGCTCCTCACTGGGCTTTCATTAGGGTTTCAATGTTTTGATTGAGTCGTCCTACCGTTTTGGCAATCAGCTCTTCTTGCAGGGTGATTCGCATCAGAGACCACTGCATTTGCATCAGGCTGTTAGGATCACTACCGGGTACCGCCAGCTGTACTTCCAATTCCTGTTTAGCCTGAGTAAATTGTTGTCTGAGCTGACCCAATTCATTGATCAGATTGTTTTCAATCCCCTGATCTTGATTGGACATAGCGTGTTCAAAACTCGCAATATTTTCGGCACTGGCCTGATGTGTATTAAGTTCATCCAGGCTGGTGATCAGTGTCTCGCTTATCTGTGGTAGATCCATAGTTCCTCCAAATTTGAGGTGTGTGCAGTTTATTTAGGTTGTCTGTCCTTGTTTCATGGTGTTGTGGCTGCTCCATTATTCTTCCAAATCGGGTTTGTGTGAGTTTCGTATCAGGTTATCCACCATACCGTTACGGGGGATCAGCGTTTTTAACTCTTGTCGGATAAGGTCACTCAGGTACTCATTGCCAGGAATAGGCTTAATTTCGCCGAGTACCTCAAGAAGAACCGTCTCCTGTTGTCGACCTGTGGGGGCGAATTCACGAACAATCTTTCTAAGTTCTGGTATATCCAGTGGTGGTTTGATGTTGCCTGTCAAGCCACCAAACTGCGACCATAAGCGCTCTTGTACCGGGGCAATCAGCTTGGCCTGTAACTGAGCACGTTGGGAGGGCTGTTGATCAGACGATAAAGCCTGATACCACTGCCATATCACTTTGCGTTGTGTCGCTGGATCGAAGTCGCCTAAAACGTTTTCCAGCGGTTCTCCCTGAAGCCAGCGTTGCTGGCGCTCTTTCAACATTTGCTGATCGGGCGTGGTTTCCAGTGCTTGCTCAAAGCTGTGCTGGTGCTTGGAACTGACCGAAGGCTGTACCGTTGGTTGCGACACGGTGTTATAGGATAGCCCTTCAATCCTATTCATGAGCCAGTTGTTCCCGCATGCCGTCGACGAAGGAGAGCAATTGTGGATCGTCACTGCCAGCCATTCGCGTCAGTCTCTGCTCTAGGGCTGATGCCAGACCCAAACGCCACTCGCACAATGCTAACCAAGGTTCCAAACTTGGCCAGGGAAGGTCCCGACCAAAATCCAGAGCCTGTTGATATTTGCCTTGGTTCGTTAGAGAAGAGAGCCGAATCAGGTTTGCGGCTTCTTGCCCTTCCTCGTCTGACATCAGCCAGTCGGCAATAATATTGGCTTCGTCATGGCAGTGATGGCCGCTTCCAACCAGAGCAATATCTGCCAGTAACCCTTTGAGTGAACGTGTCATGATTAGATCTTCTGTAATATTCCCTGCATCAGGTCTTTCATGGACCGGGTGACAGTAGAGTTAATGTTGTAGATGACCGACCATTTGTTAATCTTGTGTTGTAAATCAGCTAGCAGAGCTGGGTTGTCGGGACCCTTGCTGAGTTCGGTGATTGCATCATTGACGTCAGTGTTGGCTGTGTTAGCTTGCGTCTTCAGCTGGTCAGCAACCTTATCGAGGGTATTGACTGTTGTTGCGGAAGTAAAAATTTGGGCCATGATGGTCTCCTTCTGTTGTGTTAAGTATTGTGATTGCAGCCTGGATGGCATCAGCCTCCAGTTGCCATTGTTGGTATTCTTGTACCGAACCTCCACATCTCAGGCGTTGTTTGATATCGTTCAGCGCCTGAGAAAGGCGATGTTGTATTTCGTTGACATAAGTGGGATCCGCACCAAACAGTCGTGCTTCCAGGGATGTCATCATGAAGCTGGGCTCCTGTTAAGTTTGACGATAAATTGTTGCTTACCCTTGGTAATAACAATCGCATCTTGACGGATGGCCTCGATTATTAAACCGTTTTCTGTGGTTGCTCCAACCGGGTAACGCAGGTTGTTTTTGAGTACCACATAGGGCACACGCCCGAGAGAAACGGCCCGGACGTCGAAATTGAGCTCATCATTGCGGGTGAGCTGCTTATTATTCAGTAATACCAGTGCCGGCTGGTTGCCGAATTCTTGCTTAAATACCTGCTGTAAGCGGTAGAAGTTATGCGTTTGGTGTTCATCCAGTTGACCTATGAACTCGATACGATCATTTTTATCCTTGTAGGTCAGCGTGTCAGGTAAATCATGTTTAGCCAATAACATATCCAGTCGCTTGAGGTGGTTACCGGTGAACCGCGTCTGGTTTTCTATGCCAAGCAAACCAGGAACATCACGTTTGAGTAGTGACTCGATATTGTTCCATTGCTGGCTGGTATCAGTGACTTCGCCTATAAGGCGGATCCAACCGGGTTGTTTACCATCGCTACTTTGGATCTGGGCATAGCCTAATTTTTGTAAAATGAAATCTACCCCCTGACGTAACTCTTCCATAGTACGTAACTCCAGCCGATAACTGAGAGAGTGGGTATCAAGATACTGTTGCAGGGCCAGCCGTTGGTGGTTGAGAGCCACATAACCTTTGAGCAACGGCGGCCCGTGATTGGGCATCATTTGTACGCTCACTTGGCGATAGGCTGAATCACTACTGAGAAAACGGCGTAGTTCTTGCTCGGCTATGCCATTGGACATGTGGTTTCTTTGCCACCCTTCATGTCCAAGTAGCGCCAGAAGACCGAGTGCCAGTACCAGACAAAGTATTAACATTCCGCCTGCTACCCGGCTGCGATTTTGCCGGGCAGGGCGCTGTGGTGTGACCACGGGTTCAGCTAGTTGGCTTGGGAATGTATGTTGCTGGTCACAAAAAGCCCACAATAACGGGCCAACTTCCTGACGGGCCAGCGCTTGCAATGTCGCACCCGGTGACAGCGGTTCGCCATTCTGGCTTGGTGCAGCTTCCCCGGCCCATTCTAACAGGCGAATTGAGTCTGGTTCGACTTCTAAGATCAGGTGCACAGGAGCAACATCTTCATCCACCAGAACGATATCTGCCTGTAGGGGGTCTGAGCCGATGGCTAAACGCCCCTCAGCTAAATTGACCTCAATACTTTTATTCAGTCCGCGGTAAAAGCGAATTTTCCAACTCATCTATTCGCCTTATTTTGTACACGAACACACCAGGTTTCTTTCAGTGAACATTGCTGTTCAATGACTCGCCATCCGTAAGTGTTACCCATTCGGCATGAGTCTAAAAATGAGCTTTTACCTGCTTGTCGTAGTGTTTCTTGTATTTGACGAGCTGAGGATAATGGTTGGCATTGTGCACTCCCTAGAACTTTGCCCAACGATAAGCTCTGATTAGAGATATCCTGTGTTGCCAGTAATCCAGGGCGTAGATCTTGTCCGTTACCAAGAGCCAGATAATGGGCTATCCCACTATCAATCAGACGTGGCTCAATAATGAATAACCGTACTGATCGCCGAACTTGCTCGCTGGTATTGCGAAACAAGACACCCAGATAGGGGATATCGCCTAAAAATGGCACCTTGCGTGTTATTTGACTCATTTCGTCGCGGTAGATGCCACCAATCAGCAGACTTTGCCCATGTCCAACTCTGGCAACGGTATCGACGACGGTTCGGCTGATGGTCGGGATGCCATCCTGTCCTGAGCTATTAGGTTTCTGGTTACCATCCTCAATATGCAGGTCTAAGCTGATTTCAGGAGAATCGCCTACTTGGATGACTCTGGGGATCATGCGTAGCATAGTGCCATAGGTAAGGCTTTTAAGCTCGGCAACCCGTTCGCCATTAACTTTCACGTAGTAGGTTTCATTGTTGTCAATGACGGCTTGCGTATTCTCCTGCGTTAAAAGCGTTGGGCGGGAAATCACCTGAGCGCTTCCTTTACTCTCTAGTAAGGTGATTTTGGCGAGCAGGTAATCCAGACCACGGCGATCAACCAGGCTACCTAATGCGGCTGAACCGATGCTTTCACCTTTTTCTTTGATCTCTGTTTTTTCCCTGGCAGACGTTGTGATATCAATGATATGGCGAGGCCCGGTGTTGATGCCGACTTGCCAGTCAACTCCCAGTTCTGAAAGGTTGTTTGCGTCGATGTCGACGATGGAAAGGGCAACTTCAATCCGGGCGGAGGGTTTATCCAGTGCGTTGATTAAATGGGCGTACATGGACATCCTTTCCGGGTTATCCCGTACAATGATGGCATTTAGGGAGGGTTCTGCTTGTACGACTGCACGGCTTGAGTAGCTTTCTCCCATAGAAGGAGATGATGCTTCACCAGTAACAGCAGTTACATTGGTATCACTGAGCAGGCGGGAGAGAATGGTGGCTATGCCCGGTGCCTCAATACTGGTATCACGATACTGGATCTTGCGATCGACCACTGAGGCGTATTTGAGCGGGAAAATTTCCACTGTCAAGGCACCCGTTTTTTCGCTACGCAGCAATGACTGCTGTTCCAGTGCGGATGTAGTCTGATCAACCAGTTCAAGATAACGAGGAGGGCCTGATACGTAAACCAGTTGGTTGCTTGGATCAGGACGCCAACCAAAGCGTGGCTCCCAAATACCGGAACGTTTTAGGGCTTGCTGTAACTCCGTTGCGTTGGTTCGTTCAAGTTTAAGCAGGCGCGATTGTATTTCACTGTTTTTGAATACATAAAGCACGCTCCCGTCGTAGTACCAGACCAGATTATAGAGAGAGGATAAATGTTGCAGGAATTCCTGGGGAGTGTCCTGCTCAAAATGGCCGTTAACTTGATCGGTCACCTTGTCGCTGACAACCACTGATGCTTCATAGTTGGCACCGAAATTAACCAGTACATCCCGCAAGCTTTCTCCTTTTGCCAGATAGCTATAAGGCGCAGGAAACCAATCCAGATCTTGGCTATAAGCAGAGGGGAGCATCACACCGCTGATACTCAACGACAACAGTAGCGAACGGCATAGCTTTTGAAATGGTTTCATGGTTGCCATATTGCCTGTTTCCATTGAGGGGCAGATTGGGTTTCCGACAATAAAGCCATGACTTGTTCCAGTAGATCGACGTGCAGAGTTAGCATCTGTTCTAGTATTTGAACATCCAAACTATCAAGGTTAAGGCGTGCTTCCAAAATAAGATTCTCTGATTCATCTAAGGTCAATGCATGGGGAGCATGGCGTCCCCAGCGCGTAACTTGTTGCAATAGTGTTTTCAATAATTCAGCGCCTGACGGATCTTTTGGGTTATGGCGCCAGCTTAGCGGGCTGGATAACACAAGTTCAGTTCCCTGTTGGCGAAAAAACAGGTTGTAGTTATCAATGTGCAAATGGTAATGCCCTTGTCTATCGGAAACAAAAGGCTTCTGGCCTAAACGACTGGCCAAATGATTGAGTAGAGTTTGCATGTTTCCTCTAATAATTAGGTCGTCGATTGCCAGTGAAAATTGTCCTGTGGCAGGCACAGGAAACGGGCACAGAGCCATTTTTGCAAGTGAGTAGCCGCCTCGGTGTCATGCTCTAAAGTAGTCAACCACGCCCAACAGGATGACAGTGCTTCGGGAACCGGCATAAAAGCGGTTAGGTCGCCGCCAGTTTGGAGGGCATCTAGCCCAGTAAACCAGTTGGGCCATGCTTCGCGCGCCTGAGTTTCCGTTGTCAACAGCCGTTTTTCTAATAGTTGCTTGCGTTGATTAAGCGCTGTTTGCAAAGATGTAACCTCTTTATGTTGTTGTTCCCGGCATTGAGACGAGACGCTTTCGGCTTGCTGCCAAAAATGCGCTTTAGCATGCAGTTGCCGTTCTTGGATTTGTAACTGATCAAATTCAGTGAACCAGAAGTCTATCTCTGGCTCCAACAAACGGAGCCACCAGTCAAATAGCGGCTGTAATACCCAGTGCTGTAAAAGATGTCTGTCAGCTAGGTTTATGCGGTCACCCAGTACCTTATTCCAGTCACATTCCAGTTCTGCCGCCGCTCTGATGAGTTGTTGTAAGTCATCACGCCGCAAAGCTTGCCCGCAATTTAACCGTCTACGAAACCAGACGGACTTCATCAAGCTTTCCAGCAGATGTCTGGGTAGCAAACGCTGTAATAAAATAAACTGTTGGCTATTAATAATGTCTCTATTCTGATACTGAATAGCCGATGATTTTCCGAGTAATTGATCCCGGCGTGGAATTCCCGACTGCGTGACAGAGATCTTGCGGCCAAGAAACATGCTGGTTCGAGTCTGATTATGGTCTTGCTGGCTCATGCTATGCTCATCTTGCTGCTAGTCACTCTTGTCGATTAAATTGGGGATGGCCTTATTTTATCTGTCAGGCCAACGGTTAACTTGTAAAAAACGTCAGATTATTTTAGCCAATCGTTACTCTTTGCCATATCTGGCTCGACTGGGCGTGCAATTAAAGCGTCTCCGATAGCTTTGAGTAAAGTAGGATTGGCTGGAAAATCCTGCTTCCATCGAGATATCAACAATACTCATCTCGCTATTGAGTAGTAGCTGATGTGCATAAAGAATGCGGCGTTCACTGATCCAAGCGCGTGGTGATATTCCGTATACCGAACGGAACAGCTCCTTGAAGGTGGTTAATCCCATACCAAATTCTTTAGCGAATTCACTGAGTTTCCACTCCTTAAGGTAGTGATTCTCCATAAAACTCTGTAAACGTTCCACTTGGCGATTGCTCAATTGTCGTAATACTGACATGAGCAAAGTACCTTGTTCTCCAAATGCTAATAACAATAACAACTCTTCTGTTCTGAGTTGACCCAACGCTGTGGGGTAATCATGAGCCAATAGATCGACCAGCCCATTTATACTTTGAGATAACAGAGGGGATGAGGTAAATGCAATTAATTCGGGTGTTGACATGTTGTGTCGCTCGACTTCACTGAGCAGAGTACCAAAGCGTTGCAGAAACCCGTGGAGGAAAGTCGTACTCAGAGGCAACCAGAGTAGTTTGCAAGTATCGCTACGCGTTTTTGCTGCATAACTGCCACGACGAACAAAAAGCAGCTCGTTGTGGGAGATATCGTAGGTATTGGTACTGTCCTGCCATGTCATTTCACCTTCGAGCAGGATATATATCCCTTCTTGGGGGTGCTCTATAACGTTAAAGGCAGGCATGCTACGTTGGAGTCGTGAGATATCCATTCCCTTCCCTGATGTTGTGATGCCGTTCATTCTATTGTCCTGGATCTGTTGGTGTTATGTCTTAAAAATACAAATCAGATTATTATTAATAGATATTTTTTTTGTTTCGCTGCCTGGAATAGACAGTGAAGAATAATTTTACGTATTTAACCTGATGGTTAACTATAGCATCTTTTAATTAAAATGATTTTTGCTAGTGGGCCTATAATGTTCTTTGGGCCGAATACTGTATTATTCTCACGTTTTATAAACGCTTTATAAACGCTTTATAAACGAAGAGTGAAAAGCGATCAGTTTTTTGCACGATAACGATTGCCTGTAAATTTTTCACCCTTAGTTATACCCTATGGATTTCAAGATGTATCGCGGCGGCAAGGGAGCGAATCCCCGGGAGCATAGAGAACGATGTGACCGGGGTGAGTGAGTGCAGCCAACAAAGAGGCAACTTGAAAGATAACGGGTATATAAACCGAGTCTTTTGTCTTGACTGATATTGATAGTTATCTCCTTTTATTCAGGCAATCTATTAGTGATTCATAATACGTTAGTAATTGTAATGAATGATAGCTAGAGTAATATTAACGAATTAACAGGTGTAGAAGTCAGCGCAAAGTGAAATCCAAATAGCTACGTGTAATATAAATCACTTAATAATAAATTCAATCTGGTTTCAGCTATTTGATCAATCGATAAAAACAGAAAACTCACCTAACCTAATTGGATTGTTTATTATAATATTGTTTAAGCAATGTTAGGTTATTAGCAGTAATTTTAATTTATATTAAATTTGTTGTTATTATGTAATTAAATCGTAACGCTTAAGAGACAAATATAAATTGTATTTCGTTTGCAATTGAGCATTGGCAAGGTATGTTAAATGCCAATACTCAGTTCATATATGCAGTTTGACTGTCAAAAAGTGCTGTTTGAGGACAGCTTACGGCTCTGGCGGGCGATCTTGCCACTGTTCTAGCCAGCGCAAAACTTCTGCGGTAGCTTGGATAAGATCAGCAGGAATATATTGGTCTATCAGGCCATCTTGATAAAGTGCTCGGGCCAGAGGAATACGCTGTAATACCGGAATACCTTCCTCTTCGGCAATACGCCGAACTTGTAGGGCCTGCGCATTGGTGAACTTGAGTGTAATAAGGGGTAACGGTGTCTCTCCTTTCTTATAACGGATACCTACCGCAATGTGAGTTGGGTTGGCGACGATAACTGATGAATTCTTGACGCTAGCGCGCATGTTGCTTGATTGTAATTCTTGGTGAAATTGGCGTCGTTTGCTTTTGATCTCTGGGCTACCTTCACTCTCTTTATACTCCCGTTTGATCTCGTCTTTGCTCATTCTAAGTTGTTTAATATGTTGGTAGTGTTCAAAGGCATAATCGGCAATAGAAATCACGATAAGCCCGATGCCGCATACGGTCATGAGCTGGGTTAACATTATGCCGAGTACAGGAACAATACATCTTGTTCCACACTCCGGCAGCCGCAGTAGTGCTTGTAGATTGCCTGCCAGAGTCATCCAAACCAAGGTGCAGAGCAGTCCTACTTTAAGTATCGATTTGATGAATTCCACCAGACTCTTGATAGAGAAGATTCTCTTAGCACCTTCAACAGGGTTGATCTTTTTAATATCAGGTTTGATGGAGTGTCCACTAAGTAGAAAACCATATTGAGCAAAGTGTGATACCAGCGATAGCAAAGCGGAAACGCTTAGAATTGGCAGGCAGAGGTAGACCAGCTCTTGCATCAAGTTTTCAACCACATGGTTGAAGGCTTGGGGAAAGGGTTTCTCTAGCAGATTAGCCGGGATCAGCATCAGTTTACTCAGATGCTCCAAATAGTATTCAGACATGACCATTATCATGCCGATTAGCCCCAAGATTAACGAGGTGGAGACAACTTCGTTACTTTTGGTTACCTGGCCTTTCTTCCGGGCGTCTCTAAGTTTCTTGGGAGTAGGTTTTTCAGTCTTTTCTCCGCTCATGGTGCCTCCAGAATAGGGATTAACATGCGTACTGGGGAGAGCATTAACAGCACCTTATCATAGGCATGATGCATCAATAACTGGATATAGATAACCAGTAACAGGCTGGCAATTGCGCTTTTGATCGGCATTGCCAATACGAAAACGTTGAGAGAAGGAGCGAAACGGCTAATCAGTGCCAGCCCGAACTCTGCCAGAAACATGGCGATTAGCAAAGGGGCTGCCATTAAAGCGCAGAGCTGTAGTAGATAGCTAAACTGACCATAGAAAAAGTGGAGCCACTGGTTGGTAATTTTGGGGAAAAACTGTGTTACCGGCCAACTGTTATAACTCTGAAATAGGGCTCCGAGCAGGCTAAGAAAAGCGCCGCCGGAAAAAAAGAGTGTGATCAGCGTTTGAGTCAATAACAGACCTGTTGGGGAGGTCTGGCTTCCCAGGGCAGGGTTGAGCACTGAAGCCATTGTTGCTCCCCGTTGGTTATCTATAATAAAACCGGTGGCTTCCATCGCCCAAAATGGGATAGAAGCGATAAAGCCAATGAGCAAACCAAGCAGGACTTCTTTACCGAGCAACAGCGTCAATTCCAAGCTACTTAATGTGGGCAACTGGCTGCCTGCTACTGTTGGATAAGCATAAAGGGCCAGCGAGCAGGCCACGCCGTTGCGGATTAACCCACCACCTAGCATCTGTTTGCTGAGCACAGGAAATATCACAAAGCAACTCATGATGCGTGGTAACAACAGGGTATAAGCAAGTATTTGCTGCTGGAGCTCAGGTAGGGTCATTTGATCTGTGGCACCTTAAGAAAGGTCATATTGGCGAAGCTGTAGAGTTCGTTGCCAAGCCAGGTAGCGGTAGCGAACAGGGTGATAATGACTGCAATTAATTTGATAACAAAACCCAATGTTTGTTCTTGTATTTGGGTGAGTGCTTGGATCAACGAGACCAATGTTCCCACTGCCGCAGCCATGAGTACCGGTGGCAGGGAAAGGATTAACACTAACCAGAGAGATTGGCTAGTGAAATGTAAAATATCAGCATTACTCATATTCAATCTCCATAACTGATAACAAGGCCATGTGTCAGGCGTGTCCAGCCATCAAGCAGGACAAATAACAGTAATTTGAAAGGAAGTGAGATAGTCATTGGAGAAACCATCATCATCCCCATTGCCAGCAGAATGTTGGAAATAATGAGATCGATTGCAATAAATGGTAGATAAAGAAGAAACCCAATTTCAAAAGCCCGGGTTAATTCACTGACGGTAAAGGCAGGTAACAGTATCAATAGGCTGTCTGGTTCTAGCCGATCGGCATACTGGCTTGGCCAAATTTGTCGGGTACTATCGATAAAGAAAGTGCGTTCACTGGGTTTAATATGTTGTTTGAGAAAATTTCGGTAAGGTGTCAGGCCCTCTTCCACAAATTTATCTACTGACTGCGCATTGCTGAATGAAACTTCATTTTGACGCAGGTAATCTTGAGTGGCGAAACCCACCGGAGCCATCACATAGATAGTGAGGATAATTGCCAAACCGTACATAGCCATGTTGGGTGGGATCTGCTGTACGCCCAACGCGTTACGTAGTAAGGAAAATACCACCGCCAGTTTGAGAAAAGAGGTTGCCATCACGGCAATAAAGGGCAGCAGAGCCAGCAAAGCCAGACCGATGATAAGATCTAATTCGTCCGGTAGTTGGATCATGATTGTTTCTCCACGGAGAGATGTTCGACTCTTACTCCCAGACGTCCCTCAATATCCACCAACCGCCCTGAACCCAGGCATTTTTGATTGACAAGAATACGAACTGCACCGTCTGAAGGAACACCAAGATCGAGTAATGAGCCGGGTTGCAGGCTGGTGAGTGTCTGTAGGTCCAAGGTCTGACGGCCCACTTCGAAACTGACATGAACCTCCAGATCGTTTAGATCTGTTACTGGCAGAGTGTTGTCAGAACTGTCAGGAGAGAGTGTGTGCATAGTGATTAACTCCAATTTATGGTCATGGGATTTAAAGTAGGCCCAAGGGCGTCCTTCCAGATACGCTAATAAAGGGTCATCTGGTTGTTGCTGTGGGGGCAGTAGCAGCACATCCCCTGATTCCAGAGTACGAAACACATCTAAAGTCAGGATTATTGCTCCCCATTGCAGAGAAAGTCGTAATGGAATAGGCAGGCATTCTCCAGGTTGACGTTCTGGCAATATGGCAATTAAGGGGGATGGTTCTGGTAACCAGAGCGGCAATGTGGCCCCTGGCCGTTCAAGGCGGAGTCGTAAGCAAGCTGACAAAGGGCGGCGTTCTGACGTGGTACTCAGTGCTGACCATGACAGAGTGGGTAGCATTTTGCTCTGATATTCCAGTAGTGCTAACAGCAGATCTTGAGGGAGTGATGTGAGGTCCGCTTGTTGTAGATCAGGTGCGAGCCACAGCGCTAGCTCGGCTGCATGGCAGTAAAAGGAAAAAGTTTGTCCCTGCCAATGGGCGATCAGTACCTTGTCTAACGTTTGGGGAGGAGAGATCACATCTAGGGTGAGATGGCTATTATCCCAACTAAATTGTTGCTGATGGCGACTCAGGGCCTGATGCAGCGTTAATTCTTCCAATGAAACTTTGGATAAGGTCAGGCTATTCATGCATCTTTTTTCCATTCTTCATATACGCTGCGACGTTGACGTGATCCATGTTCACTATCCGTTTGGGGCGGAAGGGAGAGTTCGACAGTTTGTGTTGGGTAAAGAAGCTGTAAACGTTCAATCAGTTCAAAACGTGCTTGTTTCAGGAGTTGTTGAGCGGCGGGATTCGCTAAAATTTCTATTTGAAGTTTGCCATGCTCGCTGGTGAGTTGGATCTCAAGTGCTCCCAAGTTAGGAAGTGTCAGATGTAATGTCGCCGGACGCGGCTGTTGGGTTAGTTCGATACTGATCTCCACACTCAGTTTGTCGATCAACACTTCCAAAAGGGGAGATATGGTTGAAGTTGCTTGCATCGTGGCGAGGATGCGCTCCCCCGGCAGGAGTTGGGTTTGTGGGAAGAAAGGTGTTTTTCCGTCTGATCCACCAGAGTCAGAGGATTGAGAGTCGGACTCTTTTGGTTTTAATACCAACAAATGGGATGTTTCGATTTCATCTCGTGTTTTTCCTTCCGCAGGGTTGATTTCGTTGGCATTGCGGGCAGGTATAGGTAACGTCGGGTCTGTCTGTTGGTGAGGAATGGCGCTGTGTTGTGTGTCTGGCTGAGATGGGGATCGGCCAGGTGTTGTCTGCATCATTGCATGATATGCCAGTTCATCGTTTACATCTTGCTGAACAGGCATCATTGCTGTGTCAGGATTAGAAGTTACCGTGATATCAACCGGCTTTAGGTCAGAATCAGACAAGGCATTCAGGTTTGACTGACGTGTTGGGACTCCGGGTGCTGACAGCGATTCCTTTATCTCGTTAGCGATCTCATTAAGGCGGTGAGCGGGGGCCGATAAGTTTTTTTTCTGATTTTGATGTGGTGCAGGCATGTCATGGCCTGTCAATGGTAAGGCTTGCTTGCGCAGATCATCAATTGCCGGTTGGGGAGAGTCGAATAGTGGAAGCTCCTCATCTGAGTCATGTGTGGCATGTTGATCCGCTGGTTCATGGTTTGCCGTTGTATTGGTTAACGGTTGTTCCGTCCGCCGTGTGGTTGACTGGCGCGTGTTGGCGGCATGAGAGGTGATAGCTTGCTCGAAACGGCGTTGCAAATCTGCGTCTGCCTCTGCGGGTGACGACGTTGGGAGGGAGGAGACATCTTTTCTGCCGATAGCTGTCAGTGGGTTCATACTCTTCTGTTTTACACTCTTTCCTGGCGATGGAACTCTTCTTGTTCCAGCTCTTCCTGGTATTCACCTTGGGCCCGGATCGCCTCTTGTTGCTGACGACCCAATTCATTAAATTTTTCTTGCTGCTGGCGTGCGTGGTGCAGAACACGTTGACACTCTTTTAATTGGCGGAGTTCCAGCTCCACTTTTTCAGTCATTTCAGCCACTTGCTTTTCCAATTGCGCTTCATTTTCGCGTAACAGGGCAACTTGTTGTTGCCAGCGTTCAAGACCTTTGCGGTCAATAGGTTGGCCCTGACACAATGCAAAAAGCCGTTGTTCTTCTTCTATTCGCCATTGACAGTAATCTTGCAAGGTTTGCAAAGCCTGCT
The DNA here is from genome assembly GCF_963887965.1 of Photorhabdus sp. RW14-46. Classification (NCBI taxonomy): domain Bacteria; kingdom Pseudomonadati; phylum Pseudomonadota; class Gammaproteobacteria; order Enterobacterales; family Morganellaceae; genus Photorhabdus; species Photorhabdus sp. RW14-46. Next base: position 50,544 of record NZ_CAWPHH010000017.1, on the reverse strand, counting down.
GATGGTGTTGACGGGCCGTTTGCAGCTTCATTTGTTGCAAGGAAAAATGTTTTTCAGCGCGTTCGACTCGCAAGGCTTTTATGCGTTGTAAACGGCTAATCATTATTTTGTTATCTGCTGTAATTGAGCTAAGGTTTGCGGTAGATCACTTGGCTCATGGGTGCCTTGGCGTAACCAGTTACGTATTGCTTCAATGTGTGCAATGGCATTGTCAGCAACGGGATCTTGCCCTTTTTGGTACTCTCCAATCTGCAACAAAAGCTCAACTTCTTCATATTTAGCTAGCCATTTGCGCAACAGGCCGGCCTGAGCCTGATGCTCAGGAGTGATAATTTGATTCATCACCCTGCTGGCGGAACGTAACACATCGATAGCTGGATAGTGGTTAGCCGCCGCCAGTTTGCGTGACAAAATAATGTGACCATCAAGGATAGAACGAGTCTCGTCTGCCACAGGCTCTGTCATGTCATCGCCTTCCACCAAGACGGTATAGAGGGCGGTAATCGAACCTTTGTCGGATTGACCAGCACGTTCCATTAGCCGTGGCAAAGCGGCAAACACTGATGGGGGATAACCTCGTCGGGTTGGCGGCTCGCCGGCAGCTAAACCTATTTCTCGTTGCGCTCGGGCAAAACGGGTCACTGAATCCATCAGTAGGAGTACACGTTTGCCTTGATCACGAAAATATTCAGCGATTGATGTGGCGACAAACCCTGCTTTAGCTCGTTCCATTGCCGGGCGATCTGAGGTCGCTACCACCAGCACGGAACGTTTTAGTCCCTCTTCACCGAGATCTGATTCGATAAATTCCCGTACTTCACGGCCACGTTCACCGATGAGCGCCAGCACGGTAACATCAACTTCGGCGCTACGAATCAGAGTAGATAGCAGGGTACTTTTTCCGCCACCCGCTGCGGCAAAAATCCCCATACGTTGACCTTCGCCACAAGTGAGTAAGCCATCAATAGCGCGTACACCGAGTGAAAGCGGGTGTTCAATCCGTTTACGACTCATCGGAGCCGGCGCATCCCGATAAACGGGATACCAAGCTTGTGGTTCCGGCAATTGGCCGCCGGAAAATGGATTACCTAGCCCATCAAGGACTTGCCCTAACAGATAATCACCCACGCCAACTTGGTGCATGGCTCCGGTTGGGCTTACTTCAGTATTTGAAGAGATACCAAACATTTCACCAAGTGGAGTCAACAAGGCTTGATGTTGTTGGAATCCAATCACCTCCGCCAAAAGCGACAGTGTGTTGTCAGGATTGCGTAAGTGACAAAGTTCGCCTATCCGCACACCAGGAATAACGGCTTTAAGGAGTGTACCCGTGACCTGAGTAACCCGGCCACGAATCTGAATTAGCCGGCATTCATTAATGGCGTGGCGCATTTTGCCGGGAATATGGTCAAGGGAAAGCTTCATGATCGTTTATATAACCTCTGCTACGAATACTATAAAGAAGGGGAGGAGGAAGGGATTGCAACCTGAGTCGGGAGTTTTTAGAAAATGGTTGGAGTTTACCTGGCTGTTCTCTGCTTTATCGGTGAGATTTCCTATTTTATTCACAGTGTGTTGCTCATGTTTTATACCCGTTATCTTTCAAGTTGCCTCTTTGTTGGCTGCACTCACTCACCCCGGTCACATCGTTATCTATGCTCCCGGGGATTCGCTCCCTTGCCGCCGCGATCCATCTTGAAATCCATAGGGTATATACGTTTTATATCAGAGCAATCGGCTCTTCCTTGAGTTACGGCGGTTTTTGCTAAAAATTCACGACTGATTTTGGCATAGGCACTGGGACGGTACCTTTATAATTTGTTCATTATTAACTCTGATATGACAGGGTAGACTATGGATATTATCCAGAATCATCTTCATTCGATAACTTTATCAGAACTGGGTGCCGGGGTTACCGCACAACAGGAACAGGCTAAGGTAGGTCAGTTTCAGGGAGAGAAAGTCGTGCTGGTATCAGCATCCCAGTCTTTTGCTGATGCGGCCGAAGAGATAACTTTTGCATTTTCGGAACGCAAGGATATGCCACTTTCCAAACGTAAAGTTAGCGATGGACATGCCAGGGTGCGAGAAATTGAGGCACTGGTGGGTGAATATTTGCAGAAGGTGCCAGATTTAGAGCGCCAACAAAAAGTCAAGGCATTGATCTCTCACTTAAATAGTGCTCAGTTGACTAATATTGCTCAACTACAGGCTTATCTGGAAAGTTTCTCTGGAGAGGTGAGTGAGCAATTTTATGCGCTAAGTCAGGCCCGTGATGCGCTGGCAGGCAGGCCAGAGGCACATGCCATATTGACATTGGTTGAACAAGAATTATCACGTTTAGCGCAAGAGCAGGGAATTGCTATCGAGTTGGGAGCCCGCATTACGCCTGATGCCACGGCAGCAGCTAGAAATGGGGTTGGCAACTTGCAAGCATTACGCAATATCTATCGTGATGCCGTGATGGATTATCAAGGGTTGTCGGCTGCCTGGCGGGATATTCAATCCAATTTCAAGAGTAGTTCCCTGATGGAAGTAACAGGATTCATCATGAAAGCGTTGAGTGCTGATCTGGACAGCCAACAGCGGCAACTTGATCCTATTAAGTTGGAACGTGTGATGAGTGACATGCATAAACTCCGTTTGCTTAACAGTTTATCGGTTCAAGTTGAACAGTTATGGAAAAGCGTGGTAGAGGGGGAAAATCATGGCATACGGGCCTTCTGACCTTATGGGGGATGTCGTTTCTCTGGTTGAGAAACGTTGGGCCAATGTGCGAGATGTTGAAATACTCGGTCATGCTTTGGGATTGCAGGATAGCCAAACTCAAATTCATTTCTACCGGGAGTTGAAGCGATTAATTCGCTTGATTCCGGTGGAAGTGTTCAGTGATGAAGAGCAGCGCCAAAACCTGCTGAATGCGTGTCAACTGGCGCTGGATGCAGCAATTGAGAGAGAAGAAGACGAATTGTGGTCGGGAGAGGGAGCATCATGAACTGGATAGAGCCGCAGTTACTCCAGTTTTGTCAGGATTTGGGTATGGAGATGTCTGATGCTTCTAGCCCCTTGATCCAAATTGATTTTGAGTATTCTGGTACGTTGCAAATTGAGCGCTATGGTGGCGCATTAACACTTTGGCTGGGCCGTGAAATTCCTTGGCATCAGGGAAAAGAGGCAATGGTGAAAGCGATGCTATTCACTTTCAGTGGTCAGGGACCCGAACTGCCCTTGCGTTGTGGCTGGCTGGGAGAAGATCGTCTGTTATTGTTTGTGACACTAGATGAACGACATATAACCTTGCCCTTGCTGCATCAGGCATTTCGTTCTTTGCTAAGAGTACAGCGTGAGGTGCTCGCTTCGTGAGCAAAATCGCTGCCGCCCATATAGGAATTGAGCAACTAACGGCGATCAGTCGGGAAGAGATAGAGGTTAGTTTACCCGATCGCTACGCGTTATTGCCCGATGGTCAATCCGTTGAGACTCACGCCGCACGTCTTTATCCGGCCAACAAAGCTGATCAGGCTTTGTTGGCTTTTGCCTGCCCGCAAGATGGGTTTCACGCTCTGTTGCGTCCACATGATTTTCGTCAGGCGGTTAGTGGTCTGCGTACAATTTTGCAACAAGGTAATGACATCAGGGTACAGCATGCTGTCTCCCTGTTGGAAAACATGAATCAAGATGAACAGTTGTTGCAGATGGCTCTGCACCTGTTGCACAAGGTATGACCATGACTCTCAGTGCTAAACAGCAGAGCGCTCTGTTGCTGCTCGGCTGGCTTCAACTTCAATACGGTCATCCTGACCGAGCGCGTATTTTATTAGATGCATTACTGGCTTTGCATCCTGAACATAAAGAAGGGCGTCGTGCCTTGGTAGTTTCATTACTTAAACTGCAAAAGGGGAGCATGGCAAAAGAACATTGCACTCTCTTACAAGAACAGGGTGAACAAAGCGCCGCCCTCTGGCTCTGTGTTAGCCGTGCTTGTCAACAGGAAGGGAATCTGGAAGAAGCACGCAGTGCTTATCAGCGTTATCTCGCTCAAGGGGCTCTATTATGAACCGTGGGTTTGAGTTATTGCGGCTGATTGGTGAACGTAAAGACATCATGTTAGCAATATTGTTGCTAGCCGTGGTCTTCATGATGGTTTTGCCGCTTCCGCCTATCCTGCTGGACATTTTGATCGCCATTAATATGACCATCTCTGTTGTGCTCATGATGATGGCGGTCTATATCAATTCCCCTTTACAGTTTTCCGCTTTTCCTGCGGTCTTGCTGGTGACCACGCTATTTCGTTTGGCGCTTTCCGTTAGTACCACCCGGATGATCCTACTGCAAGCAGATGCCGGTAAAATAGTCTACACCTTTGGTAATTTCGTTGTCGGTGGCAACCTGATAGTCGGGATAGTGATCTTTCTGATCATCACTATTGTACAATTTATCGTCATAACCAAAGGTTCGGAGCGCGTAGCTGAGGTTAGTGCTCGTTTTTCCCTTGATGCCATGCCGGGTAAGCAGATGAGTATCGACGGAGATATGCGTGCTGGTGTTATTGACGTCAATGAAGCGAGGGAGAGGCGTAGCATTATCGAAAAAGAGAGCCAGATGTTTGGTTCAATGGATGGTGCGATGAAATTTGTTAAGGGTGATGCGATTGCGAGTCTTCTCATCATCTTTGTCAACATTTTGGGCGGGATAACCATAGGCGTCACCCAAAAAGGAATGTCAGCGTCCGATGCATTGCAGCTCTATGCCATTTTGACTGTTGGTGATGGTATGGTCTCTCAGGTTCCTGCCCTATTGATTGCGATTACGGCAGGCATCATTGTTACCCGAGTTTCGTCGGAAGACGCCTCTGATCTAGGTAGTGAGATTGGTGATCAGGTCGTTGCTCAACCAAAGGCACTATTAATTGGCGGTGTTTTATTGGTGGTATTTGGCCTTATTCCTGGATTCCCTACATTAACTTTCTTAATACTTGCACTGGTGGTGGCGGGTGGTGGCTATTTGCTGTTCCAGCGTCAGCGCCAAGCTAACGCCAGCCAACAAGCGGATCTTCCTAGCCTGTTAGCCCAAGGAGCAGGCGCACCGGCGGCCAAATCTAAAGCCAAGAGCGGCAGTAAGGCCAAAGCTGGAAAACTGAGTGAGAAAGAGGAATTTGCTATGACGGTTCCTTTACTTATTGATGTGGATGCGGGATTACAGGCTGAGCTAGAAGCTATTTCACTGAATGATGAATTAATACGGGTACGACGCGCCCTCTATTTGGATCTGGGCGTACCATTTCCGGGTATCCATTTGCGCTTTAATGAAGGGATGAAGGAAGGAGAATACCTGATCCAGCTACAAGAGGTGCCCGTTGCCCGTGGTCGGCTGCGCTCAGCGCATTTACTGGTGCAGGAACCAGTCAGTCAGTTGGAATTACTGGCTATCCCTTATGAAGAAGGGGAACCTCTATTACCTAACCAGCCTACCTTGTGGGTAGCGGAAGCACATCAGGAACGTTTGGTGAAATCCGGGCTGGCGGCTTTATCCATGTCTCAGGTGATCACCTGGCATTTGTCACATGTGTTGCGGGAGTATGCCGAAGATTTTATTGGCGTGCAGGAAACCCGTTATCTTCTGGAGCAGATGGAAGGGAGTTATGGGGAATTGGTCAAGGAGGCTATGCGTATAATTCCATTGCAGCGGATGACTGAGATATTGCAGCGGTTGGTCGGCGAGGACATCTCTATTCGTAATACACGTACGATTCTCGAAGCTATGGTGGTGTGGGGGCAGAAAGAAAAAGATGTGGTGCAATTAACGGAATATATTCGCAGTAGTCTCAAGCGTTACATCTGTTACAAGTATGCTAATGGCAACAATATCTTGCCTGCTTATCTGTTGGATCAACAGGTAGAGGAGCAGATCCGGGGAGGTATTCGCCAAACGAGCGCGGGTAGCTACTTGGCGCTGGACCCAGCGGTGACGCAAAGTTTCCTTGAACAGATGAAGAAAACCGTGGGTGATTTAACACAGATGCAGAATAAACCGGTGTTGATCGTATCAATGGATATTCGCCGTTATGTTCGTAAGTTAATTGAAGGTGATCACCACGGCTTGCCAGTGCTTTCGTATCAAGAGTTGACTCAACAGATCAACATCCAACCGCTTGGTAGAGTGTGTCTATGAACCGTGATCCGCTCACCCCTTGGTTTGAGGAGCAAGGTTATTCAGTACAGCCTCACTGTATGGGGAATAGCCCAATCCCTCTTGGCTGGCGTGTGTGGTATGAAGGCTGTGAAATTGCCTGGCGTTATGATGCGCCGCGAGTTTGGATCGTGATGTTACGCCGTACCCGGCAGCGTCGAGGGCTTGCGAATCCATTTGCGCCTCTTTATCTGTTGGCAACAGCAACGATGGCCATGCTTGGGCCGGGTAGCCGGCTTTATGGTCAAGTTAATACTTTGGTTGATTCTCCCCTTAATGATGAACGTTTGGCCCGCTTTTACCATCGCTGGACAGGCGCAAATGAGGTGGTGCCTGGCTGGTTCGAGTTAGAAGCCAGTTGCGTTATATCGCTACATCAAATGAGAAAACAACAAAAAAAAGTCCAACGTTGACAGGAAGAATCAATATCTCTCTTTATTATAGGAGTCATGGATGCAAGAGGAACCTAACGCCAAAGTACTGCAAGCTGCTGAAGCAGCCATCAAAGACAGTGATCACAGACTGCAACTATTGCAGGAGATGTGGCAGTCTCTTGGCATCAACCCCAATGTGGGTACAGAACTGTTTGGTCATACTGACGTTACTCTGGTTCAGAATGCTGAGCAAGAGTTGCTGACAGAAGTTAATCGCTTACGAAGCAACCAACCTCCCTCTCTGGAAGAGGGAAAGCGTCTTCGTCGCCCACCTCGTATGCGTGGCATTATTGTATAAGGAGTTTGAAGGTGGAAATTAGGCCATATCAAAATGACCCACAGCTTTTCTTGGCAGATCTAGAAAAGGTTTCGCTAGCTCAACTACAAGGTTCTGGATCTTCGGAGCTTGATAGATTGGTTAATCTTATTTTTGATAAGGGGATCAAGATTACATCTGATTCTGGTGTTGCTATTGAAAATAAGGAGCTCTTGAAAAAACTGATTGCCTATTTCCTGCCAGCCGACGCGGTTGTCGAGGGTGGTCACTTAGATAGCCAAATAAAAAATGGAATTAATAATCTTGAATCTTTCTTGAATAGCTCAACATTAAAAACGTGGACATTAAAAGATTTTTTGGCTGCGGTTCATTTTAATTTAACACCGGATCGTCTTGATGATGATGTAATCGATATTTTTGTTTCTGTTATGTCAGGTCATGATAAAAAACGACTTGAGTTGCGTGATGAACTGGCGACATTGACCGCAGAGTTAAAAATTTACAGTGTTATTCAATCGGAGATTAATGCGAAATTATCCGCAGGGAAAGATAAACAGAAACTTGATATTAGTAATACATCTTTTGATTTACGGGACCATAAGAAATATGGCTTTAGCGATGAGACTGCTTTTAAAGATAGTGCTGAATATGCTCTGTTAAAAAAGATGTTCCCTAAATTAGAAGAAAAAATTTCTATTAAGACATTCTTAGAAAGCCCTAACAAGCAAAGTGGCGCTATGGCAGGTCTGGAGAATTCTTACGAATATGACAAGGATAATAATCGTTTAGCCAACTTCTCTACTTCGGTTAACGATCGTGTAAATCCACTAAACAATATTGTCCAGGAAAAAACAACACGTTTAAATGAGGCTAGTTCCCGTTATAACGCGGCTATTGAGGCGTTAAACCGTTTTATTCAAAAATATGACAGCATTATACGTAATATTCTCGGCGCAATTTAAGGAATGATTATGGAGCATCAAGAAACATCAACCACTTCTGACCAATATGCACAAGAGCTGGAATCTTTTCTTCATGATGGTGGCACTCTTGCCATGTTGAAGGATATTTCTAGTGATACGTTGGAGCAACTTTACTCATTAGCGTTCAACCAGTATCAGTCAGGCAAATGGCAGGATGCACATAAGATATTCCAGGCTTTGTGTATGTTGGATCACTATGATTCCCGATTCTTCCTTGGATTGGGGGCATGCCGTCAGGCAATGGGGCAACTGGAGCAGGCAGTTCAAAGCTATAGCTACGGAGCGATGCTTGATATTAATGAGCCCCGTTTTCCATTTCATGCTGCCGAATGTCTCCTGCAATTAGGAGAACTTGATGGGGCTGAGAGTGGCTTCTACTCGGCTCAACAACTTGCGGCAGCTTCGCCGGAACAGGCCGCTCTGGCTGCCAGTTCCAGTGCAATGTTAGAAGCTATTACAATAAAAAGGACTCAGGAAAATGGTTCAAGTTAGTGAATCTAAAATTCCTCAACCGGTGGTCAATAGTTCTCCGGTTGGTGAAATCCTCGCAACTACACCTTCGAAAAGCGCGGAGCACGTTACGCCTAGCCAGCCAGGTAACTTGCTGCCTTCTGATACTGCTAAGTTACGCAGGGTATCATTGTCAGAACCATCAGTGGCGATGAATATTCACCTTGACCGAGAACAAATGGCCAGGCTTGAATCGGTTATGCAAGAGGCTAAGCAGGCAACAGGTCTGATAAAGGAACTGACAGCAACTTCGTGGTTGACCTCTCAGAAGTTTTGCTCACTTGAGGAAATAGAGATTGATCTGGGCAAACTGACCAGCAAGCTTGATCGTATTCAGACGAGTCTCAAAATCCAGGATATCCAGCGAGCACGTCAGCAAAGCTTGCAGAAAATGGAAGAGAACCAGCAGAAGATTAAAGAAGCTGAAAATTCTGCCAAAGAGGCGCAGAAATCTGGATTGTTTTCTAAGATCTTTGGCTGGATCAGTGCAATTGCTTCAATTGTGGTCGGCGCGATTATGGTTGCTACCGGTGTTGGTGCGGTAGCCGGTGCTTTGCTGATTGCCGGAGGAGTGATGGGGGTAGTCTCTCAGGGACTACAACAAGCAGCTCAAGATGGTTTAATCAGCAAGGAAACCATGAAATGGCTAGGGCCAGTCATAACAGCGATTGAGATTACGATGGCGGTGGCGGCGGCGGCAGTCAGTTTCGGTGGTTCTGCTGCCGGTTTGATTGCGAAAATGGGCGCTAAAATGGGCAGTAAAGTGGCTGAGATGACGGCTAAGATGGCAGTAAAGGCAGCGGAATTTTCTGCAAAAGCCGCGGGTACAGCAGCAAATACCACGTCTCGGGGCTTGAGAGTGGGTATGCAGGTGGGCGATTTGGGAGTTGATGTTACTAATGGCGCTGCTCAAACTACCAATGCGGCCTTCCAGAGTAAAGCGGCTAACCGACAAGCTGACGTGCAACTTTCACGTAGCGAATTGACCGCATTCCAAGCTGTTATGGACAGGCTCAAAGAGGAGTTGTCCCACCTGGTAGAGTCTTTCGAAAATGTGATGGAAATGATTTTCCAGATGCTTAATGCCCGGGGAGACATGATAAATAACCTTGCCAGCCGACCACAGGAAATTTAGGGAATAAAAAGATGAAAATTAATGATAACGTCAGTAGTCAAGGGGTTACTTCCAGTAATGGTGTTGAAGTTGGAACTGACAACTTTGTGTCGACACCGACAGCACATGAAGCTGCTATTCAACAGCCGGAAAAAACGAGGCTCACGGATAAGGTTGAATTGATTGTACCGAAACAGGGCCTCGATCCCAGTCGTTTAGGAAATGTCGGACAAGAATTAAATAACACGCTGGATATGATGTCGCTACTTTTTGAGATTGCAAAGAGGATGCGTGAACTGGGTATTTTGCAGCGTGACACTGAGAATAAAGCGTCCATTGATGCTCAAAAATCACAAGTGGATGAGATGCGACATGGTGCCAAATTGATGATTGCCATGGCAGTGGTTTCAGGCTTAATGACGCTTGGTTCAGGGCTGATAGGTAGTTTTTCTTCCGTTAAAAACAGTCAGGCGGTTAAGCAGCAGAAGACGTTGGAAAGCAATATTGCTGGTCGTAACGAATTAATCGATCTTAAGTTGCAACAGTTGGGCAAGAGTAGCGATGCGGATCGGGCAGCAATTGGTAAAGTATGGAATGTAGCACAAGATGCTGACAAGAGCACTTTGAAATCTCTTACCTTGGTTTTTGAAAGTCGTAACAGCAAGCAGCAGTTCTTAACTTCAGTAATGAAATCTTTAGAGAGTATGTCCAATAATTCTGTGCAGGTAGAACAGGGGCTTTCTCAGGCTAAAGCCAAGGAACATGAAGTGGATTCATCTATTTCTCAACATGAAAAACAGAAGAGTGAAGATCAGATTTCATTGGATAACAATTTCATGAGAGATGTTTTGCAATTAATACAGCAGCTTTATCAGAACCATGTCCAGGCATGGCGCGCGGCGACTGGCGTGGTGTAATGCTGGTAAAATAGATCAGTGTTATATAATAAGCTTGGGCGTACCGGGAGGTGCGCTCTTATCAATGGATACCGTTATTTGATCTCGTTTTTAAAATCCACTAACACCACCAAAGGTATAGAAAAACGAAAATATCAAATTAAGATTTCAGTCCTTAACAGGCAGAATGTGTTAAGGAAAAAAAGCATTTTCCTATATTCCGGTGTTTGGTTTTTGATAATCACTGGGGTGACCTTTTTATTAAAAGAATTGCCCTTGAGTGACAGAGGCGCAAAAGGCGATGGTAGTAAACTGAGTCCCTTTTCTGCGGGGGTAACCCGTTTGTTTGACTACTTGGTAATTCAAGTTGGTCTGATTGCCCTCTCTAGTAGGAGTAACCCATGGATGTGATAGCCATCGTCAATCAAGTTTTGGCTGAATTTGCTGCTAAATTCGGCTTGCCGCACTTAGCTTTAAATCATGAAGGTGTGGCTGCTCTCTGTTTTGATGAGCACCTTCACCTCTCTTTGATCTTAATTCCTGAACGTGACCAGCTCGTTTTACAGATAGATGTCGCTGATATCACTGCGGTCGGAGAGGGGATTTTCCGTCAATTAGCCAGCTTTAATCGTCATTGGTATCAGTTTGATCTTCACTTTGGTTTTGATGAGTCAACGCTGATGGTGCAGCTTTATCGGCAAATGTCAGCAAGTCGGCTGAATCAGGCTGTTTTTGAAGAGAGTCTTTCAAGTATGTTGGATCATGCTGAGTTTTGGCAGGAATTATTGCAAGCTCAACTTCCGATTGGCTCTCAACAGAACGAATCTTTGGGAATGCGAGTATGAAAATTGAGAATTCGTTACCCATTCATTTAACAAATGTTCCCCATGAAAATGGTAGCCTTTGTTGTGGTCGTCGGGTTACGTCAGGGTATATACCACAAAACGTTCATGAGCCGCTTTCTACGATGCTGAGTAGAGGTCTTGCCATGGGGCTTGAACATGAGACAACACTACAGCGCTTGTTGGATGGGCAGCATACTCCGTTGTCACAACGTAGGATCAGCCTAACATGACCAAAATAGGGTTGGTCTTGTTGTGTTTGCTGATGACTGGTTGTGTTAGTGAGGCTATTGAGCATGAAGCATCACGTCTGATTGAGGGTGATGTGACCATGCGGGCCTCTCTACCCAGAACGGCAAACGTTGAGGTGTCATTGTTGACGGTGGTTGAAGGAAAAGTGTTGACAGTAGGTGAGATGCATTATCGTTTGGATATGCTACCCGTCACTTTTTCTATGCGGTTGAATCCGCAGTTTTCTCATGGTGAGTTATTTTTAAGAGCTCGTCTACGTTGGGATGGGAAACGGGCAGTGCAGGCGAAAAGCCAACAACGCATCATTGCAGGAAAAAGAATTGTAGTGCAATTGTCTCCCTTGCCATGTTATCCAGAATGCTAAATATTTTCGCATTAATAAATAAGGGATAATATTGTCTTTTAAATTTTTAAATGCTATTTAAATCACATGGCTTTATACCTAATAATTTCATGTAATATTTTATTTTCCGGTATAATTTAATATATTTTCAATGTTAAATATCTATAGGATAATGCATTAATATTTTAATCGCTTATTTTACAATTAGTTGAATAGTTCCTCTTATATTATCTTAAATAATTTAATTATAAATTAGATAGAGATAATATTCACAACAATGCTTAATTTAATATTATTTGCCAATTAGGGTATGATAAACCTCACGTCTGTCATATTATTGGGGTTGGTAAAGATAGTTAATATTTTTCACTTCCTCTTCTGTTATTTCTTTCTATTTCTTATGCTTGATTATATTTTACTTTTTCATCCTAAAAGTATTTAATTGTATTTTTAATATAGATTACATAAGCCATTTTAAATTAATATCATTTTTAATTGTTTTAATTTTATCTGCTACATTTACCGATTTATTTAAACTGTTCCAATAGATTTTGATACTGTTGCTATCTTTACAGGAGATAGTAATACCTAAATTCCCAATGCATATTTTATCATTGTCGTACTTAATGATTTACTATTTTGGTAGAAATTTTCAATCCCATCTATAACTGATACTTAAAACATTGTATGGTATGTGAATAGCAATGGGGAAAAGGGGCATTTTTATTATGAAAATGGTATTTTTATCAAAAACAACTAACTCATTAAAAGGATGGTAGATGTTTCAGTTTGATATTACTATTATTATCCCTGTTTTTAATGATGAGAATAATATAACCTATTTGTTAGATTCAATTTTTGCACAAGAAAATGTTAATTTTGAAGTCATTATTATTAATGATGGTTCAACAGATAATAGCTTAGAAGTCATTAAAGAATATGAAAGAAAAGATAATAGAATACGGATCTTTAATCAAGAAAATCGTGGTGTTTCAATAGCTAGAAATTATGGCATAAAATATGCGAGAGGTGAGTGGATTTTATTTGTTGATAGTGATGATTGGCTAAAACCACAAATATTAAGAAAATGGCTTGATCACGCTATTGAACAGAGATTAGATGTGTTAATTGGCAATGGAGTTAGTTTTACAAAAGATCCATTCTCACAAGGAAATAGAAGAATAACACGTAGACAACCTTATGGCAGAGTATTAACAGGTAAAGAGTGGATAAAATATTGCGTTGAATGTAGAGAATGGCCACATTTTGTTTGGTTACAACTTATTAAAAAAGAATTAATTATAAATAACCAACTGAGTTTTATGGAAAATATCTTTCATGAAGATATCTTATGGACAATTAAATTGTCACTTATAGCGAATCGAATCGGCTTTTGTGAGGAGCAATTGTATTGTTATCGACATAATTTGCAATCAATAACTCGCTCAAGAGAAAGTAAAAAATTATATCATCGAGCTGATAGTTATATTACTGTGGTTAATTCAATTATTAAAATCTCAAAAGAAATTAAAGGTGAGAAATCGTTAAAAAGATCTCTTAGTCGTCATGCAATTCGAGAGGTTGGTAGTTTTTTTATTTTGTATAGAAAAAAGATACACGATCCAAGCTTAAAAAAATTGCTTGCTAAACGTTTTATTAACCAAATTGCTTTGAGAGATTTATTACCAGGTGTGCATAATTACCATGAACTATGGTTTATTATACGTTGTAATTTAGTCTTAATATTAAGGAGGTTCATGGATGAGTGACTACAATGCTCTATACCCGTAATCTTGAAATCCATAGGATATATATCTATTTGTTAATTATTATCATTCCCTTACACATAATGATACACCCGCAGAATTTGTTGATGAGCTTGGTATTATATTAAATGTAAGTAATCACCTTATAAAATTTAAGGCTGCGCTATGTGTGGCCTTTTCTTATTCTACTGATTTCGCAGTATTCCTATTAACTCAAAATTAAGGCTACACGGCAGCCTATGGATTCCCATTTATGTGAGTGGGAGTGAAGGATGAAATACATGGATAAACAGCCTGACATCTGGATGCAGCTATGGTTATGGCTGCTGTCAGTCAAAGAACAAGGTATAGGTGCGGCGCTGGCTGCCGCAATGGCTTATCTCAGGGGTCGATATAACGGTGGTAAATTTTGGACGACAATTATGGATTCTATTATGTGTGCCATGATTGCTTGGTTTATCCGTGATGCGTTGAATTTTTTTGGTATGAGCACGGATTTGGCTTACATCAGCAGTGTCATTATTGGTTATCTGGGCACTGACTATTTTGGTCAGATCTTAAGAAAAGTTGTTAATAACAAAACAGGTAATAAACAATAGGAGTGAATTATGAGCAGAGGTATTCGAAATAATAACCCAGGTAATATTCGTTGGGGTGATGACTGGCAAGGTCTGATGCCTGCATCACAGCGTACTGATAAATCTTTCTGTCAGTTTGTTGGTCCTGAATATGGTCTTCGGGCGATGATTAAAATTTTGCATAATTACAATCGGAAATATGGCCTTAAAACAGTGAAAGAGATCATTTCACGATGGGCTCCTACTAATGAAAATAATACTGATGCCTATATTAACCACGTATGTAAAGGTACGGGAGTGACTCGCGATCAGGTTGTTGATGTATTTAATAAACTATTTATGACAGAGCTTATTAAGTCCATTATTACCATGGAAAATGGTAGTCAACCTTATAGCAATGAGGTCATTGATAAAGCATTTTCACTTTTGTAGAGCGATATTATGAAGTTTAACTCTCGTGGTTATACTGTTATTGCTCTGGCGCTTGCCTCGCTTCTGGCTTATCACTATTACGGTAAGTATACCAAACAGCTTGATACGACAGTTAAGCTACAGAGTGAGTTGCTGGAGCAGCAGAATGAAATCGTTAATCAGCAGGAGCGGATAAGGCTCCTGTCTAAACTGGATAATCAGCATACAAAGGAACTTGCTAATGCCAAATCTGAAATTGATGTTCTGCGCAATGATGTTGCCGCTGGTCATCGTCGGTTGCGCATCGCAGCCACCTGTCATCAAGGCCAAGCCGGCTCCTCCGGCAGCGTGGGCCATGCAGACACCCCACGACTTAACCCAGCAACTGAACAAGATTATTTCGATCTCCGAAGAATGATTGTTGAGAACGAACAGCAAACGAAATACTTGCAAGAATATATCAAAACTCAGTGTCAATAGCTGAGTTTTGATAATGTTATTGCGTAATGTAAAACAACGTAGGTGTGGGTTGGTTATTAGGGCAAGTATGCTTAAGATCGATTAATAATCAAGCAAGGAATACTGTGTTTTGTAATACAACCCGATAACCATCAATATCTTCAAATGTTTTACCTTCAATATCCCAATATGGGTTGTAAGAGGAGACTGCAATAAAGCCAGCATTTTCCATTAATGATATCTGATCTAACCATTCTGAATGGTCTGGTATATAGAAGGCCAATAAATTGTCCTGTGTGGGGGATCTTCCTACTGTTGTGCCACGATGATGCGTAAATTCGAGATGCCAGAGATGATTTGGATGCCCGAGAATGATGCCATCAAAATTTTCATGATTTTCGAATTGCTCCAGGAGAATAAATCCTAAACCTCGGCGGTACATTTCAGCAATTTGAGTTAAATTGTCAGTGGGCCTGGCGATTCTTAGTATAGTAGATTTTTTCATGGTAATCCCAGTTGATAAAGTTTTTGTGGAATATGTCCAATTTTCAGATCTTCTACTGCGATATAAAACAACTGCTAATGGTAGTTGATAAACGTGAAAAGTACAAAGTGGTGATCTTTAAAGTTAAAACAATCTAAAAATATCCGATACTACCGAGCTATTATTTACAATATGATTAAACTTAGGGTTTTATAATTGGAGTTGTTTGATGAATTGATTGTCTATTTTTTTATTTTTTGTCACCATTTCAAGCACCAAAGTCGATGATATGAACACGGATTTGATGTAAGTAGGTATCTGTTTTCTTCACAATGTCATCGAGAGCATGTATCTTGGTCTTGATAAATTCTGATAAATATCCTCACTGTCTTTTATTTGATAGGTCTGCTCTTACTTTCTGTTTGTAATAATATCTTATAAGATATATTAAATAATAAAATAATTAATGAATTTACTACTACTATTATTTAATAATCTGAATTTTTCAAAGCTATTAAGTTGATTTCTATTGTTTTTACCAAGTGATATGACCAGTAGCCTGGAATCTTGCGGCCCTTAAGCAAAATCTTTATATTATATTATATTTTATTATATTATAATCTAGTTTTGTGAGGGGGATTATAATTAATACTATTTTCTGTATTCTTTTTTGTTTATTATTTTTTAAGGATAAATTTCTGATGAATATTAAGGAATTAATTATAGTTCTGGCATTGTCCGGTTCTATGCTATTAGGTGGTTGTACTGTTATGCCTGGGAGTGGTCTTACTGTTTATAATAAAGAAATAATCAATGATGATGATAGTAACTATGATATTAATAATTTGGTAAACGTTTATCCGGTAACACCAAAATTAATTGAAAATTTACGGGTGAATTCTGCTATTGCACGTCCTAATCCTGAGTTAGATAAAGAATTACAACAGTATGAATACCGTATTGGTGTGGGGGATGTCATTATGGTTACTGTCTGGGATCATCCTGAATTGACAATACCGGCAGGACAATATCGTAGTGCTAGTGATACGGGTAATTGGGTGCATTCTGATGGGACGATTTTTTATCCCTATGTTGGTAAACTTCATGTGAAAGGAAAAACGGTCACTCAGGTGCGTACGATGATTACTGATAAGTTATCGAAGTACATCGAATCACCTCAAGTTGATGTCAATATTGCTGCTTTTCGTTCACAAAAAGCCTATGTAACAGGTGAAGTTGCCCGATCTGCTCAACAACCTATCACTAACGTTCCTTTAACCATTATTGATGCGATTAACCATGCTGGCGGCTTAACCGAAAACGCTGATTGGAGGAGGATCATTTTGACTCATAAGGGAAAAGAAACGATTATTTCTCTCCAAGATTTGATGCAAAATGGTGATCTGAAGCAAAATCGCCTGCTCTATTCTGGCGATATCTTATACATTCCTCGTAATGATGATTTGAAAGTGTTTGTTATGGGGGAAGTCAGAAAACAAACCACTCTACGTATGGATCGTAGTGGGATGACGTTGACCGAAGCATTGGGTAATGCTGAAGGTATAGATCAATTATCAAGTGATGCTAATGGCATCTTTGTTATCCGTTCGCTGCGTAATGTACCTGATAATAAGGGGAAAATAGCCAATATTTATCAGCTCAATGCTAAGGATGCGACGGCGTTAGTCCTGGGAACTGAGTTCAATTTGCAACCTTATGATATTGTCTATGTTACCAGTGCGCCAGTTGTTCGCTGGAATCGGGTTATCAATCAGTTGGTGCCAACGATATCAAGCATTAATAGCCTGACTGAAACAACTAAGTGGATTCGTAAGTGGCCGAATTAATGTTCAATTCTATTCTGATTGTTTGTGTGGGTAATATCTGCCGATCGCCAACGGGAGAGCGTTTATTGCGGCAACTATTTCCTCAGAAAGAGATTTATTCTGCGGGAATATCGGCTTTAATTGGTAAACCTGCAAATGAATTCTCAAGTAGGGTTGCGGCTAGACATGGATTATCCTTAGAAGGGCATATAGCGCGTCAACTAACCAGTGAATTATGCCAGCAGTCAAGTTTGATCTTGGTTATGGAAAAAAAACATATTGAGGCTGTAAATAGGATAAATCTAGGGGCAAGGGGGAAAACAATGCTTTTAGGTCACTGGTTAAATGAAATGGTCATCCCCGATCCTTATAAGTCTGATATCGAGGTTTATGAATATGTGTATCAGTTATTATTTAAGAGTACTAATAGTTGGTTAGGGAAATTATAACTTATAAGTATTTTTATATTATGGGTTTGCTGCTTATTAATAAAGTAATTATAGGCTTTTTATGACTACATCAGATAAATCAAGTCACACTCATACGGATAGTGATGAAATTGATTTAGGCCGTCTTCTTAGTGCCTTATTCGATTATCGCTGGGTGATTGGTGGAATCACCCTATTGTTCACCGTTATTGGCCTTTGTTATTCCTTGATTGCGACTCCGATATACAAGGCAAATGCTTTATTGCAGGTTGAAAAGAGAAGTAGTGCATTACCTTTAATCGGCGACATGTCGGATATGCTTTCTGGAAAACCGTCAGATACATCGGCAGAATTGGAGTTGTTAACTTCCCGAATGATATTAGGAAAGACGGTAAAGGATCTAAATTTGGATGTTCAGGTTACAGCGGACTATTTTCCTGTGATAGGTAAGGGCATTGCCCGTCTTCGTGGTATGCCAAAGCCTGATATTGTTATTAAACATTTTACAATATCACCTGAATATATTAATGAAGGGATAAAAATATATGTTGACGATGCAGAAAATTATCGGTTGTTTTTTGACGATCAGGTTTTCCACGGACAAGTAAACAAAGTATTTGATACCGATGGCATAAATTTGCTTATCTCAAATATTTCAGCTTCTCCAGGGCAAAGTTTCACGTTGGTTAAACGGGGGCAATTGGGTGTTATTCGCGGGCTGCAACAGGCTTTGCGGGTAAAAGAAAAAGGTAATAATACCGGTATTATCTTGCTTGAAATAGAAGGTGATGATCGTGCAAGAATAAAATTGATACTGGATAGTATTGGTAAAAATTACTTGCAACAAAATGTGACAAGAAAGACGGAAGAGGCTGAAAGTAGTCTTAATTTCTTAAAAAATCATTTGCCTAAAGTTAAAATTGAGCTCAATCGTTCTGAAGAGTTGCTTAATCAATATCGTCAAGCGAATGAATCTATCGATTTATCACTTGAAGCAAAATCGGCTTTGGAGACATTGGTCCAAATTGAGAAACAGATTAATGAATTGACGTTCAAAGAAGCTGAATTACAGCAATTGTATACCAAACAACATCCCGCTTATGTTGCGTTGCTTGATAAACGTAAAACTTTGGTTGATACCAAAAAGGAGCTGAATCAGTCAATCAAACGGTTACCTAAAACACAGCAGGAAATTTTACGTTTGACCAGAGATGTTCAAGTTGACCAAGAAATTTATGTGCAGTTACTCAATAAACAGCAAGAATTGAATATCGTGAAAGCGGGGACAGTGGGTAATGTGCGTATTATTGATGAAGCTATTGTAGAAAGTTCAGCGGTAAAACCGAAGAAGTCACTGATTATTGCATCGATGATGGTATTGGGATTTATATTGTCTGCTGGGTTGATTTGCATACGAGTCATGTTTCGTAAAGGAATCGAAAGTCCCGAACAATTGGAAGAGATAGGTGTTTCCGTTTACGCCACTATTCCACTCTCTGAGACTCAGATCAAACTTGACCAACAACAGAAAAAGCGAATTCATCGTCAAAAATTGCGGTTATTAGCTATTCAAGATCCTACTGATTTAGCTATTGAAGCATTGCGTAGCCTTAGAACAACCTTGCATTTTTCAATGATGGAATCTGCAAATAAAATTATTCTTCTTTCAGGTTCTGCTCCTGAATTAGGAAAGTCTTTTATTTCAGTAAATCTTGCCGCTGTATTGGCATTAAGTAATAAACGCGTGCTTTTAATCGATGCAGATATGAGAAGAGGCCGTTTACATAAAGTATTGGAAAGTCCTCAATCTCTGGGGCTTTCTGAATATTTGGCAGGTCAACATCAATTAAAAGGGATTATTACCAGAACGTATCTTACTGAGCTTGATTTTATCAACCGAGGTGCTATTCCGCCAAACCCGTCAGAATTACTTATGCATAATAGACTGAAAGAATTATTATCTTGGGCAGAAGAGCATTATGATTATGTCTTGGTAGATACTCCTCCTATTTTGGCTGTCACTGATGCTGCGATTATTGGGAGATATGCAGGAACTTCATTGTTAATTGCACGTTATCATAAAACAAGGGTTAAAGAAGTTAATGTGACTATTCGCCGGTTTAGACAAAATGGCATTCATATTAAAGGTGTGTTGCTAAACGCGGTAGAGAAGAAGTCTGGTCTCTATTATGATTCTAGCGGATGTTATCAATACAGTTATAAGGATTGATCGCCTTTTCTCCGGCTTATGAGGCCGGAGAAATTTTATCAATGAGCGCTTATTTTCTTTCCTATGTTTCTTAATAGTGAGTCAGTTCGTTCAATTTAACGGAGAGTGGATCATTTTTCCTTTTATCTTACAAGCATAGCTATGGTGAAACCCAGAGACTTTTCTTCTGATGATTTTATAGCTTTACAGTTGTAGAATGTCATTATAAGATGCATTTTAAATGTAATTTATAGTCAAGGAACCTTCTATGAGTGACCTCATTTGTTATAAACGAATACCCATCTGGCAGAAAAATACCCTTCCTGAAATGTTCACTGAAAGGCATAACACGAAAGAGGGGACTTATGCTTGTCTTGAGATCTTTGAAGGTGAACTGGAATTTGTGATTTTCGATGGTGATCAGGAAGAAACTGCATATTTTAATGTACAAAAGCAGCCTCCCATTATTCAGCCACAGATTTGGCATAAAATTAAATGGGTAAGTGATGATATTAAATGCCAGCTCTCTTTTTTATGTGAACCACAATATCTGTTTTATAAACAAAATAATTTGTCATTACCTCACTCT
Source organism: Photorhabdus sp. RW14-46 (assembly GCF_963887965.1). Lineage (NCBI taxonomy): Bacteria > Pseudomonadati > Pseudomonadota > Gammaproteobacteria > Enterobacterales > Morganellaceae > Photorhabdus > Photorhabdus sp. RW14-46. The sequence goes on along the minus strand of NZ_CAWPHH010000017.1, from coordinate 29,954 downwards.
GAAATTATATATTTGGCAAATATTATTTCTCCTTGTAAGACATTAGATCTGGGGGCCGGTCATGGCCGGAATACTTTCTATCTGGCAGAAAGAGGTTATGACGTTACAGCCGTGGATATTAGTCCGCAATGTATTAACACAATTAATGTTATTAAAGAAAAACAGCAAATTAAAAATATCCGTACGGCTGTTTATGATATCAACTCTCACAATATCACCGAAAAATATGATTTAATTATTTCAACTGTGGTACTGATGTTTCTACAACGGCAAAAAATCACCGATATTATTTACAATATGCAAAAACAGACGAATAAAGGTGGTATTAATCTGATTGTTTGCCCGATTGAAACAGATTTTGCACCATATTCATTATTGCCATTCAAAAGTTTCCTCATGCCAGGTGAATTGGAGAATTATTATTCTGACTGGGAAATCATTAAATATAATGAAAACCCTGGTCATCTTCATAAAACAGCTGAAAATGGTAATAGAATAAAATTAAATTTTGCTACGCTTCTCGCCAGAAAGCGATGAACGTTACCTTTCAAATTGCCTATTTGTTGGCTGTACTCACTGGGCTAATTACCGGTTTGCATGATTTCGTTATATTGCTGTTGATCTCGGTACATTTGCAGATAGACCTGATATTTGGCTTGATGAAATAAAAATGTCTCTTTTTCCGGTTTGATAATGTTGCCGTCACGTACCATCGATTTTGCTGCTTGAGCGAAGTTTGCAAAGGAACCGCAAGCAACGGCACCTAGCAAAGCAGAGCCAAGATTGACAGCATCCTCTTCCTGAGTGAGATGGATCTCTCGCCCAGTGGCATTGGCATATTCACGTAACCATAGAGGGTTTTTAGTTGCGCCACCACACATAACCAGTCTGTTTATCTGGTGTCCTGCTTCTACTAATGCATCAATAATATGGCGGGTACCATAGGCGATAGATTGCAGTGTTGCCAAGTAATGACGGGCCAGATCATCACGACCATTTGCCAGCGTCAGCCCGCTTACCATTCCCTTGGCATTAGGGTTTGCTCTTGGTGAACGATTACCATGATGGTCACTTAAAATATGAAGCTGTGCGGTCGGGTATATCTCTTGTTTTTCTAACTGTGTAACCGCTTCATTCAGTAGCTGGTAGTAATGATGACCAGATTCCTCGGCTTCGGCTGCCAGCTCCGGCCAGCTATTGTGTTGACGAATTGACCATTCAACTAATGCGCCGGCGGCGCTTTGTCCACCTTCGTTGAGCCAGTAACCGGGTAGCATTGCGCCGAAATAGGGCCCCCAAACCCCCGGAACCATGACAGGATGAGGACTGACAATCATGTGGCAGTTTGAGGTACCGCTGATAATAACCAAGCTGCCCTCTGGATAGGCACCAGCCAGTGCTAATCCGCCGGCATGAGCATCAATAATACCACCGGCGACGATGATTCCTGTGTGCAGCCCAAAATCTTTAGCCACCTCAGCAGTCAGGTAACCTGCTTTTTCGCCAAGTTCAATGATGGTAGATGGAACTTTATTTGTTAAATCTTCTAACCCCACATCATAGAGTAGTTTTTCGCTGAACTGTTTTTGATGAGCCAGATAGTTCCATTTGCAAGTAAGCGTGCAGGTACTGGCTACATCAGCGCCAGTGGCTTTCCACACCAGAAAATCAGCTAAATCAAAGAAACGCCATATATCCTGATAACGTTGAGGAAAGTAGTTTTTTAACCATAAGATTTTCGGTAGTTCCATTTCAGGGCTGATTTCACCGCCTACATAGCAGAGTGCAGGGTCATTGGTTTGATTTATCGTGATGGCTTCTTTTATGGCACGATGATCCATCCACATGATGATATCGTGTTCAGGATTGCCATTTTCGGCCACAGAAAGAGAGCATCCCTCTGCTGCTACCGCAACGAGTGAACAGGTGGCATCGAAGCCGATTGATTTAACATCAATAGGATTAATATTTGCCAGTGCAACAGCTTCTTTTACTGTTGCACATACTTGCGCCCAGATGTCAGCAGAAGATTGTTCAACAAAATCAGCTTTTGGATGAAATTGCTGGATAGGGCGAGCGGAGAATGCATGCCGTTTGCCGCATTGGTCAAAAACCGCAGTACGGACACTGGCGGAGCCAACATCAACACCAATGAAATATTGTTGTTCCACCATGAGGTTATCTCCTTATTCATTAACTCAGGCTGATAAAATGAGTTGAGTGGAACAATAAAACAATGAGGTTATTCAATTATTGTGAGGCGGCTCGAAAAAGATTCGGTAGTTTTATGATGATAGAAAAATATCACATATATTTTTTATTGTTCTTTTTGCTGATGTAATAAATACATTCCGGAGAGTGGTTTGTTTAAAAGGAAAAGCATGATAGGTAGAGTGAGCAAGATATTCTCAGAAAAATCGCTGATAATGTCTATACCCGTTATCTTTCAAGTTGCCTCTTTGTTGGCTGCACTCTCTCACCTTGGTCACATCGTTATCTATGCTCCCGGGGATTCGTTCTTTTGCCGTCGCGATGCATCTCGAAATCCATAGGGTATACTCAATGATCTGTTTCTTAAAAAATCGTTTTTAAAAATAATATTAATCAGTCCATTAATTAACAAAAAACGGAGTATAAAGAATAATATTTTGTTTTAATTAGTTTAAATAATTAAATATTCCAGTAAATTATTTTGATTAAGATAGCGGTTTATACCTAAACATTTTTTAATGTATTAGGCGTGATAAATTTTTGAACATTCTAATCTTAAGATTCTATCAAGTGATATCACTCACAAGTATCAAATCTTTTTCCATTTTTACGAAATTTTTTCTCGCATATTTTCCATAAATATTCTTTATTAAGTTGCTGCGAGTATGTTGTTATTTTGTTATGAAATGTCCGAGGGAATATATGGAATTAATCACAGAATGGCTGAGTGCTATTAACGGGGTAGTATTGGGAGTGCCGATGATGGTCGGTCTTTTGGGGGTTGGGTTGTTCATGCAGCTCCGCCTCTCTTTTCTGCCTATACGTAAATTGGGAACGGGTTTTAAATTACTATTTGAGCGTAATCATCAGCGGGGAGAAGGGCAGATATCACCATTTAACGCACTGATGACTGCGCTTTCTGCCACCATAGGAACGGGTAATATCGCTGGCGTGGCTACCGCAGTTGTATTGGGTGGGCCAGGTGCGCTGTTTTGGATGTGGATAACTGCATTAGTGGGCATGGCAACCAAATATTCAGAGGCGGTACTGGCAGTCCGTTTCCGTGAGGTTGACAAAAACGGTCACTATGTTGGTGGCCCCATGTATTACATAAAAAACGGTTTAGGTAAAAAGTGGGCCTGGTTGGGGACGTTGTTTGCGGTGTTTGGCAGTATTGCTTGTTTCGGTATTGGTAATACCGTACAAGCGAATTCGGTTGCTGATGTGCTGCAAAGTAACTTTGGCGTTTCTACCATGGTAACGGCCATCGTATTGGCAATTCTAGTTGGTGCAGTGCTTATCGGGGGGATTAAACGTATTGCTGATGTCGCCGGTAAATTAGTGCCATTTATGACGGTTGCCTATCTCGCTGCTGGGATTATTGTTCTGGGAATGAATTTCAGTGAAATTCCCGCTGCATTTGTTCTGATTGTTAAATCTGCATTTACACCTGTTGCGGCCCAAGGTGGTTTTGCGGGTGCAGCAGTGTGGGCGGCAATTCGCTTTGGTGTCGCTCGTGGCATTTTCTCTAATGAAGCGGGATTGGGAAGCGCGCCGATTGCTCATGCAACAGCTAAAACTCAAAACCCGATTCGTCAGGGGTTGATCGCTATGCTAGGGACTTTCATCGATACCATTATTGTTTGTTCCATCACTGGCTTAACTATCGTCATTACTGGTGGTTGGTTGAACGGTCAGACAGGTGCGACACTGACAGCGACTTCTTTCGCGATGGCGATTCCTGGTGGCAACTATATTGTCGCGGGTGCTCTGGTAATATTTGCCTTTACCACAATTCTTGGCTGGAGTTTCTACGGTGAAAAATGTACTCAATATCTATTTGGGCAAAAAGCCATTACGCCTTTCCGTGTAGTATGGATTATTGCTTTGATGGTAGGTGCTACTCAGTCATTGGATTTTGTCTGGTTATTGGCAGATACATTGAATGCGATGATGGCAATACCGAACCTGATTGCATTAGCATTGTTAAGCCCAGTTGTTTATCGGCTGACGAAAGAGCATATTAAAGATGTGAATGCAGATAGTATTGATATTAAAGCAAAAATTTAAATAAAAGCCTTCCGTTTGGAAGGCTTTTCTCATCACTGGTTGAGATTATTCTTCACTGGTTTTGATATAGATGTTTTTGACCTGAGTGTAAGCATCCAACATCATTTTGTGTGTTTCTCTGCCAATGCCTGATTTTTTGTAGCCACCAAATGGGGCGTGAGCAGGCAGTTCATGGTAAGTGTTAATCCACATACGGCCAGTTCTGACAGCTTTAGCTACGCGTAGTGCTCGGTCGATATCCTGTGTCCAGACAGCACCAGCCAGGCCATAATCAGAATCATTTGCCATTCTGATCACGTCTTCTTCTTCGCTGAATGGAATCACGGCCAATACAGGGCCAAAAATCTCTTCGCGTGCGACTCGCATGTCATTAGTGACATCGGTAATGATAGTTGGTTGAATAAAGAAACCCTCGTCATAACCTTTTTCAGTAATGCGTTTACCCCCCGTGAAAATGGTTGCACCCTCTTTTTTCGCAATTTCCACGTATTCGAGAATTTTTTCCATTTGTTCCTGGCTGACTTGGCTTCCCATCTGAGTTTCTTTTTCCAATGGATCACCAACCTGGATGGATTCGAATTCTGTTTTCAGCGATTTGAGGAATTCATCATGAATATCTTTATGCAGGAACAACCGGGAACCTGATTCACACGCTTGGCCCTGATTCAGCAAAATAGCTTTGGCCGCATATTTTACTGCTTTTTTCATATTGGCATCAGGGAAGATAATATTGGCTGATTTACCACCAAGCTCCAGTGTTGCAGGGATCAGTTTTTTGGCTGCGGCTTCGGCCACGGTATAACCGACTCTGGTGGAACCAGTGAATGCCACTTTTTCGACATCTTCATGATCCAGAATGGCTTGACCAACGACTGAACCACGACCTGTAACAATGTTAACTACCCCGGCTGGCAGGACTTTATCCAATATTCTGCCCAATTCAAGCAGAGTGATTGATGTCAGTGTTGCCGGGTTAATAACAATGGTATTGCCCGCTGCAAGAGCAGGAGCCAGTTTCCATGCCGCCATCAGTAGTGGGAAATTCCAGGGAATTACCTGTCCGACAACACCAATGGGTTCACGGATCACCAAGCTAAGTGTATTGGTATCCAGAACTGAAGCTTCATCGGTATGGGAACGGATCACACCCGCAAAATAGCGGAACTGGTCAATGCTGGCCGGTAAATCCATATACAGGGATTCATTTAATGGTTTGCCAGTATCCAGTGATTCAAGGATGGCAAAACGTTTTTGTTCTGCTTCTAGTAAGTCAGCAATTTTCAGCAAAGCTGATTGTCTTTCGATTGCGGAGGTTTGACTCCAGGCGTGGAAGGCTTTTTTTGCAGCGCTGACAGCAAGATCAACATCTTCAGCATTACCGGATGCATATTCAGCCAGGAGTTCTCCTGTCGCCGGGTTATAACTTTTGGTCGTTGCTTTGGATACACTATCTACCCATTGCCCACCAATAAGCATTTTGTAGGATTCAACGGGCAACATCTCTTTCTCAATATCGTGTAATCGTTTCATTAACATACTCCGAGTACTTTGGTTTAAGAATAGTTACATTGAGAATCTATCTCACTTAGGTTATTTTATTTTCCATTCTTGTTAGTAAAGAGCGGATGATTCCCTGCATATATACCCGTTATCCTTCAAGTTGCCTCTTTGTTGGCTGCACTCGCTCACCCCGGTCACATAGTTATCTATGCTCCCGGGGATTCGCTCCCTTGCCGTCGCGATCCATCTTGAAATCCATAGGGTATAATTTCATTATGTGAATATATTTTTGCTTTATATTTATTACTTACCCGAATTTATCTTGTCATGTTTTATATTTTTTTTGGCATCAACTATAGTAGATGACAAAATAATAGATGTCTATTAGCATGTTATATAAAATATTAGGTATATTAACGAACGGAAATTATAAGTAAAGGGTGTGATTAAATATCCGTTGGAATATACCAACGGATTGAAAGGTAATATTATTTTGCTGTGACCCAGAATACTCCGTTACCATCAAGGGCGGTAAAAGTTTTATGCAGATATAGGTTGTCAGCTTGTGGATCGATATCTTCAAATAACTTCGGATGCAGGAATTTAGCAATGATCTCAACAGCAATGATGTTAAACGGCGTATCGTAATATTGGTGGTACAGTGCTATTACTTGCTTTTCGCGAAAGGCTCTTAATACGCTTAATTTGGGGCGTGTCAGTAATTTTTTTAGTCGTTCCTGTGACTGTTTTAAATCGCCGGTATAACCTAATGGCACAGAGAAACTTCCAGAGCGAACTTTATCCCAATTTGCGGCGGTCATCAGATAAAATTCAGGATTACTGACGATTAATTGTTTTTCGTTTACCTCACCATCTATACCTGAAAACCAGCGAGCGCCGAGGTTATCACCTCCTGCGGCAGTAACAAATTCACCAAAATTGCCATTTCCGAAAGTTTTACAGCAATGTTCCGCACCTAACATGCCTGCATGGCGTTCGATAAACACCGGAGGGCGCTGTTCTTTACCTAGCGTACCAACGCGTTGATTAATGATTTTCATCCTCTCTTGATAAAACTCAATAAATTTTTGTGCATTTTCTTCTTCGTTGAATACCTTCCCAAGTAAAATCATACTTGGAATCGTATTTGTTAGCGGATATTGATGGAAATCGATAAAGATAACCTGGATGCCCGCTTTTTCCAGTAACATGATGGTTCCACTATCATTGAGCTTGGTTTGAAGACCAATATCAAAAATAACCAGATCGGGTTTATAAGTCAGCGCTTTTTCGACGTTAAAATCACTGTGATAAGGGTTAGGGAATACCGGAATATCCCGCAATTGCGGGAAATCTTTCTCATAAGTAGTTGCCAAATCTGGAGATTTAATTTCTAGTGCATTATCCCAGGCGACAATACCTTTAAGCGGATTATCAGGGTGAAGAATATTCAGGGCAATCAATATCCGGCTGTCAGCCAGCATAACCCGACTGACTGGCGCGTCAATTTTAACCTTCCGCCCAGCAACGTCCTTGACTGTAATGACTTTTGCTTGCGCAAAGACAGGCAGTAATATCAATATGGCAGTCAGAATATATTTTGCAGTGCAGTGGATGAGTGCCATTATTTCTCCTTGGTTTTCGGTGCTGGTTTTTAAATGGTTAAGCGAGGCGATAAACGCAAGTATGATCTCATCTAATTGTGATGGTTCCAACTACATTATTGGTCTGAATATCGGCAGTTACTGTAGTCGTATCTGGATCTGCCATATTGTCGGTTGGTCGGGTGTTTTAAGCATCTGGTCGATTTGGCAGAAAGTCGTTTTTTATGTTGTTGAAGAAATAACAAGTGATCGTATTTTGGCATCGTAGCTGCTAACCACAAGGATAATTATTCTGGAATAACATGATGAGAAAGTTAATTTTATTTGCTATTTTTTATCAATTTGGCTAATTATATATTCCATGGATTTCAAGAATGGATCGCGACGGCAAGGGAGTGAATCCCCGCGAGCATAGATAACGATGTGACCGAGGTGAGCGAGTGCAGCCAACAAAGAAGCAACTTGAGAGATGACGGGTATATACGGTTTATTGCTTCTGTTATTATTCCCTTGTTGAATATTCGGTGGGGGATGAATATGAAAAAATTGTTAGTAATTTGTTTGTTAGGATGTGTATTAGCTGGCTGTGATAGCCAACCTAAAATGGATGCTTCTAATGAAATCGCGTTGAAAGCATCCATTGAAAAAGTAAGAGATAGGCTACCTGATGATAAAAAAGTGAAGTTTGATGAATCAATTCAATCGGCTATGTTTAATAGTATCGATTTTAATGATTTGGTTAAATCAGGTTCTAATGGTGACATGGAAAAATCGAAACAAAAGTTTTATAAATTGCTGGATGGTAAAACGGCTGACCAATTGATTACTGAAGTTGAAAAAATTGAATCTAAGAGATCAAAAAATGAATAATTCCTTCATAGGATTATTCTCATTAAACGGCAAAAGGTGGAAATCTATGCCGTTTTTTTTATTATCATCAGAAACTTAAATGAAAATTAAACAAACTCACTTTCAATTTTGAATTATTACGACTCTTGTTTACAATATGCGCCGCATTCTAAGTGCAGTATCTCGTTAGGCGAGGCTCCTATACAAACACAGGTTGCTGATCTGACGACGTCGAGAGACGCCCAAGATTAGGACAGGATATATCGAACCAAGGTATATCCCCATGTAACTTTCTGATAATTCAGGATACGTTGTATAGTGCTAAAACCGAGACGTAGAGATAGTCGTTGCATTCTCTCATCTGGTTTCGCCCCTATGTGAGTGCTGTTTGAAGTTCACAACAGTAATAGGGACCAACATCATGAAAGTCACATCCCATGAAAAAATGGATGCATTAGCGATTGCTAATCATTCTATTAATGAAATAAATGCTGATCAGCAGCGGAAACATCGCGTGAAAAATGCAGAGACAACGGTCAGCGCATATATGAGCCAATGTTTCATTTCTGTATCTGTTGCTGATTCTGTTTTGTCGGTAAAAAGTCATTTGATTGATCAGCTTGAAGGTGAGCAGATCCCAACTTACTTATATGTTATTGATGCTGAAGGCTATCTTAATGGCATATTACCGGTGAAAGGGTTATTAACTGTAGCCGATGATTTATTTGTGTCAGATATTATGAGGCAAAGCTATTTTTCCGTATCACCGGAACAGTCGCGTCATGATGTTTATAATTTGATAAATCACAGTGGTATGGATAGTGTCCCGGTTACCCATTTTGGTAAATTGGTTGGGGTACTACGATCGCAGGATATTGCTGAGTTGGTTGAAGATGAAAATACGTTGGATGCTCATTTGCAGGGGGCAACTTTACCTCTGGAGCGGCCTTATCTGAGTACCAGCCCAATAACATTATGGCGTAAGCGTGTCGGGTGGTTATTATTACTATTTGTTGCAGAAGCTTATACCGGTGCTGTGCTTAAAGCATTTGAAGATCAATTGGAAGCGGTAATTTCTCTCGCATTTTTCATTCCGTTATTAATAGGAACGGGTGGCAACAGCGGGACGCAAATTACCTCAACTTTGGTCAGAGCAATGGCATTGGGGGAAGTGAGTTTGCGTAATCTATGGGCTGTGTTGCGTAAAGAGATTTCCACTTCATTTTTAGTTGCAATAACGATAGGTTTTGCCGCGCTTATCCGTGCCTGGATATTAGGTGTCGGTATTGAAGTGACGATTGCTGTTAGTTTGGCCATCATTGCAATCACCCTCTGGAGTGCCATTGTTTCTTCCATTATTCCAATGGTATTGAAAAGGCTATCTGTTGATCCGGCTGTTGTATCTGCTCCTTTTATTGCCACGTTTATTGATGGTACAGGGCTGATTATCTATTTCGAAATAGCGAAATTAGTGATGACAGAACTCGTTTAAAATTACCAATAAGATGCCCATATTCACTGGGTATCTTATTGATTTAAAAAGAGTTTTATTTATATTTCATCTGTAATGGTAATTAAAAATTCTTGGTTTTCTGTTTATATTGTTAGATGAAAGAATGCTGTTTAATATCTTTTTATTAGGGGTGTAAATAGGATGTTTATTTAAATTAACTTAATGTTTTATATATTTAATATCGAATTTACTATCAATTAATATGAATAAGATGAACGGGTTTAATAGAGTGAAAATATATATTAAAAATAATTTAATAAAATAATTTATTTTCTATTTTAATGAGTTTATACCCTATGGATTTCAAGATGCATCGCGACGGCAAGGGAGTAAATCCCCGGGAGCATAGATAACTATGTGACCGGGGTGAGCGAGTGCAGCCAACAAAGAGGCAACTTGAAGGATAACGGGTATATTTATTTAATTTGTAATTAATCGATATTATTTATATATATTTTCAAATGGTTTATTTTTTAATTTAAAATTTATTTGTGGTGGTGTAATAGGTGTTTTTTATCATATTGAATATGCCTGAGGTTTTAATAAAATTCTATTTTACCCCAGGCATGATTAGTGACGAGCGTCATAAGGACAATTGCGTCCGCAGAAGAAGCCCTTTAAGTTAATAAAAATTTCTCAGGGATATAGTGATAAAGACTATTGACTCGACAATATTCTTCTAATTGAAGAGTGGAGTTTATGTTTATTTTATGATATATCCTGTCCGTATGGTTTTCAATTACACTAGAATCAAGATTCAAGATTATTCCAATTTGATTTATGGTGTATTTCTGTAAGAAAAGGAAAATAATATCCCATTCACGCTCAGTAAAAAGATCTGTCGGTGGTTGGAGTAAAATGGATGAGGGAAGTTTATTATGATATTGATACAGACGGGTTAATGAATAGTCCTTTATCCTCCAGCAATGATATATAACGCCTATACAACTTCCATCTTCATGATAAAAAGGCATCTTTTCACAGAAATAAGATGATAGAATTTGCTCTTTACCAAATATATGTGTTTCAAGTGAGCATATATTTTTCCCTGTTTTCATTACTTTTTGATCATGATGAATATATTCCTTTGCAAATTCAGCGCCATCCCAAGGGAGTTCATGATCATAAAGCCCGCTGTAATCAAATGATTGTGAGAAATTTTTGATAGAACTTAACGCTTTATTACCATAAATAAAACATGAAGAACTATCTTTTATTCCCCAAGGTTCATTACTTATTTCCATTGTATTGATAATCTGAGGTGATATCGTACAGTTCTTCATAAAGACTCCTTAATAATTTGAAGATTAAATAAACGTTCTACTTTTGGATTCCCTCGTGTTTTCTGGGGTATAGCAATAAAATTGACTTTTTTCATAAGAATTTTCTAGTTTTATATGTTATGGCAGATCGAATTGTTGTTTATTGTTTTAATTTACTGTTTATCGTATTTAAAACAATGGGTTATAGGTAATACTTGGTAATCTGTTAGTTAAAAAGTACATTTGTTGGTTAATTGATTATCTTACACATTCAGATCCATTCCAAGGAAGCTCATGATTGTAAGACTTTCTCCAATCAAATAATTTTTCAATATTATAAGTAAATTCTTTTGTTGCTAAATTACCGTAAATAAAATATGGATAACCATTTTTTACACCCCACGGTTTGTAACCTTTTTTCCATATATTAATGAATTGTAGAGTGATATTTGATATACCCGTCATCTTTCAAGTTGCCTCTTTGTTGGCTGCACTCGCTCACCCCGGTCACATAGTTCTCTATGCTCCCGGGGATTCGCTCCCTTGCCGTCGCGATGCATCTTGAAATCTATAAGGTATATAAAGTGCATTTTATGTTCTCAATGATATTTTATATAATTAATAATATATTATTACGATATTATCGTTGTGAAATAATTCTTCCGGTTTATCGATTTATTATTATCTAAATATTCAGCAGGCCATATTAAAGAACGGCTATGAAAAACAGCTCTGCTAAATAATCTTCCATATTGAATACCTACCTATTTTTAATAATAATTTTTTATTATAGGAGAATTAAGTGTAATGTTTAAATAGGACTAGTTACTTAATCATAACCTTAAATTTCCGGTGTTTTAGATAAACCGGAACATTTTATACGAGTTCCACTTACTTTATCTTCAAAATTTTTTTGATATCTGGCAATGGATTATAAGCAAGATCAGAAATCGATACATAGGTCACATTTTCACATTTCATGAAACCGGTTACATGAACCGCAAACTCATCTCACATTTCATTTGAAATAAATTCATTATTCTATACTTCTGACTATGAGGGAATTCCCTATAGAACGAATAGCTATTCTTGCTAATTATTGAAATATTTTTCCATTGATATTCAACCTTATTGAAGGCCATATATGAGTCAAATCACCCCTCAGCTAACAAATATGTGGGATAAAAGTCATGAATCATGGTTTGTAAAAGATAAGAATCTTCGTTTTATGTATGCAAATAAAGTATTTATCAAATTAAGTAAGTTACCTGAACACTTTGATGTCACGGGATATACTGCTAAAGAATTACCTACACCGTTTAATCATCTTGTTCACCTTTTTGAAGAACATGACCGTAAGGTTTTACAGGCGATGCAACGAATATCATCTATTGGGGCTTATCTTCAAAGCGATAGCCAGCAGCTTAAGCCTTATTTTTGTGAAAAATACCCGTTAATGGATGAAAATAATCAATGTATTGGAGTAATTTGCCACATTAAAGAAATAAATCATTTTTCAGTACATCATTATATTAAAAATGACACAACTATGTCTGTTAAGCATAGCCCCCCGAATAATATATTGACAGAGAAAGAGTGGATAGTAATCTTTTTATTTTGCCGTGGCATCAGTAATCGATGTATTGCTAACGAAATGAAAATTTCATGTCGTACTTTGGAGGGGTATTTCCAAAGTATATATGAAAAATTATCGATCGGATCAATTATTGAATTGAAGCTATTTTGCGAAAATAATCATTATGATCTCTATATTCCACCAAAATATTTTAAATCTATGAACCATTTTTTTTTGGATTAAGAACGATCCTTGAGTTCCATATATTCTGTCACTTAGTCAGGGTAAACGATGGAATATGATACTTAATAAGTCCATGATGCAAATCAGCTTCATAGCTCATTTTCAAAGTTAGGTCGTAGATTTGGTTGTTAAGATCTTTATTGTCGGTATATTGAGAATCCAATTCATACTCCCAACCGCTTCTATTAGTCGGGGTATGATTTATTTTACATAATCGCTGAGGTGAGAGCATGACCACAATGAAAGACGTAGCCCATCAAGCTGGAGTATCCGTAGCCACTGTAAGCCGTGTCATTAATAATACCGCTTACGTCGAACCGGGCACTCGTGAGCGTGTAGAGAAAGCTATGCGTGAGTTCAATTATCATCGTAATTCTGCCGCACTTGCATTAGCGAAAAGGTGCGGGAATATGTTGGGTTTACTCACCGGTAATTTAGCTGATCCGTTTTTTTCGCTTTTAGCTCGCGGGGTTGAAAAAGTTGCCCGGCAAGAAAAAGTAAAACTGATGGTTTGTAGTGGCGGACATCAAGCTGAACTTGAGAAATCTGCCTTAGATTTTTTAATTAATCAGGGATGCGAAGCAATAGTAGCGCATATTAGTAGGATGAGTGATGTAGATGTATTACGTTATGCCGCTCATACTCCAGGATTGGTGATCATCAATCGATATTTCCCTGCTATCGCCAACCGGTGCATTTGGTTAGATAATGTCAGCGCTTCTCAGATTGCTACCAACTATCTTCTTCAAAACGGCCATCGAAAAATTGCTTGTGTAACAGCAGATCTACCGATTGATGATAGAAGGCTCCGTCTGGAGGGATATTATGCAGCAATGGCTAATGCGGGGGTTACAGTACCTGGCGATTGGGTTATCAGTGTTCCATTTAATGAAAAGGGTGGAGAACTGGCAGCAGAAAAGCTCTTAGACAGCGGCATCGGCTTTACCGCGGCAGTAACATTCAATGATGTTATGGCTGCTGGTATGATGCGCTCCCTACATCAACGGAAAATCAAATTACCGGAACAACTGTCGATTGTTGGGTTTGATGATATTGTCCCGGCCCGATATCTTTATCCTCCCTTAACTACCGTACATAATCCAATAGAACGAATGGCTCAGCGGGCGGCTAATCTGGCGTTGCAACTCAGTGCCAAAAAAGAAATAACGCCACAGATGAATATGTTCTCAGCCGAACTCGTTATCAGAGATTCCGTTTTTTTAATCGAGTAATGAAAAGCGTCGTAATAAGCGTAAAAGCGATATACAGATCACATTTCACATCTCATGAAACCAATTACATGAACAAGTAATATCTGTCACATTTCATTCAAAATAAATTCATTATTCTATTCTGTTTCAACAACCCATCTGAAACTGGAGTTTTAATATGGATGACAAGAAAAAGCTTAATTTGGGACTCGCTATACTGCCAATCGCAGCAATGCTCTTATTGTTAGTTATTGGATATGGTCAACTGAATTTACGCATCGAATCCCTATTACTGATATCAGCAGCAATAGCAGCTACCTTGGCATATTGGCAAGGTTATCGCTGGAGTGACATTATCGATGCTATTGTGGCAAAGCTGGCTAAAGCGATGCCGGTGATCATGATACTGATTTGCGTAGGCGGGTTAATTGGGACCTGGATGTTCAGCGGAACCATACCGTATATGGTGTATTGGGGGTTAAAACTGATTAGCCCCCAATACATACTGATTGCGGCTTTTTTTATCACGAGCGTTATCTCAGTCTGCACTGGCACATCATGGGGGTCAGCCGGCACAGTGGGTGTTGCTCTGATGGGCGTCGCCGCTGGCCTTGATGTATCTTTGGCGGCAACGGCGGGCGCGGTTGTTTCAGGCGCATATTTCGGTGATAAAATTTCACCGTTATCTGACTCAACTAACTTCGCTGCCATCGTTGCCGATACTGATCTTTACAGTCATGTTCAACATTTGATGTATACCACTATTCCCGGCTTTGTTTTAGCCGCTATTGTCTATTTTATTGCTGGTCATACAAGCTTAACAGGTAACATGGCAACACCGGAAAAAGTTACAGAAATTGTGCAATCTCTTGAAAGCCTGTATCACTTCAATTTATTGTTGATTTTGCCACCGATATTGGTTTTGTGGGGCGCAATAACAAAACGTCCGGTGATACCCGTCATGCTTGCTGCCTGTGTATTAGCTATTGTACTTGGCATAGGTCTCCAAGGGCTCACCCTTAAACAGGGCCTTAATGCGTTGATAGACGGTTTCAATCTCTCGATGTTCTCTGACCAGGGACGCAACATCACCGGAGTCGTTAGCGATGTGCCCCGTCTGCTCAATCGCGGTGGTATGTTCTCGATGATGAGTACCATCCTGCTTGTATTTTGTGCATTCGCGTTCGCCGGTGCTTTAGCGCTCACTGGTGCCTTGACTATCATCATTAACCGGCTTCTACAAGTTGTTCACTCAACAGGGCAACTTATCGCTGCAACCTTGGCAACAACTATTCTGGTAACCGGTGCAACCTGCGATGGGAAGCTGGCTCTCCTCATCCCGGCGGAGCTGTTCAAAGGGGCTTATCGTCGTATGGGGCTGGATAATAAAAATCTGTCACGAACCATAGAAGATGGCTGCACCGTCATAGAACCGTTGATCCCCTGGACTTCTGCTGGCATTTATATGGCGACGACATTGGGTGTCAGTACGCTTGAGCTATTGCCTTGGGCTATCCAGTGCTATTCTGCCATCTTCTTTGCTCTCATTTATGGCTTTACTGGTTTCGGTATCGCAAAAATCACGCCGGAAAACTCCCTGAATAAAAAGGAAATCCAACGTGAAATTGCCTGATTTCAACCAGATAATCGATCGCCACAATACAAGCTCTGTGAAGTGGGACTTTTTAGGTCGTGATTTGTACTTAAATAAGACTGACCTGTTGCCAATGTGGGTATCTGATATTGATTTTCAATGCCCGGAAGCAGTCTTGCAAACACTCTACTCCCGAATTGAACATGGTATTTTTGGTTATAGCGAACGCGACGATCTCTATTATCAAGCAGCAATAGACTGGTTTTCAAGGCGTCATAAACTGACCTTGCACCGCGATTGGTTTACGTCGATAGAAGGCGTCATCCCCGGATTGGCTTTACTGATACAGATGCTCAGTAAACCGGGGGAAGGTGTCGTTGTGCAAGGGCCCTATTATGCTTCATTCGCCAAAATTATTACTATGAATGGCAGAGTAGTTATTGAAAACCCGCTTCTTGAAAGTCTGGAAGGTTATAAAATTGATTATGATCATCTGGAACAGATGTTGGAGCAACACAGACCGCCTCTGCTATTGTTATGTAACCCACATAACCCTACTGGTAGGTGCTGGAATAGTGACGAACTGCTCCAGATATTAATGTGTTGTAAAAGGTACGGGACGACGGTAATTTCCGATGAAATTTGGGCTGATTTAATTTTACCGTGGGGAAAATTCACCTCAATACTGCATCTGGGGAGTGAATGGCATGACAATGTCATTGCCGCCACCTCAACAAGTAAGGCATTTGGACTTTCATCACTCCGTATCTCCAATTTTCTTATTCCCAATCCTGAACTTCGACGTTCCTTTATCGATCGGTTGAATGCGCATGGACTAGATGTATTCAATGCACTATCGATGACTGCGGCTACAGCCGCATATCAATATGGGGACGTATGGCTTGATGAACTACAGCGTTATCTGGCGGAAAACCGTTGTTGGTTTGAGCAGGCTTTAACGTCTGCCGTTCCCTGGTGCCGAATGACCAAAGCGGAAGGTACATATCTGGCTTGGCTGGATTGTCGTGCTTTAGGCTTGGATGATGATGCTTTGCAACGTGCTTTATTACAAAAAGCCAAAATAGCCGCTTCAATGGGATCGAATTTTGGTAATCATGGGAAAGGATTTATCAGAATAAACTTAGGTTGTCCCCGCGAATATCTTGAAAAGGCAATAGGTGGTTTAGTTCAGATAACATCATAAAATAAAAAGGTAAATAGCCCTGTATTAATTCTATGTTCATACCTGAAGCTTTCCACAAGAAAAGCTTCAGGTAATGAGTATCCTCTCATTGATTTTTATATGAGAAGTTCATATTAATTTTGAAAATGACAACTCATTTAAAATATCTACTCGGCCATATTTCGCAAGGATCACAATTTAAAGCGGCAGCAATAAGTCGTTCGCCTTTGGGCCACGGACGGTGCAGCGCATTACTTAAGGTAGATGATGCAAGCCCCGCCTCTCTTGAAATAGCAGATAACGACGTTCCCCGTTTTTTAAGTCCCGCAATAATATCTGCTGGGTGCCAGTCGTTTTTTACAATCATTCCTTTCTTCTCTCCTCAGTTTGGTTATTCAAGGTGCTATATTCATACTCTCTCTTCAATTTAATATTTTTATATTTCTACAGCTTTTTCCCTGAGTCCGCGCAGGCGCAGAATGTTAAAAAATAGCTGTACTAAGACATTAAACCCCGCCAAGTACAGCCAAATATTCTCCGAATAGAAAATTGTCTAACGACAAAAATGTTATTAAATGAACTCTGATTGTTCAAAATTGAACTTTAAATGTTCAGAAATGTTCTTTTTAGATCACTAATATATTCAAAAAGTTTAGTTGTTTTTGGAAATGTTGTAACCGGATGAAATACTTTAATGAATGTATTAAGCTTTTCAGTTACAGGAATGACACCAACTCAGTTAGCTAAGCGAATTAATAAGACCATTAATCTTAATGAGTTGCGAAGTTATGTATGTTCAATTTTTTAAAAACTTCTTAACTAATAAAATAAATCATATAAATTATCATTGTTTAAAACAATAACCTTGTTTATATTTTATAGTGCTTATAATGTTGTCGTAAAATTAATAAAAATACACTTTTTGGCTGGATGATTGTTGTGCTGTATTATATAGTTAAGCTGTCTCAGTTATAATTAAGGTAACAATTCATTCAGATAATGCTTTAATGATAACTCAGTGGTCACTATGTCAAATATAATAAAGGAACGATGACATGAATAATAAGTTAATCATTTCACCTCAAGTTATTAACACATTGGCAATCAGTAACGATCCTTGGGGAATAAAAGATAAAAATTCCTGTTTTATTTATGGCAATAAAGCGCTGAACTCCATCAAAGGTTTTTCTGATTCATTTGATTTCGAAGGGCTTTATGATGATGAGCTTCCTTGGGATGGTGCCGAGTTTGCAAAAGAATATATTCATCATGACCAAAAGGTAATGAAAGAAGAAAAATCATATGTTTCACTCGAAACCCATATTTGGGGAGAAATAAGAACCTTATCCTCCTATTTCTGTGAAAAACAACCTATTTATCATGAAAATGGTGATTGTCTTGGAATTATCTATCACTTGTGGAAAGCTCAAGATTATTCATTAACACGTTTATATCATGGAAAACTCCCCGCTTCCATTATATTTCAACCACCGACTCATTTATTTACCCAACGGGAATGGGATGTCATTTTTCTCTCTTTACATAAATATACCAGTAAACAAATTGGTAGAATATTAAATATTTCCTACCGTACTGTTGAACACTATACGGCACAAATATACAGAAAAGTTGGTGTTAGATCTGCTCGGCAATTGGAGGAATACTGTCGCTTTAATAATTATGATCTTTATGTACCAGAAAGATTTTTACGCCCTGAAAGCAGTATTTTTGTTTGAATCTCAAATTTTAGCGATGTTCACAAGAAGAAATAGACGAACTGAGTTATCGTTATATGCCGTATTTACCGGAAAAAGCGAACATGACCAGCACACTATGATCTTTTTTACTACCCGTTTAAGGAAGGACGGGGCAATCAATACCGGGCTAAACAAAATTGAACGCTTGTGGTAATTATTACATGAAGCGGTAACACGAAATCATTGTTGTCAGTATATGTGGCAGTTACTTAAATTAAATATGTGGAAGAGTTCATAGAAAGCGTTTTCGTTGCAACAACAATCTGGAGTGAAAAAATAAGTGTACCACCATATGGAAGCTTATTTAGTTTATCCAGTCGGACCGGTAGGTCTACTCAGCTCCCCCCTAATCCCCACTTCAGGTGCAAAAATTAATCACGACAATACATCCGAAAAAGTCTAGCCAAATGTTCTCCTGCGGGAGTTAACTTTGTATCTCTGCGTTGAACAAGGCAAAAAGTTGCAAACGGAAGCTCCTCTTTAAGGTTTAACGCCACAAATTGCTGGTTAAACAGAGTCTCATCAACCACATCCACAGCTACAATAGTCACAAAGTCACTTTCGGAGACTAAACTCATGCAAGCCATTAATGTTTCACACGTGACACTAAAGACAGGTGGATTATCCAGCGATGTAAACATCTCAAATAACCTGCGATAGTAGGTGCCTTTCGGTGTTGGCATGGTCCAGTCACAATCAATTAATTCGTCTAAAGAGGTTGCATTCACTTTTGGATGCCCTTTTCGTACAATCACTTTGTACTCTTTTTCCATCAATTTTTCGAAGCTCAATTCTGCATCTAAGCTACCGGGATAATAGGTGTTCACGGTAAAATTCAGTTCACCTTGTCTGAGCTGAGGTAGCATAGTCAATAACTGTCCCTCAACAATTCTTAATTTTACTGTAGGATAATCACGGTGAAACTGTGTAATCACCTTTGGCATAATCGTACGTGCAATACTGCCAGCTACGCCAATATTGACTACACCACCGATCAAGCCAACTCGTTGTTGAATATCTTCCTGTGCAATTCGAAGCTCCTCAAGTATCAAACAGGCGCGTTGTAAAAAACTTTTTCCACACTCTGTCAAATGAATACCTTGGTTACTGCGTATAAATAATTTTGCACCAAGTGAATCTTCTAGTTCGCGAATCGATTTGGTCAAAGCAGGTTGTGAGAGTAACAGAAACCGACTAGCCGCTCTGATACTGCCATGACGGTAAATTTCAACAAAAGCGCGCAGTTGATTGAGTTTTATTGGTGTCGTCATTTTTCTCTCTTGCGATAACTTTTAATTATATAGATAAAGATAATTGTATCTTACTTGAACAAAATTTATTGTATACATTAAAAATCAGTAATGAAAAATCGGGCTGTATTTAAATTTAAAATTCAACAAAAATATTTTTAAATTATTAAAACAATAAAATTTTAAAAAATAAACTAGTTCAATCAAAATTAAATAAATATTTTAACAAAATCAATCTTGGTGAAATAAACTAAATATATTTTCTTCTCCGCGATAACTAAAAGAGATAATTATTATGGGCACTTTATTAAGCGAATCTATTCAGCAAATTGCTGAACAATTACGAAACTGGCGTCGCGATTTCCACCATTTTGCTGAATCAGGCTGGTTCGAATTCAGAACAGCAACGATTGTGGCGGATGAACTGCACCGTCTGGGTTATAGCCTGAAAATGGGAAAAGATGTTATCAAGGCTGATGCACGAATGGGCTTACCTTCAAAACAGGCATTACAAGCGCAAGAACAGCGTGCTATTAAACAGGGCGCTCTGACTGAATGGTTACCCCATTTTTCAGGCGGGTTTACTGGCATTGTCGCGACACTCGATACCGGAAAACCTGGACCAACCTTGGCTTTTCGGGTGGATATGGATGCGCTTGACCTGAATGAGGAACAAACTCACGAGCACCGTCCTTATGCTGAAGGCTTTTCCTCTTGTAATACACATATGATGCATGCCTGCGCTCATGATGGTCACACAGCGATTGGGTTAGGACTCGCTTGTATATTGAAAAAATATGAAAGCCAACTGACCGGAAAAATCAAACTGATTTTTCAGCCTGCGGAAGAAGGAACTCGTGGTGCAAAATCAATGGTTGAAGCGGGCGTTGTCGATGATGTTGATTTCTTTATCGCTATCCATATCGGTACTGGTGTACCTCAAGGCGAATTGGTCTGTGGGAGTAATAATTTTCTTGCTACCACCAAAATCGATGTTACTTATCGTGGTGTTGCCTCCCATTCTGGTGCAAAACCAGAAGCGGGAAAAAATGCACTGTTAGCCGCAGCTCAAGCAACCTTAGGGCTGTATGCTATTTCTCACCATAGCGAAGGCAGCTCACGCATTAATGTCGGAGTGCTACAGGCAGGCATTGGCCGTAACGTTATTCCTGACTATGCATTAATGAAAGTGGAAACTCGCGGTGAAACTAATGAGATCAATGCATTTGTCTACCGTCAAGCTCTCAATATCATTGAAGGCGCGGCAAAAATGCAGGGGGTTGAATATGGAATACAGTTAATGGGAGCCGCTCAAAGTAGCCAGCCTAGCCCAGTATGGGTCGATTTCATTTATCAACAGGCTCAACAATATATCCCAGAGCTTTCATCTGTTGTCAAAAGCCGTCAGCAAGCTGCCGGATCTGAGGACGCGACCTATTTTATGGAACACGTCAAATCGAATGGTGGTCAAGCCACTTACCTTATTTTCGGTACAGCACTCAGCGCAGGTCATCATAATGAACGGTTTGACTTTGATGAAAACGTGATGACTACCGCAGTGAAAACATTAGCCACTATCGCCCTTAACCTACCTGATTTCGGAGTTCATCATGAATAACTCGTTGATTAAATTCATCAATGAATACATTGAGCAACGCCAAAGTGATTTTACTTACCTTAGCGATAAGATTTGGGAGCACCCTGAGACCAATTTTGAAGAAAACTTTTCTGCTGAACTGCTCGCAAATGCGTTAGAAAATGAAGGGTTCGTTGTTCAGCGTGGGGTAGGCAATATTGAGACCGCGTTTATCGCCAGTTATGGCAGTGGACACCCTGTGATTTCTTTACTTGGTGAGTATGATGCGCTGGCTGGTTTAAGCCAAAAAGCAGGCTGTTGTGAACCTAATCCTATGGTTAAAAACGGTAACGGTCATGGGTGTGGACATAATTTACTGGGGACAGCCGCACTCGCTGCGGCATTTACAGTGAAAGCCTGGTTGCAAAAAAATCAACAAATTGGAACTGTACGGTTTTACGGTTGCCCGGCGGAAGAAGGGGGTTCCGGCAAAACATTTATGGTCCGGGAAGGTCTTTTTGATGATGTTGATGCAGCAATTACATGGCATCCTGAATCATTCAGTAGTGTATTTAATGTCCAGTCTCTGGCAAATATCCAAACAGCATTTCATTTTAAAGGAGTTGCTTCACACGCCGCCAATTCCCCTCACTTGGGTCGAAGTGCTTTAGATGCAGTCAGTCTGATGAATGTGGGTGTTCAATTTCTTCGTGAACATATCATTCAGGAAGCACGAATTCATTATGCAGTGACTAATACCGGTGGTGTGTCACCTAACGTTGTACAGGCTGATGCCGAAGTTTTATACCTTGTTCGCGCCCCACAACTGGATCAGGCTCAAGATATTTATCAACGAGTCATTGATATTGCTAAAGGTGCTGCCTTAATGACCGGCACGCAATTGAATATTCGCTTTGATAAGGCGTGTTCAAACTATATTCCTAACCGCACGATGGAAAGAGTGATGTATCAGTATATTCAAGCCTTTGGTATTCCTGAATATACTGATGAGGAATGCCAATTTGCCGAAAAAATTCATCAAACACTGACAAAAGATGATTTACGCAATGCCAAACTCAATGCAGCGCGAACAGCGGGCGAAGAGGGTAAACGCTGGAGTGAGCGACAAGGGGAAAAAGCACTGACAGATGAAGTCTTACCCTATATAGAATCGCAAGAGTTACTGTATGGATCTACCGATGTCGGTGATGTCAGTTGGGTAACACCCACAGCGCAATGTTTCAGTCCCTGCTTCGCCTTTGGCACACCACTGCATACTTGGCAATTAGTCGCACAAGGGCGTTCATCCATTGCTCACAAAGGGATGTGTCTTGCCGGGAAAATTATGGCCGCCACCGCACTTAAATTATTAATAGACCCTGCTCTGCTAGCAGAGGTCCAGTTTGAGTTCAAACACCAACGGGATGAGCATCCCTATCAGTGTCCTATTCCGCCCGATATTAAACCATCACCTTTGAAATAACTTTGCTCCGATAAATACTGACTTGCTTACAGCAGCAAGCTAGCGTTTAGTCATTTATACCCGTCATCTTTCAAGTTGACTCTTTGTTGGCCGCACTCACTCACCCCGGTCACATCGTTATCTATGCTCCCGGGGATTCGCTCCCTTGCCGCCGCGATGCATCTTGAAATCCATAGGGTATACATAATCAAAAAATAATAACGACAGCAAACACAAAGGAAAAAATCATGAGTGAAACAACTATCCCTGTAAATAAGAGCCCAGGACGTATTCTTGGTTGGATCGAAAGAGTTGGAAATAAAATTCCGAATCCTTTTATTTTATTTATCTATTTAATAGCTGTTTTAATGATAGCGACTGCTATTTTGTCTTGGTTTGACTTGGCCGTAAAAAACCCTACAAATGGAGAGTTCATTAGAGTTAAAAACTTACTTAGCGCCGAAGGATTACAGTGGATCCTGCCTAATATCGTTAAAAATTTCAGTAACTTCACACCACTTGGAGCAATATTAGCTTTGGTCATTGGTGCAGGGCTGGCAGAAAAAGTCGGTCTGTTACAAACCCTGATGTATAAAATGGCTTCTGGTATTAATAAACGTTACGCCAGCTATATGGTGCTATTTATTGCCTTTTTTAGCCATATTTCTTCGGATGCCGCACTCGTTGTCATGCCTCCATTAGGTGCGCTAATTTTTATTGCGGTTGGTCGCCACCCCGTTGCTGGCCTACTGGCCGCTATTGCTGGTGTTGCTTCAGGATTTACGGCGAACTTATTGATTGTCACTACCGATGTGCTGTTATCTGGTATCAGTACTGAAGCGGTTAAAATGCTTGATCCCAACTTACACGTCAGTGTCATCGATAACTGGTATTTTATGGCAACATCAGTGATTGTACTGACGATTGCAGGCGCTATCTTAACGGATAAATTTGTTGAGCCACGCCTTCCAGCATGGAAAGGAAGTCACAATGAGAAGTTAGCAAAGCTCACGCCACAACAAAATCGCGGGCTGCTAATGAGCGGTCTATCTGCACTAATTTTCATCGGTATTGTTGCGTTGCTAGTTGTTCCCGAAAATGCACTACTGCGTGATCCACAGACTGGCTCAATCATTCCATCGCCATTCATAAAAGGGATCGTGCCAGTCATTATTTTGTTTTTCTTCGTGGTTTCGATTACATATGGCGTTTCCACAAAACAGATAAAAAAGTCTAATGATATTCCAGACTTACTCGTTGATCCCATGAAAAACATGGCTGGCTTCATTATAATGGTCTTCCCTCTGGCTCAATTTGTTGCCTTCTTTAACTGGAGCAACATGGGCAAATTTATGGCGGTAGGGCTAACCGATATGCTAGAAGCCTTGGGTATGACAGGTGTTCCTGCCTTCATTGGATTAATGTTTTTATCTGCCTTTTTGTGTATGTTCATCGCAAGTGGTTCTGCCATTTGGTCGATTCTGGCACCTATTTTTGTTCCCATGTTTGTCCTGCTTGGCTTTCACCCTGCCTTTGCACAGATCATCTTCCGTATTTCTGATTCCGCAGTATTACCGTTGGCACCGATGTCACCTTTTCTACCGCTTTTTTTGGGGTTTCTTCAACGGTACTATAAGGGGGCTCAGCTAGGTACTTATTACACGTTGGTATTACCTTATCCGCTGGTGTTTTTTGCCGTTTGGATATTGCTGCTTATAGGTTGGTATTTTGCTGGATTGCCCATTGGGCCAGGTATTTACCCTACATTGCTGTAACCACCATAAAGGAGGAAGAGTGGTGGTCGAATGAAAGCGTCATTAAATGCACTTTCTATACCTGAACCCAACAGGGTGGCAAAAATGAATCGCTTTTTTGCCGATTGTTGAAATGTTTTTCTATACCCTATGGATTTCAAGATGCATCGCGACGGCAAGGGAGAGAATCCCCGGGAGCATAGATAACGATGTGACCGGGGTGAGCGAGTGCAGCCAACAAAGAGGCAACTTGAAGGATAACGGGTATATTTATATTCAACCTTATTGAAGGTCATATATGAGTCAAATCACCCCTCAGTTAAAAAATATGTGGGACAAAAGTCATGAATCATGGTTTGTAAAAGATAAGAAGCTTCGTTTTATATATGCCAATAAAGAATTTGTTAAATTAAGTAAGTTACCTGAAGACTCTGATATCATGGGATATTCTGTTAAAGAATTATCGACGCCATTTAATTATCTTGCTCACTTTTTTGAAGAACATGATCGTAAAGTCTTACAGTCTATGCAACGAGTATCATCTATTATTGTGGCTCATCTTAAAAGCAATGGTCAACAGCTTAATCCTTGTCTCTGTGAAAAATACCCATTGATGGATGAAAAGAATCAATGTATTGGAATAATTTGTCACATTAAAAGAATAAATCATTTTTCAGTACATCATTATATTAAAAATGATACAACTATATCTGTTAAGCTTAGACCACCTAATAATATATTGACAGAAAAAGAATGGATAGTGATCTTTTTATTCTGCCGTGGAATCAGTAATCAATGTATCGCTAATGAAATGAAAATTTCATGTCGTACTTTGGAAAAGTATTTCCAAAGTATCTATGAGAAATTATTAATCGGATCAATTATTGAGTTGAAACTGTTTTGCGAAAAAAATCATTATGATCTTTATATTCCACCAAAATACTTTAAATCTATGAGCCATTTTTTTCTGGATTAAGAGTGAACACTGGGAGCCTTAATAAATTATTATGTGCGTGCAATTTTTAACTGGAAAAATAAATCACTTAAATAATCTCCAATAAAAATAATATTTTTTCTTATATTGTTTGGTATTTATAATACCATAATAAAATTAATAAACATACAGTCTTTGGCTGGATAATTGTTATACTACATTATATAGTTAAATTATTTTTTGTATCATCAGAAAACAATTCATTCAGATAATGACTAAATGATAATTAAGGAGTTACTATGTCAAATATAAGAAAAAAAACCAATCATATTACACCACAATTAACGCTGATGTGGGATAAAAGCGATGAACCTTGGGGAGCCAGAGATCGCGAGTCAAGATTTATTTATGCTAACCCTGCTTTTTATCAACTGCTCAACCTTCCTGAATATTTCGATATTATAGGGCTATCTATGGGGGAATTACCCTTGCCTATTGCCGAATATGCAGAAGAATTCCATCGTCAGGACCAAAAAACCATTCAAACTATGCAACGCGTCACTTCACTGGAAACACATCAGTTTGGGGAGCATAACATTAAACAAACTTATATTTGTGATAAATTTCCACTTTATGATGAGAATAATGATTGCATTGGGATCTTCTTTCATATGTATAAAACTCAAGATTTTTCTGTTTCGTACTATTATGAAAAAACTCCTCCGGCAACACTGGCATTCACCCCACCTAATGACACACTGACGCAATTTGAATGGGAGGTTCTCTTTCTAACTCTGTGTTCATTAGATGAAGAGAAAATTAGTGAAGAATTAATGATAAGTTCCGAAGATGTGATTAATCATATCCAATCAATTTACCAAAAATTCAATTTGCCTTTACATGCAGAATTAAAAGATTTCTGTAAAGAAAATAAACTTGATCTTTATATTCCAGCAAGATTTGTCACTATTGGCAGTAGAGAATTAAATTGATTATAAAATATCAAGAATCTAACTTTAAGGCTAGCGAAAAAAGGAGTAGTAACATGGATAATAAACTAATTATTTCACCTCAAGTCATTAATACAATGAAGCAAAGTAATGAGCCTTGGGGGATCAAAGATAAAAATTCATGCTTTATTTATGGCAATAAGGCACTTAAACATCTTGAAAACCTTCCAGACTCATTTGATTACGAAGGGTGGTATGATTATGAACTTCCTTGGAGTGGCGCTGAGTTTGCAAAAGAATTCGTTCTTCATGATCAAAGTGTAATGAAGAGCGAAACAACAGTATGTTCGCTTGAAACACATATGTATGGGAACGATAAATTCTTATCATCTCATTTTTGTGAAAAATACCCACTATATAATAATGAAAACGAATGTGTCGGAGTCATTTTCCACGGGTGGGAAGTCCAGGATTTTTCATTAACCCGTCTATTTTATGGAAAACTTCCTGCCTCCATTATATTTCAGCCACCGACTGATTTATTTACTCCGCGTGAATGGGATGTTGTTTTTCTCTCTTTACATAAATATACCAGTAAACAAATTGGCAGAATATTAAATATTTCCTACCGTACTGTTGAACACTATACAGCACAAATATACAGAAAGGTTGGTGTTAGGTCTGCTCAGCAATTGGAGGAATATTGTCGTTTTAATAATTATGATCTTTATGTACCAGAAAGATTTTTACGTCCTGAAAGTAGTATTCTGGTTTAAGTCTCAAATTTTAGCGATGCTCACAAGAGGAAATAGACGAACTGAGTTATCGTTATATGCCGTATTTACCGGAAAAAGCGGGCATGATTTATTACGCAATAACCTCCTTTACTGTGCGTTTTAAGGAAGAAACGGCAGTAAATATCCTTTCTTACCGCCTAAGAACTATCTATACCCGTTATCCTTCAAGTTGCCTCTTTGTTGGCTGCACTCACTCACCCCGGTCACATCGTTACCTATGCTCCCGGGGATTCATTCCCTTGCCGTCGCGATGCATCTTGAAATCCATAGGGTATATTCGTATATCTATGATAAATGAGAAAAGAAGATATTTTATCATCACGAAAGCCTAAATTTTAAAAGCTACTGCCGTTTGTAATAAGACAAAAATGTGACGTAAATTAGCGCTCAGTTCTGCCAACCGAGCTAAAAGTCATCATCTGACATAATCATAAAAGGTAATTCCTAATCACAAATTTACGATAATCATCACATTAAAAGTAATTTCATACAGAAATAAAAAGATAAAAATGTTATACGAATCACACAATGAAAATAAAACAATAAAATTAATTTGAAATTATTAATGTTGATTATTAAATGATTAATATTAATCTGTTTTTTATACAATCCTGTCACAAAATAATCACATTGGCCTGTTTTTTGCTTTGTCATATAACCTCTTGTTTTTGCTGCTATCTTAACCAACTCCCTATTTTAGTTGCCCGGTTGATAATCAACACTAAATATTGATCGCTAAGTTAAATTCGTGGTTAATGCTGTTTCAACATTGTGGAATAGCAAGTCAATGAAAAGCAGTATTGTAGTATTAATAGTTTTTTGTAGCGCAGTCTCAGGTAGTCAAGCCGCCGACATCGCAGATCAACAACTCATTCATCAACAGGCCCGCCAGCAAGCCCTGGAGACGCAATTAGCCCCGCCGCCTGCGGAGGTTCACCTGTCGGTACCGGAAACCGGGGAATCATCCGCCTTTGCGGTGGAAACTCCGTGTTTTCCCATTACCCACGTCAGACTGGCAGGTACCGAAAATTTCCCGCACTGGTTACCGTTCCGGCGTGTCGCCCAACAGGGCGAAAACCATTGTCTGGGCGATAAAGGCATTAGCCGGCTGATAACCCAATTGCAAGATCAGCTCATTAATCACGGCTATGTCACCAGCCGGGTTCTGGTTCCTCGTCAGGATTTGCGTACCCAAACCTTAAAACTGGTGATGATACCGGGAAAAATCCGGCATATCCGCTATACCCCTGACAGCAGGAAATATATCCAGCGGATAACCCCCTTTCCCGCGCGTGAAGGAAAATTACTGGATTTACGGGATATTGAGCAGGGACTGGAAAATCTGCAACGTTTCCCCACCGTGCAGGCGGATATGAATATTGTCCCGGCAGAGCAGCCGGGGGAGAGCGATATTGTGCTGGACTGGCGTCAGTCCCGGCACTGGCGAGTCGCCACGTATCTGGATGATACCGGCTCCAAAAGCACCGGACGTTATCAGGGCGGACTCACCTTCTTTCTGGATAATCCGCTGGCGCTCAGCGACCTGTTTTATCTCTCCGGTGGCCGCGATATTCATTCGTCTGCCGGGAAAGACAGCCAAAATGACACGCTCTATTACTCCCTGCCCTTCGGTTACTGGATGGCGAGCGTGACGGCCAGTCATTACGATTATACCCAGACAATCGCCGGGCTGAATCAGGCGATCCAATACCGGGGCAAAAGTCAAAACCTGGCGGTCCAGCTTAGCCGGGTGCTACATCGTAACGCCGACCAGAAAACCCTGCTTAACGGTGAAATTTATCGCCGGACTTCGCGCAATTTTATTGATAAGACCGAAGTTGATGTTCAGCGCCGGGAAACCGCGGGCTGGAAATTAGGGCTGTCCCATCACCACTTTATCGGCAGCGCGACGCTGGATACCCGGGTGACTTATCAACAGGGCATGCGCTGGTTTGGCGCACAACCGGCACCGGAAGAGTACCGCAATGAAGGGACTGCCTTACCCAAAATCACCCAGTTCTCAGCGACGCTTGCCGGGCCGTTAACGCTGTTTTCTCAGCCCTTTTCTTATCAAACCCAGTATTTGCGTCAGATAAGCGCCCGCCCATTGACGCCCCAGGATCGCTTCTCGATTGGCGGTCGCTGGACGGTACGCGGCTTTGATGGCGAGCTGACCTTATCCGCTGATCGGGGTTGGTACAGCCGCAACGAACTGGACTGGCAAACCCCGCTGCGCGGGCAATCGCTGTATCTGGCAATGGATTATGGCGAAGTGGGCGGACGGGGCAGCGATACGCTGCTCGGAAAACACCTGGCGGGGAGCGCGCTGGGCTGGCGCGGCAGCCTGAAAGGGGTGAGCTACGACCTGTTTGTCGGCGTCCCGCTGTCCAAACCCGCCGGCTTCCAAACCTCCCCCGTCACGGCCGGATTCAACCTGTATTGGCAGTATTAATTCAAATAGCAAAACTGCCAGTGGGTAGTGTTGTGTGGAGTAAAAATCATGAACAAGCAGTTATATCGTATTATCTTTAATCAGGCCCGCCAGATGTGGATGGTGGTGGCCGAGATAGCGCGGGCCGGACGGGGAAGAACCGGACGCCGCGCTCATCGCTCCGCTTCACCGCAGCGTTGTTGCCGGCTGACTGCGCTACGGTTTGG
>NZ_CAWPHH010000016.1:0-100397 GCF_963887965.1 Photorhabdus sp. RW14-46 | reverse complement strand
AGCTTAAGGCGCTGGATGATGCAAAACGGGCACTTGAAAGGCTCTATGGCAAAGTCAAGCCTTCAACATCATCGTAGTGGTGTTTTCGTCAGATCCTGCTTACCTGCGCACTGGTGCGCCTAATGTATATTATGTTAAATAACCTTAGATGATAAACAACTTCGCATAGAACTAGGTGATTTTTGACACCCCTCTTTTTTTGATGCAATGATGCAACGTCATGGCCACACAGTACGGGTTCAGTGGAACAACCCCCAGATCTGTAAACTTTGTGAAAGCTACGAGTTATCAACGTGCTTACGTAGTCCCGGACTGACGCTTGAGATAAATATCCTTGCGTATATCCTCGGTCAATTTAGCGGGACGCCCGAATCTGACGCCTTTTTCTTTCGCTTTGGCGATCCCTTCTGCCTGACGTTCACTGCGTAAGTCATTTTCAAACTCCGCGATGGTGGCCAGCATATTGAACATCAAGCGTCCTGTTGATGTCCGGGTGTCGATATTTTGATCCAGAACGACCAAATCAATATTTTCCTGCTGGAAGCGGCTGGCGATTTGCGACAGATGATCCACTGAACGGGCTAGCCGGTAAAAAGTATACTTTTTGATAGCTTTAAATTTGATCGAATCGTTCAATTCGTTTATATTGTTTGAATCATGCTATGATTCAATGAGAGGACTATTATGGATGCTCTTTCTGCCAATGAAGCCAAAACCCAGTTTGGCGACATGCTACTCAAAGCACAACGTGCCCCAATCCAAATCAATAAAAACGGAAAACCCGTTGCGGTGGTTATCTCAATGGATGAATACGAAAGTATTGAAACACTCCGGTTAAAATTATTGCAGTCAAGAGCTGAACAGGCCAGAGTTGATATTGAATCCGGTAACACCCTCGATGGCGAAGCTTTTTTTAATGAACTGATATCAGGTCAGTACGATTAGAATTTCACCTATTGAGGAGAAAAAAATGTCTGTAGCCGGACTTAGCGCAGAACAATTACGGTGGGTGAAACGTATACACGACTATGCTGCCCGTTTTCCCCTAACTAATGGAAATGCTGGCTCAGGGTATTGCTGAGGGCATTATCGACGTTCCCAGGGATCATTAACCATCATGGACATATCACACTACCGTTTAACGCCTGATGCCCAGGCCGATCTGATTGAAATTCGCCGTTTTACTGTACAACAATGGGGTGAGGTGCAATCAGAAAAATACCTGTCAGGACTTCAACAAACCTTTCGTTTGCTGGCTTCTACCCCTGCACTGGGAAGAGACAGGCCAGACGTCGGAACGGGCGTATTGAGTTTTCCTTATGTCAGTCATGTCATTTATTACCTCATCCACGAACGGCAACCGGTGATATTTGGTGTGCTGCACAAACGAATGGTGCCGGCAAATCATCTGGACGGACGCGAAATGATTTGATTGTCTGGCCTCATTGAATCCGGGACTCACAATGGAAAATATAATGATCACGAACAAATCCTGTATTTTTCCTTAAGCCCGGCAGAACGGGTTGTTCTCGAACAGTTTCGCAATAGTTAGTACAGCGGGATGACGGTATCACCGCCCTCAATATTATCCGTACCGATCAAAAGGATTTTCAGTACACCGCCGTCAGAATGGAAGTAGACAAGGCATTACGCATTGAAGATCTTTATCGGTTTGCCAGAGACTTTCTGCCTTCTTTTTGGCGGGATGACTAATCAGGATTTTCTCTCAAAGTTTACAGATCTGGAGGTTGTTCCACAGAACCCCCAGTAGCAGCGTTGACTGATCGATGATTTGGGCCCCGGCGTTGCCGGGATAGCCCTCCTCCTCCCTGATATGTTGTTACCCTCCTCTCCTACTTTTCTGGATGAACACACTGGTATTTTTTTGAAGCTCATGTTTGGTTATGTTTGACGATTAACCTTTAAATTAAATTCACTTTTTACATGAAAATATAAAAAATGAATTTATTATGAAAAATAAAAATGATATTTTTGGAGAATCATGAATGTTTTTATTTGGTAGTCATATAATTACGATAAAAGTACTTATTCAGGAATATTATAATTAATAGATATAGCATTTGAAGGCAATAATTATAAAAAGAATTTTTTACCATGATTATTCTGAAAAAATAATGAGTAAAAATGTTTGATGTTAATCACATTAATATCATTCAGAGTCAAGATAGTTGACATTATTACCAGAAAATCCATCCGGCGTGAGTGGATTAAATATAAACGATCTCAATTGCCAGTGCCGATTTTCCCTTATTTAAAACACCACCATATTGTTACCTTTCCAGATTAAATATGTGAGATAAATCATAAATTCCAGAGATGTTAAATATACTGACATTAAAGATAGTTTCATGAAAAACTATAGGAAAATAAATTATCATTATATATTAGATTTGCCCTTTTTGATTTCTGGTACTATTATGGTAAATGGAATTTAGGTTTCCAACCTAATTCCACCTAGGATGAAATATATAAGCAGTTTTTGAATTTTAAAATTGTAACATCATCGATGTGGTGATTTAGATTTTGCATACATTATCACATATGATTTTGTAAATAATATGTTTAAATATGTAAATTCTGAAACTATTTAAGGGGAATTTTATGTTCAAGAAATTATTAACAGTTGGGGTATTAGCAACAGCATTAATCGGAGGAATTGGGACTGCATCGGCAGCACTTTGTAATTCTGAGGAACCACAATATATTACTGGGGGTAAGTATTATAGATATGTTGTTAATCCTTATGATAATTTTGCTAATGTATTCACAGAGGATACTAAATTTGGAAGGATGACATGGTATTTTAAAAGTCGTATTGGACCTTGCGAATTTCATACTGGATATAACGCTTTCCAAGCTTATTATGAAGGTAGAATAAATTAAATATTTTTTTAAGAACATTGAAAAACCCCGTTTAAAATAACGGGGTTTTTGCTTTTATCATGTATAATCATATTTTTCCTTAAAACACGGAACTGTAGTAGAGGAATTCGCTCGACAAAAAAACCGTTATCGTGTGTTGAATGCATCTCAGACAATATGGGTTACAGCTCCTAAAAATAACGACAACACAAAAATAATTCTATCTTTATAACCCTGTTTTTCATAACGAACAAAGGATACTGCATACATCGTATTGTTGAAGCATGAAAGCTACCGACTTCAACTTCAGATTTAGAGCCTTTAATCACAGTCGGTAACTTGTTTGTTTTAAATTGAAGTGTCAGATTGAGTCTGAGCTAAGACATGATGTTTTTTTAATATCTCTTGAACTCTATCTTTAGGAATAGAAAACGAAGTATTGCCATTTCTCCCAACCATTTTTTTGGCGGCGATCATAGCATTAATTATTGCTTCTTCTGTTGCACTTATTGTGGCTTCATACAAAGGATCTAGTTGGTCATTTGACAGTATTTTTATTGTTCTTACATCTTTTCTGGAGAAAGCATCATTATTTGCGGTCGAAAATGCAATAAATATCTCACCGCTGGTATTCCTGGCTACCCCACCGACCTTTGCCAGTCCAAGAGAGACTCGTTTAGCTATTTTTTCTAATTGGTGAGGCGCTAATGGTGCGTCTGTAGCCACCACGGCGATTATAGAACCGGCATCCTTTATTTTTTTCTTGCCGCCATGATATATCGGCTTGAGATCCTGTATTTCTTTACCAACTGGAATCCCAGCAATAATCAAATCGTCCCTATCACCAAAGTTGCCTTGAACAAGAACGCCAACAGTATATCCGCCATCTTTTTTATCTAGAATTCTTGATGAAGTACCTGTGCCTCCCTTAAACTTAAAAAGGTTCATTCCTGTTCCACCGCCGACATTACCCTCCTCTATCGCTCCTGATTTAGCACTATTCAACGCATGATATACATGTTCTTTCTTTACATGCATACCGTTTATATCATTTAATATTCCATCCCACGTTTCTGCAACCACAGGTAATAACCAAAATAAATCATCTTTCAGTGGTGATGTTAGGTTGTTATCAATCATCCAGCTAATTGTTGAGTCTCTAACAATACCAACACTATGAGTGTTGGTGATTAATATTGGCGTTTCCAGGAAACCACTCTCTTTGACCCATTGATTGCCTGTCATATCTCCATTTCCATTTAAAGAGAATGTACTAGAAAATACCGGGCTAAATTTCTTGCCTTTTGGCAATATAGCTGTTACGCCTGTCCTTATTGGGCCTTTTCCAACCTCTAGCTTTCCATCGCCTTCTATTATGGTTGAATAGCCAACTTCTACACCACTAACATCGGTAATCGCATTATATTTCCCGGTTACTCCAGAGAAAGGAATGCCTAAATCCCTTGCTCTAATCTCATCGGCTAAAGAATTAGAAGCTATCACTGTCGATAGCGATAAAATTATAATATTTAATATTTTCATAACTACTCCTTGTTATACCAAATTAACTCTAAGGTTTAATGTTTAGAATATGAAGATCCAATACGAAGAGGATTCACTTTCGACCAATCGGTATCCCCCTTTGTACCATTACGTAATTATATTATTCAGGTTTACAACTGAGTTCTAGATAAAAGATAGAATTAAGTGCTTGTTCCAAGATTAGAACTTTCGACCAAGAAAAAACTGATCTTTAATAGGGCTATTATTGCGCCCACTTGTCTCCGTGTTTGCGATACACCTACAAAGATCACATAAAACTTAAAAAAGAATAGAAATTTGTATACTCAATATTGAATAAGAATCAAGATGAATATTTTGATAATTAATTGTAGAGAAGCGAGTAAATGCATCATTACATCGGAATTTGTGTGGTTGCTCAGTCCCAAATCGTGAGCCAAGGAGTGAAAGAAGCGATTAACAAGTTGGAATTGTCAATTGCGGCCGAATCTGATCCTTGTGAGGTTTGGAAACTTAATTCAACAGTTTCAGTTGATTCTATTATGACGTACTTGCTTCAGCAAGCTAGAGGATATTTACTTGTCTATCAGAAAAAGCATCAATTTTCTTTTCATGTCATGACCTATGAAACGCTGGATGAAGCTCTGGCCGATATCGCACGGCATCCGGACAGAACACTCGATCTGGTAATTGCTGATAATCTGTTTTTACAACATGGACATTATGAGCAGGTCAGTCATCAGTTTTTCCGATTGTTTGAGTCGAATCCTGGGAAATTGTCACCCTATTCTTTCCTGCTCTTTTTATCAGAGATGATTCCTGGTAGTGCACGAATACAAGAGATGGATTCAGTGACACTCAATATTTGGCAGCCAGATCCGCTTGTTTGGGAGATACAGGTGCTAAAAAACCTAATGGATCATTTGGATAGCACTTATATTAATCCATTACTTGTTAGAGCGACGACGTCTAAAGTAACAATATCATCAATGGCACAGTTTATTCATGATTATATGGAGTACCACTTCAAGGAGCGTTGGGACTTCCACTACTATACTGGGTCGGTGCTCTCCGGATTTATCGATTCCATGCTTCGCTTGTGTGATGATACATCTACCCTGTGTGAAAGTGGGCCGAATGAGCACAGTCTGGCAGTTTCTGCACTTTGTGGCTGGCAGTTCTATCAGCGTGGTTATGTAATTGCGGTAACTTCCGGCATGATCGATGAGTTTCGTGGCACATTATGCAACCTGAAACGTGCTCATGCGCCAGGTATCATCATTTGTGCAGATAGTCTTGGAAATAGCTGGTTCCCATTTCAAGGTACGATGCATAGAGATTATGATGGTAAGAAGTCGATTGAAGCAAAAGGAATTCCGTGCGTTTATGTCAATGATAAATTGAACTTGCCTGAGCGGTTAAATGAGGCAATAGATCTATTACAGTCTCAACCCGGCCCAGTATTTATTCTTGCGACACAATCAGTTTTGGAATGTACACTGAAACCTGAGCAGCTACCCCATCCGAGTCAGTGGAGCCTTTTGGTTCCACAGATTGGGGATAATGAAGCGTCCGTCATGGATGCAGTAATGTCTCTGATCAACCATGATAAGCGTCGTATACTGTGGCAATGTTGTCATTTAACGGATCATGAACGTGAACTGATTTATCAGATTGCTGAAAAAGCAGGGATAGCGTTAGTAGATACGCTAGTATCTCCGGGGGCGGTCAGTGATTACCATCAGCAAAAGCCGGTTAGTAACTATATTGGAATTCTGTCGGTTTACGGCTTTAGCAGCAAAGTATTTCATTACCTACATGAGGGGCAGCAGCTTGCTGATCCTGAAAGCCAGAGTATTTTTTTCCTTAAAAGTAAAGTCGATGAAGCATCCTCGCCATTTTCCGCCAGTAAACTTAAAAATAAATGTCATATTATTCAGGTGAATTGCCGTTTAGAGCACATGTCACCTTACACTGATCTAGCTGTACATAGCTATTTACGCTCATTCTTAAAAACCGTTCTCACTCGACTTAATGTGGATGAAAAGGTACTTGCTTATCGTCGTCGTGAACTGGAACGAGTTCAGAATTATCCTAACACCACCCCGATAGATTGGTTGCCACAGGTGCCGATGTCCCCCAATTACTTTTATGCCCATTTAGGGAAGCAGTTGCATCATCTGATTAGTGAGCAGGGATTTGTCTATACCGGTGTTTATGATGTAGGGAGGTGCGGAATCGGGGCGATGCGGAATTTACCGAAAACAGGGAAAGGATTTTCCGGTTGGTATGGCCGGGCACTGATGGGCGATGCGTTGATGTCACTGCCTTATTTGGCTCGTACATCATCCCAGAATATTCTGGCATTTATTGGTGATGGTGCCAGAGATTTAATCCCAAACATTGAGTCCCATATTGAACGAGCGTTGATGCAAAATCCTCATCGGCAGAAGATCAATATTTCTGTGTTTTATCTTTGTAATGGTATGTTGTCGATGATTCGATCATATATCGATAAGCAAAGTGCGACGAATAATAGAAAACAGACCTTGCTTGCTGCACCGTCGCGTAATTTGTCTCTGTTTACTGCTGCTAATGTCCAGGTTGTCCCTGATGCACATGCAACAACACAGGTAATTCGTGAGCGTTGGGCAACATTTGACGCAACTTATTGTGAAACCATGTTAACCACTCCTCAAACTATTTATTTTATCGATGTCATGCTCTCACATAATTCCGATGGGGATGGGTTGTCTCTGCTCTCTGAAGCGACATGGCAGCGTGCTAATATAGTATAAAGATTGAAACTTAAAGAGCCCAAGAGTAGCTGTGCTCTTGGGCTTTATTCTAAGCCTTTGAGTTTAACAATATTGAAATTGAAGACCTTATGGGTACGTCACGATTCATACACATCCTTACCTCAGCCAATGTGATGCAATACTTCTCCAACGGCGTCAAAAAGCCGATCCAAATCGGCTCGTTCAGCGTTGAACATAGGCCCGAATTGCAGCGTATCACCGCCAAAGCGTACGTAAAAACCGGCTTTCCAAAGTGCCATGCTGGCGTCAAAAGGACGTATAGCGGTATCACCGTCACGGGCAGCCAACTCAATTGCCCCTACCAAACCACAGTTGCGGATGTCAGTCACATTTGGACAGTGTCTGAGAGCATGAAGGGCCGTTTCGAAATGAGGGGCAAGTTCAGCAGAGCGTTGGATAAGATGGTTTTTATCCAACAGATCTAAAGTTGCTAACCCGGCAGCACAGGCTACGGGATGCGCCGAATAGGTATAACCGTGACTAAACTCCACGGAGTGTTCCGGTAAAGACTGGGACATAAAGGCTTCATAAATTTCACTGCTTGCCACTACGCCTCCCAAAGGAATGGCGCCATTGGTAATTTGTTTGGCAAAGTTAAGAAGATCTGGTGTCACACCAAAATATTCAGCACCAGTCCAGCG
Source organism: Photorhabdus sp. RW14-46 (assembly GCF_963887965.1). Taxonomy (NCBI): domain Bacteria; kingdom Pseudomonadati; phylum Pseudomonadota; class Gammaproteobacteria; order Enterobacterales; family Morganellaceae; genus Photorhabdus; species Photorhabdus sp. RW14-46. The sequence continues at coordinate 92,533 of NZ_CAWPHH010000016.1, read as the reverse complement.
CCCCATGCGACCAAAGCCAGTAATAACCTCATCAAAAATCAACAAAATATTATGTTGATCACAAATTTCACGTAGACGCTGTAGATACCCTTTGGGCGGAATAATCGCACCGGCGGAACCGGACACAGGCTCGATAATAACTGCCGCAATATTGGAGGCATCATGCAGTTCGATCAACTTGAGCATCTCGTTGGCCAATTCTGCGCCGCCGGTTTCCGCCATACCTGGCGTAAACGCCATATCGGTCTGTAATGTATGGGGTAAGTGATCTACATCCATTAACTGTCCGAACATTTTGCGGTTGCCACCAATACCTCCCAAACTGGTACCAGCAATATTGACACCATGATAACCAAGTGCACGGCCAATCAGTTTAGTTTTCTCGGGTTGGCCTTTCACTCGCCAGTAAGCTCGTACCATTTTGACCGCGGTATCTACAGATTCAGAACCTGAACTGGTGAAAAAGACGTGATTGAGATCACCTGGCGTTAAATTGGCAATTTTTTCTGCCAGTTGAAACGACAAGGGATGACCGAACTGAAAGCCTGGTGAATAATCGAGGGTGCTCAATTGAGCAGCGACAGCTTGTTGAATTTCTGTCCGGGTATGGCCTGCCCCACAGGTCCAAAGACCGGATAGGCTGTCATAAATCTGGCGTCCTTTATCGTCTTTTAGCCATTGCCCCTCGGCAGCAACGATAAGGCGTGGATCGCGTTGGAAACTTCGGTTGGCACTAAATGGCATCCAGTGAGATTTTAGGTTTAATGATTCAGAATAATGGGTTTTAGACATCGATAACTCCTTCCAAAAGAATGAAATTTGAGTTTAGTTCAACTTCCTATTATTTTCCAACAATGACGAGTATTATTAGATCACAAATAATATTGGATGTAATTAAATATTTAAATACTTTATCTTTATCGAGAATCAAATTTATTTTATGCTGTAAAATAGAATGGATTTGAATATAGGGCGGAGAAGCCGCCCTATAAGTTATAATAAGATGAATAAATTCGTTTTATAATTTTGAGGTTGTAACTTTATAACTCAGGATGTGATCTTCTTCTTTTTCATAGTCTAAAGCTTTCTTGGTTATATCCATCAAATGTGAATTATTTTTATTATCTCTTAACATGCCTCCTTCTTTTAGGGCATATGTAAATTCAACACCAGATTCAACAATCTTTATCTCCTTCAATTCAAAGTTGTCTTTATACAAGTAACTCACTATTTTTTGCTGTAAGATGGGCAATAACATCTTGTAAGTAAATCCAGCAGCAAGGGTAATCACCGCACTTATATACCAAAGGGTAGGCTCTTCAATATCGGATACTCTTTTTTCCTGCCTGGAGTTATACTCACTATAGTTTTTTTCGATCAATTCAACTAAAGCAGAATGAGATGCAGTTAAATTAATATGGGCAGAAACCAAATTTTTCACTAATGAATTATCATAGAGTAACTGTGAAGGCTTACCAGGTTTAATTTTCCACTTTCCTGTAGTCGTATAAATAACTGTACACTCCTTTCTTTTGTCAAAATTTTCTTCTGTAATCAATGCAGAATCGCTAGACACGTCACTCATTTTGATGAGCTGATTCTCAATATACTCTCCGGTTTTAACATAAAACTCTATCTTAGGCTGAATGTGATATGTGTCGCTGGGTGATGGGAGCCAGGAGTAGCCAATAAAACCCGCTCCTGATTTAATACCAAATGTAAGACAGCTATACCACTGATTGATTTCTTGTTCTGTCAAATCGAAACCATTGATTTTAATTCCGACTTGGTTAGGTTCAGTTTCCTCACTCAACTTACTTAAGGATGGGTTAATATGTTCTTCGCTAGAGTCAAATTCTACCTTCCATACGCTCCCTAATTCTATATTTCTAAGGGAATGAGTAGATATTTTTGAACTAATACCTACCACCTTATTGTGTGAACTAGCCTTCAATTTAAATTCAAGAGGAATAATAAAAGCGTTTTCATCTCCTATTTCATGCTTAGATAATGTCATATAAGTTGATGAGTTAGCAAACACTTTATCACTTACTTCTGATTGTGGTTCACTGAGAAAACACCAAAACTTTTTCTTTTTATCTTGCTGGTTGACAATATAAATCTTATATTCTGTTGACATAATTTCACCTATAAATCCTATGAATAAAATATTAAAATTATGTGATTAGCTCATTGGCTTACATAATAGGTATAGTAATCATATAAATAACATAATCAGGTTATTTATGTTTGCCGTGATAATAATATAGAACTGTAGCAGCAATTAATTATATTGCAAAGACAGAGACGGTTTATATAAATCAAAAGCTGCTATATAAAAGAGTAGTACAGGGAATTTAAAAATCCAATTTAACCTAATTAATATAAATTAATCATGTCATTATTTATTTTATTACAAACTGACATATTTTGTTATTAAAAGATGGGAGATTGGGTTATCAACTATATGATTACGTTTAAGATTATGCCTGATACTTGAGCCTGTGATTTAAATAGTGCTGAATGCTGAATTTACTATCTTAGATATGATAAAAACTCACTAAAACCAAGCTTAAATTTATTTTCAATAAATTCAATTAAATATATACAAGTTATTTTATGGACTTAATTTTCGCTAAACATAAATTAAATTTATTGGCTGCTGATTTTGCCATTCAGTCCCCTATCCTTTTGACGGCATCAGTGACCTCGCCTCGACAATGAGCGAGGGAGAAATGTCGTCATCGTACATTTCTCCCTGAACGCCGCTGTAAGTTACCTTAGTATTTTTTTAGGCATCAATGGAAATATCTGAGATAGGTATACATTGACAAGTAAGGCACATTCCTTGCTCTGAAGGTTCTACGCCATTTAAGTGTTGTACTTCGCCACTTTTTAATTTCACAGCACAACTTTCACACTGTCCAACCCGGCATCCACTTGCCATCTTAATACCACTTTTTTCGCCAAAATTAAGGAGTGTTCCTTTGTCAGGGGACCATTCAAGAGGAACGCCAGATTTTTCAAATTTAACAGCAAAACTCTTCCCATCTTTAATTTTTACCGGCGTTAGCGATCGGAACATTTCTTTATAGATATCAAAAGGCGGAACGCCTAGAGTGAGTAAACCTTCTTCAAAAGTTTTCATCATAGGAGCCGGACCACACATATAAAAACGAGCTTGCTGTTTAATCAGTGTTTCAGGAACGGCATCCGCAGTAATATATCCATGATGCTGGTAATTAATACCCTCAATATCCACTGGCAACGGATTGCTGTAATAGTTGATTACCTTCAATTGCTTAATTTTTGACTCAAGCTCTTTTAGTCTTTTGGAGAAAGTATGTGTATTGCTGTTTTGATTAGCATACAACAATAAGAGTTCAGGCTTTTCACCGTTAGCGGGAAGAGATTCAAGATAACTTATGAATGGCGTAATACCAATTCCTCCTGCCAACATAACAACAGGTTGCTTAGCATTAAGCGGAATAATAAAGTTTCCTCCCGGAGGCGTCAGACTCACTTCGGCTCCGGCTACCAGTGTCTTGTTAATATATGAAGACATGACACCTTCAAAAGTTTCTCCGTCAGAAGTTATGCTTTTCTGATGTCGTACGGAAATACTGTAACTCTTTCTACCTTCCAGTGTTGCCGTTCCTGTCAAAGAATAGGCCCTGATGACAGGGGCATCCTGTCCAGGTATGGAAACTTGTACTGTGATATGTTGGCCAGGTTCATAATCAGGCAGAATTGTTCCATCTTGTGACTCAAAAATAACGGTTTTGACACCCTTAGCCTCGGGTTTTGTATCTACAACCCGAAATGCCTTACGGCCCTGCCACGGCCTTCTCTCCGGGTTGATATCTTCTGCGAGTTTAATATCACAGCGGAATGAACGGAGCGGAGAAGCGCCGCTGATAGGATCACAAGAGTCGTCAGAAATAAGCGCATTATAGTTACTGCTGTTTTTTCCTATGGCGGGAAAGCCTTCCTTCCCATAGTCGGGACACGCTTGCCACCAACCAAACTCAGCAATTATCGTGTCGTAAGCAATATTATCATCTAACGATGCTTTAAAACGTGCCTCGCCGTTGCGGGTGATGACTTCTACCCAATCTCCATTGTTAATACCTTTCTTTTCAGCCAATCTGCTGTTTATCTCAAGCTTCGGATAAGGTGATTTTTTGCGCAGACGGGTTAAACTTCTCTGTTGGCTATGACAATAGAAACCATTTTTTACCGAAGTTAGTCGATAAGGGAAATGTGATTCAGAGTTTAAATTCTCTTTTGGTTCATCATATATCGGTAGTGGCGGATAACCATGCCGCCACAATTTTTCAGAATAGATTTCAACCACTCCTGTTTCGGTATCAAAACCTTTAACTGTGTTCTTAACAGGATCGATCCCTGCGTATTTCCTATCATGCTGAATTAATGGCATTGAAATCCCTGCTGGCTTTTCTCTTAACGCCTCTACGGTTAAGCCAATAGGCTCAAGAATATAATTCCATCCCGCTTCAACGCTTCCATTAAAAAATAGATCATTCATGCCTAAGCGACAGGCCAAGTCGAAGACAATTTCGTTATCTGACCGGCTTTCTCCCCGAGGCGAAATCATTTTTTGCCTTAACTGAACGAGTTCTTCTGCCTTAGCTGAAATCTCAAATCCTACACGTAGCCCTTCTCTCTCCCAAGGCGTATTCACGGGTAGTAAGATGTCAGCATAATGTGCAGTAGGCGTTTCAAAGAGATCACAATGAACATGAAATTCAAGCTGTTTTAGCGCATCTATCCCAATTTTGGTGTCAGCATGAGATGACAACATATTCGTACCAAATGCCATCATAGCTCTAATCGGGTAAGGCCGTTTGTGCAAGATTGCTTGATACAGATCATGTGATGTTATCCAACCATCTAGAGGTGGCCCCAACGGTCTTTCCTTAAAGCCAAGTGCTTTTTCTTGCTGTTCCTTTGGCATAAGTCTGCGAGCATTTACAGGATTAACGGGATGCTTATTGTACACCCTGTTACTTCCCTGAGTGTCAAAACACCCGGTTAATGCGTACAGCACGGCAATTGCTCGTTCAGTCTGGGTTGCATTGGTATGTTGAGCTACACCTGTCCAAGAATGATAAGCAATTCGTTTGGAAGAGATGATTAAATCTGCGGCATATAGGAGTTTTTCTTTGGTTATGCCGGTGATTTTTTCTACATATTCAGGTGTGTATGGTTGACACTCATTTAGAAGTCGCTGGAATGCAGATTTGCATGGTATTTTTTTATTTACATCTTCCGCAGAATTAATCGAAAATTCGCCTAATAAAGCATAATGATCATTTTCATCACATGGCACATTTTCGTGAATATCATAGGGTAGCGGAGACTGAGTTATGTTATTCCAGACAACATATCTGTTTTTCTTAGCTGAAATGTTTATATCTTTTTCTCTCAAGAAAAGACCATTATCATTTCGTACTAACAATGAGGCGTTCGTCCAGCGTGCTACAAACGCCTGATCATATCCTCTTCGGTTTATGATGATATTTATTAGCCCGAGGGCTAACGCGGCATCCGTCCCAGGATTGATGTTGAGCCAATTATCAGATTCTTTAGCAAGAGCCGTATGTCTAGGATCGACAACGATAAGTTTGGCACCTGCATTTCTTCCCGCGCCAAGAGCTTCCGCTTGCGCAAGCCATGTATTTGTTGGATTGTGCCCCCATAAAATGATCAGCTCGGCATTTCTGTAATCAGCTACAGGAATACTGCACCCAAAGGTAAACTTATGTGCCTCGTCTTTATGCCAGTTACACACTTCTGTACTATAGCAGACGTTAGGGCTGCCGAAATTTCGAATGAAGCGCTCTATCCATTCAAGACTATCACTAAGAGGTGTTCCACTTGGTGAGGTGACTGAGAAAGCAACCGATTCTGCACCAGACTCAGCCTTATAGAAAGCCAGTTTCTCAGCAACATACGTCAAAGCTTCATCCCAGGTGATTTTTTCCCAGCCTGGATCGGCATCACCTTTGGGATTTGTCCTACGAAGAGGATGAAGAATCCGGTTAGGACTATGAGCCAGTTCTGGTGCAGCTTTACCCTTCATGCACATGGCGTTGCCGGTCGGGTGTTTTGGGTTCTGTTGGATTTTTATCAGTGTATCGTTACGAACTTCGTTGACAGTGCCACATCTTGATCTACAGAGAGTACAATATCCCTCTTTAAACTCGCTCTTCATAAGATAACCTCATACGGCTTCACAAAATATTTACTTCACGATTCTTGCGGATGGTTAATACCAGTACGTATTACTGGTTCTCTTCCCTTTTATTATTTTTCATCAAACTGGGTAATGTGTAACTGTTTTTCAAGCTACACAAAATAAAATCAAAAATTCAACGGTATTTATTTTTATAACCAACTAAAGTATTAACAATGTAATTATTCATAATTACTTGCATTGTCTTTGCTGGTATCCGGGACATAGATAACTTCTTTATTTATCCCCTCTTCTGCTTTGATGATTTTGGTGTAATATTGAGATGCTTGGTCAATTGTAAATATTGTATTAGGTGACCATACCATCATCCCACTATATCCGTTATTAATGACTGAGCGGGTAATATTCTGCACTGAGGATATCGAATTTTTTTCGGGGGAGATACCCAACAACAAATTTTCTTTCTTCATCCCGAAGTTAACGTATGGAACCAGTTTACTGGCACTGGTGTTGATGTAAGTCATCTCGTAACCTGCATCCAGTAAATTTGCTATATTTGTCGGTTCCTTGAAGTAGAGATAATCTGACCACAGGGCTTTGGTCAGTACCTTTTGGGCAAATTTTGGATGGCTTTTAATCGCATCCGCTACCCAATAGAAGGATTGACGATTACCATAGCATGTTGAATATTCATCATCGATATTGATTCCATCCAATCCGTATTTAACGACATCATTTACCATTTCATTGGCAAGTTTCGTTGCCGTTGCTTGACTCATATTACATGACCAACCTGCATTTTGATGATTGCCCAGATAGGATAGTTGAACTCTGATGCCCTTTTTTTGCAAATTCCGCACTAGGGAAATATTTTCTTTGAGTATCGAGCTTATTTTATCGTTGTAAAACAGTACAGGGCTATTAGATATACTATTGTTAATATTTGCTGCGAATAATATAACATCGGAAAAAAATGGTTTTTCAGTTTGTTTCACAACAAAATTACCGATATCCTTGACATGTTGCGGTGAAGGATTACTCAGAAATGTAATATTATTTGCTGCAAGAGATTGATTTGTTGCAAAGGTAATAATAAGTACAACTTTCAACAAATTGATATTTTTTAAGATCATAAATAAACCTCTTATCTTGGTTTTAATTATGTCATTTCTATATTGTTGTATGGATTTATTCTATGCATTGTTTTGAATTCAAATTCAGTTTCATTGAAAATCCAGATTTGAATTTTGCATCATCACTAACGACAGAGCATCTGACATTCCCTTATCTATCTTAGTCTCTTACTTGCTAGCTCATACACTTCACTCCGTTCGCGCTTACCAACTGCTACTACGGCGATAATCAACACATTATCTATGACCTCATAAACTAAGAGAAAACCAGAAGCGCGTAATTTTATTTTGTAACAATTCGGCATGCCTCGAAGTTTAGCTGATGGAATATGAGGTTCAACACAGCACTTTTTCAGCTTCTTAGCAAATTGTTGTTGGACTGATTTATCAAGTCTCTTCCACTCCTTGAGTGCATCTTCCCTGAATTTCACTCTATAGATCATAGATAATTATCCAAATCTACATCAACCAATGCCTGCCCTCTACGCTCATTTACCAGTCGAATAAGCTCTTGATCGTCCAAAGCATCAAGTATCTGTTCATAGAGCTCCGCAGGAATACAATAAAACACGGGTTGGTTACGATTTAGGATCGCAATAGGGTATCCAGCCCCGGCACTAAGGGTCGCCATAGGGTTCTTTTTAAGTTCACTAATGCTTGCGCTAATATCTGACAGAATTATGTTGGCCATAAAAACACTCCAAAAGACTTGTTAATAAGTCTTATAGTAGCTTTCTTTGTTGAGAAAAGAAACAAAAAAGACCGTTTAAAAGGTCTTTTTCTCCGGTGGTCTTTTTTTATTCTCATTACTATCAGCGTCTTGCTCGTATACAATTATCTATGCTGGTTTTAACTATTGGAGCTGAGTACGCGACACGAGATGCACTTATCTCACAATGAAAAAAGTGTCATCGAATATAGACAGCGCAATTATCACTAACTGTGGGCATTTTGTTACTGAATAATGCCCGAATAATTTTGCCATCAGGCAATCACCTTTTTACAGAGGAATCATTATCATGCCACTTGATAAAAATGTTGAAAAATGGCTTGCTTCCACGTCTGAAATTGCAATAGGAGAAGATTCCCCCCTGGAACAACTTCGAATCGTTCTTGAGCATGCTCTTATCCAGCAACAGGGCGAATGGAACGATGCGACATATAATAGCAGCTTTACTGTCCTCGCAGAGGATGGTTTCCCTATTCCGGTTCGCATGTATGTACCCTATGGAAAAGAAAAGATGAGTGATAAACCCGCGCTGGTTTATGCTCATGGCGGCGGGTGGTGTTTAGGAAGTCTTGATGCTTGGGATCGCCCTTGCCGTAAGCTGGCGGAATCAATGGGTTGCGTTATTTTCTCGGTAGACTATCGGCTTGCCCCAGAAAACCCTTTTCCGGTACCCCTAACGGATTTCTATGCGGCTCTATGCTATGTCACTGATAATGCGGAAAAGTTTGGTATCAATAGGCAACAAATTGCGGTCGGTGGTGATAGCGCAGGTGGTAATCTTGCCGTTGCCGCTTGTTTGATGTCGCGAAACCAAGAAGGGCCTGCTATTTGCCATCAATTGCTATTCTATCCAGCTTTAGATGCATCAATGGAAACGGATTCATACGATAAATATGGTGAAGGTTATGTATTGACAAAACAGATGATGGCATTCTTTTGGCAGGCATACATTAATGAGCACAACAGCAGAACAAATCCACTTATCTCACCTTCTCATTTAACGCATTTTGAAGGATTGCCAGATGCAACTATTTTGCTTTGCGAATACGATCCGCTAAGAAGTGAAGGCGAAGCTTATGCTCAGCAATTAAGAGATGCCGGTGTGTCCGTGCAGATTGAAACTATTGAGGGAATGATACATGGTGCGATGCATATGACTGCGGTGACACCATCCGTTGAAGCATTTTACAAAAAATTCTGTTTTTGTTGAAAAGCATCATCTCTGTTTCAGGCCAATTTGATAAGAATTGGCCCGATAACACTCTGGAATCATCAGGATACGGGCATGGGTAGTCGTCCCGACAAAATATATATACCCGTCATCTTTCAAGTTGCCTCTTTGTTGGCTGCACTCACTCACCCCGGTCACATAGTTTGCTATGCTCCCGGGGATTCGTTCCTTTGCCGTCGCGATGCATCTTGAAATCTATAAGGTATAGTCCAGGAAGAATTGTTTTCCTGGACTGATTTATTCAACAAAGCCGGAGATGAGGTTTTATTTGCTATACTGATCTCATACCTGCATAACTATTTTTGGGCACCTTATTTAAAACTGACCAATAAAAGGCTCAAGAATTTTAACCGAATCAGCTTCGCTTACATGAGCCGATGTTGCCTTTATAAGTGCTTTATTAAATTCAACTAATTTCAGACAGGTATTCATACGTTGTGATGAATTTAATCTACTTAAGAGGTTTCTATCTTGCTGATATACAGGCAAGTCAATCTTTGCATTTGGAGCACCTTCACATTTATCATTCTTAAAATACTTAGTAATACCATAGCTGGTTACATCACGAAGAGTATCTGTGGATTTATTGTAATTATATGTAGTGCCCTTGTCCTTACTGAAATCGTAAATCATAGTCACTAAGGCAATCGAGGGTATTTTCACATCTTGATCGGAAAAAATTTTCTCCCGCCATACTTTTAATATTTTTCCTGAACGATTAATTATCTCTCTTTTAGGTGTTTTTTTACTGAAAACATTATCAAGTTCGGAGTATAGGCTAAGACGTTCTGAACGATACCATTCTGATGTGGCAGGATCTTTTCCATAGTTCAATTCAGAACACCTTTTATCGATAGAGCATAAAAGTGTTGATTTGTTCAGAACGTTGAAAAATGCAATATCGATATCTTCTGCACTGTTACTTAAATTTACTACGGGAATCTTAATAGTATAATTATACCTACTACCAAAAACTTCCTTGAATACATTGACAGCATCAGCCTTTAGTTCAATCGGGCTGAGTCTGTTCATAGATTCGCCATTGTTGTATTTATAAACAAATGCAATGTCAAGATCTGATGAACTAGCCAGAGCCATTCCATAAGCTAGACTTCCCTGAACCTCCATACCAACCTTTGAAAAAGTACCATACTTGCCCCAATATTTTGCAGAATACAACTTGTCAACAGATGCGCTATACAGCTCGTTCCCAAGTTTATATAGTTGCTCTTCTGTACTTTTTGGTAATGAAATTTTATTTTCAAAGTTAATCATTCTCGTTTCCTGAATTGCTCCTATGGAAAACGAGGAAAAGAAAAATAATGTGGCCGGCAATAAAGAAAAAAATTTATTACTCATACATACTCCTTAAGTTTAGTTAATAATTAGATGATTTTTAAATGGTCGTGGGTTTGTTTCTATGTTTCATAGAGCATTACAATATTCGAATATTTCAATGTGAATTAATTCAATAGTGATTAATTCAATCCGTTACTTATAATTTTTAAACATCCGTAAAATATAAACAGAGTTTTCATGGCCTTGCTGCATCGATATATTTATAGAGTGTTGGTTTCGATATCACCATTAATTCAAAAATCTGTTTTACGGTATTGAGTATATCCGTCAAAAAAGGGCATTTTCATTATCAAATAACGTGGATTCATTATCATTTAATCTTGGCTTGAAGTCAGGATGGAATTATTTAATGTGGGTTTAAAATCATTATTGATTGCAGGTTTGGTGTTTTTCGAACGATATGCTAAATCTGGTTCTTTCTCCGAGAAGAGTTGCCTTGGAAATGGTTATTGCGAAAAACGTATCAGATTCTGCTTAAAACAATTGTGTTACGTTTATTGCGATTTTCGTTTATTTTGTTTAATGTGCTAAGTCAAAATGAATGACTAACAGGTGCAACATGATTACTTCCACTTTCTCTGATATAAATCTTCCGGCTAAACGCGAAAGTGAAATAGCTGGAAAGGGGCTGCGTGAACTTTCAGCGTTCCTTTCAACAAAACTTGAAACTCAGCAGATTTCAATTATTAGTGATGATCATAAATCTCATCAAATTGAAGTGCCTACATCTGCGCTTACTATGCTAGTGCAAATCTTGAGTGAACTCGCTTCAGGTAATGCAGTGCAAATTGTTCCTGTTCATGCCGAGCTAACCACTCAAGAAGCCGCAAACATATTGAATGTATCGCGGCCTCATATGGTTAAACTTCTGGAAGATGGTTGTCTTCCTTTCCATAAAACAGGCCGACATCGGCGTATTCGTTTTGCTGATCTGATGGAATATAAAAAGCAGCGTAATGCTGAGAGTATGGAGGCTATGAAGGCATTAGCTAATCAGGCTCAGGAATTAGGGATCTACTAATGACCCATTCCCCGTACCATTCAATTACTATCGGAAAACATCTGTTTTCCGACAAAATAAGCGGCCTTTCTGAATTATCTAATAATCCATAGGGTGTATTAGTAGGTGGTTGTTTAGTTTTTTAATATTCGCTACGGTCTAGCTCTTTTACTCTACCTTTTATCAGTGACAGGCATTGATAAGTAAAGTTTCGCGTTTATCGTCAATGGTTTTCGCTACTACTTCATTTTGTGCATAGGTGGCCACTGTCTGGCTGTATGGATAAGCGTCAATATCCATACTATTTCTCCGTTGATCTCATATACCAGGCGATAACTCTCGTTTGGAAACAGCTCACGAGTGCCTGGCATTTTCCCCGGCCGGCCAAGCATGGGATGTCGTGCAAGATTGGATGCTGCATCACTAAACTGTTCATCCATTCTGGCTGCCGCGTATGGATTATCGGCTGCGATGTAGTCCCACACGTCAGCGCGGTCTTGCTTCGCTTCTGGTGTCCAGATAACTTTCACGCTTGGTTCACCACATTGGCACGCCGTGCGGCAAACTCGGCTTCGACCTCATCATTAGGTTGGCCCAAACCAGCACGCATTGAGGCTCGCCCTGCTTCTACCTTGTGACATAGGAATTTATCGTATTCTCGTTCCTCACGTTGGCGTTGAATAAACTCGCGCATGAGTTCGCGTAGCACCTGTGAGGCTGGGCGGTGAGCAGCTTCGGCTTCAGCCATAAATTCGGCACGTAGTTCAGGTTCTAATTTCATCGTAAAAACAGCTTGTTTCGTCATGGTCTGACTTCCTAACATTATTATTCTGTACTAATAAAGTATATATATACCCGCCGTCTTTCAAGTTGCTTCTTTGTTGGCTGCACTCACTCACCCCGGTCACATCGTTATCTATGCTCCCTTGCCGCCGCGATGCATCTTGAAATCCATAGGGTATAATCTTATTACTCTACGCGATTTTCTAGCATAATTAGGGAGAATTGGAATCAATATTGCTTGTCGGAAAACATCTGTTTTCCGACAAAATAAGCGGCCTTTCTGAATTATCTAATGAGAAATTTTACGTAAGATATTGTGCATATTAGGGCTGATAATTTTTTTAAATTGTGATGGTGCCATTGATACAAGTCACAGCACTACCGCCGACAAAAATCTTACCATCAGCATGGCTAAGCCATACACTTCCCTGACGGCCAAGTTTTTTGCCTTGTGATGAATGAACGATTTTATCGTCAATCATTGCTACTTTGTGGTGGCGCATAAATGCAGCAACACTGCCGTTGCCACTACCGCAAACTGGGTCTTCATTGACACCGCATGATGGGGCGAAAGAGCGTACTTCAATGTCAGCCTCTGCTCCCTCACGATAGGCACCGTACAGACAAACGCCGGTTATGTTCATTTGCGTGTCGTGTTCAAGCAATCTGGCATAGTCGGGTTTTGTTGCCAGCACAGCTTCTGCTCCAGTGGTATGAGCAACAATCCAGCGAGCTCCCACATCGATAAGTGCGGGTGTTAGCGCGCGATCTAACTGGCAGCCTAGAATATTTTCGAGGCGATCTATCTGCTCGGAACTAAGCGGTGTGATGGTTGGTTCTGGTAGTTCGATAGTGATTAATTTCTGACCTCCATCCCTTTCGGTAACGTTTAATGTAATCAGTCCCGCCCCACATTCCTGCACAATACGCCCTTCTCTTATCTGAATTAAACCGGCTTCAAGAAGAGCATGTGCGGTACCGATTGTAGGATGACCAGCAAAGGGAAGTTCGCTACCGGGTGTGAAAATTCGGACACGATAATCTGCTAATGGATTTTCTGCCGGAAGGATAAAAGTGGTTTCAGAAAGGTTGGTCCAGTTGGCAATGCCCTGCATCTGTATTGATGAAAGTTCTTGAGCATCCATAACAACGGCAACGGGATTTCCCTTAAAGGGTCGGTGAGTGAATACATCAACCTGTTTAAATGGTACGAGAGACATAAAATTTCCTTTTTATGGTGGCAAAAGTGGTTAGTATATAATAAAAGAATAACTTAGAAAAAAGATATGTGATGAAACTCAAAAAAAACAATTAAGTTAAACCATTTGTGAAATAACATAATACTAATATTAAGATAATTATGTTTAATTAATTTCAATAAATTAATACTTTTATGGGAAATAATAAATCATGATTAAAGTTATCTATACAAATAATAAAGAACAATGGAAAGAAGGATTGTCGATCATAAAAACAGATGAGAAGGCTAATTTAATTATCACTAATAATCGAGGTCGAAAATTAGATGGCTTTGGCGGTTGTTTTAATGAACTTGGGATGAAAGCTTTATTAGATCTGGATAAAGAAAATAAAAAAACTGTGTTAGATAAGTTATTTTCGCCAGATGGTGAATGCAAATTAACATTAGCCAGAATACCTATTGGTGCCAGCGATTATGCCATTTCTTGGTATAGTTTAAATGATATTGAAGATGATTATAATATGGCACACTTTTCGATTCAAAGAGATAGAAATTTACTGATTCCCTATATAAAGGAAGCGTTAAAAAGACAACAAAATTTAAAAATATCTGCTTCACCGTGGAGTCCGCCGGTATGGCTTAAGACTCACCAAGTCTATAATTTTGGCAGATTAAAAAGCGATGTTCAAAGCCAGAATGCATATGCTTTATATTTTGCAAAATTTATCGAAGAGTATCAGAAAGAAGGTATTTCAATTGATCAAATTCATATCCAGAATGAAGTTGCTGCGGATCAAAAATTTCCTTCTTGTGTGTGGAGCGGTGAACAGTTAAGAGAGTTTATAAAAAAATATCTCGGTCCGAAATTTGAACAAAATAATGTAAAAGCTGAGATTTGGCTAGGTACTATTAATGCCCCTGAGTTCTCTAAAGAAATTGGACAGGATTATGATGATTATGCAAATTGTGTATTGCGTGACATAGACGCCTATAAATATATAAAAGGCGTTGGTTATCAATGGCAAGGAAAAAATGCTATTCAAAGAACGGTACAAAGCTATCCAGAATTAAGATATTATCAAACTGAAAATGAGTGTGGTGATGGTCATAATAGTTGGGAATATGCTCATTATGTCTTTACCCTTTTCAGGCATTATTTAACCAATGGTGCTAATGGTTATTTGTACTGGAATATGGTGCTGCATTCAGGTGGAGAAAGTAGTTGGGGCTGGAAACAGAATAGCATGATAAGTATTCCAAAAGGAATAAATGAAGTGATATATAATCCAGAGTATTATGTCATGCGTCATTTTTCTGGTTTAATTTTGCCTGATGCGCAACATATTGAATTAGAAGGTAGTATGTCAGGAAATGCCGTTGCTTTCGAGAATAAAACAGGTTCCCTTGTGGTGAATATAAATAACTCTTATAAAGAAAAGCAAAAAATAAATATTAGTTATAATAATGATATTTGGTCTATTTATTTGGAACCTAACTCGATTAATTCTATTATCTTTAACTAAGAAAGATTTTTGATGAAGATAATAATCAGGAGTTACTTATGAAGAATAAATTCCCCACCGGTTTCTTATGGGGCGGCGCGGTTGCCGCTAATCAAGTTGAAGGTTATTGGAATCAAGATGGTAAAGGAATGAGCATTGCTGATGTTATGACAAAAGGAGAGCACGGCGTTAATCGTGTCATAACTCATGGTATTGAGGAAAATAAAATCTATCCTAATCATCAAGGTGTGAAATTTTATTCCCATTATAAAGATGACATTGCACTATTTGCAGAAATGGGATTCAAATGTTTTAGGACATCAATTGCTTGGTCAAGAATTTTTCCTCATGGTGATGAATTACAACCTAACGAAGCTGGCTTAAAATTTTACGATGATCTTATTGATGAATTATTGAAATATAATATTGAACCCATTATTACCTTATCTCACTTTGAAATGCCTTATCATTTGGTTAAGGAATATGGCGGTTGGCATAACCGAAAATTAATAAACTTTTTCATGAATTTTAGTTTGACGGTTATGGAAAGATATAAAAATAAAGTCAAATACTGGATTACATTTAATGAAATTAATAACCAAATAAATTGGCAATATCCACTATTTGGTTATTGTAATTCAGGTGTGATTTATCAGGATTATGACAATCCAGAACAGGTTATGTATCAGACTATTCATCATCAATTTGTTGCTAGCGCAAAGGTTGTCAAATTAGGCCATGAAATAAATCCTAATTTTAAAATTGGCGGCATGATCCATATGTCGCCATTATATCCAGCGAGCTGTAAGCCGGAAGATGTTTTATATGCACAACAAGCCATGCGTCAGAAATATCTTTTTAGCGATGTTCAACTTCGTGGATATTATCCATCTTATCTTATTAAAGAATGGGAAAGAAAAAAGATAGAACTTCATATTGAAGATGATGATTTAAATTGGTTAAAGGAAGGTTGCGCTGATTATTTAGCGATAAGCTATTATATGAGTAATATCGTCTCTTCATCCACAGAAATGTTAGAAAAAAATAGCCAATCCCTCTCCTTCTTCGAAAAAGGAAGAGACAATCCTTATTTAAAATCCTCTGAATGGGAATGGCAAATTGATCCTATAGGTATTCGATACAGTTTATCTGAGTTATATGAGCGTTATCAAAAACCCATTTTTATCGTTGAAAATGGGCTAGGTTCCGTTGATAAATTACCTCAAAATGGTGTTATCAATGATGATTATCGTATTGAATATTTAGCATCACACTTATCTGAAATTAAAAAATCTATTTTATTCGATGGTGTTGATATCCTCGGTTATACTTCATGGGGATGTATCGATTGTGTCTCTTTTTCGACCGGTGAATATCGTAAACGATACGGGTTTATTTATGTCAATGTTGATGATAATGGAAATGGGGATTTTGTACGTTATAAGAAAAAGAGTTTTTCTTGGTATAAGAAAGTTATAGCAACGAACGGCGAAGATATCTAATTAAATTAAAAGCTACCCTATTTGTTTGAGGGTGGCTTATTTAACTCTTTTTGGTAATTTTATATTTATCTCGATACTCTTTAGGGGTCATATTATAATTTCGTTTGAACATGGAGTGAAAATAATGTAAAGAAGAATAGCCGCAAACGGTAACAATTTCACTGATTGAAATAGAGGTATGGATTAAAAGATTTTTTACCTTATCTAATTTCTCATTATGAATAATAGTATGAATTGTTTGTCCAAATTCACTTTTAAAACGGTTTTCAAGATTAGAACGTGACATACCAATAGCATCAATAACTTGTTCAACTCTTATCCCTTTACACGCGTGATGACGAATATAATGCATTGCTTGAATAACCGCGGGATCATTTAATGCCCGAAAATCTGTCGATTGCCTTGCTATAACCTTTAACGGGGGAATTAATTGGCGGTGGTATTTTTTAGGAACGTAGCCTTTAAGAAGTTTATGAAGCAATTTTGCTGCCTGGTAGCCCATTTGCTGTGTCCCCTGCACAACGGAAGAGAGTGCCGTACGTGAAAGAAAACGGGCTATTTCTTCATTATCTATACCTATAACACAGATTTTTTCAGGAATAGGAATATTTAGATATTCACATGCGGCTAAAATATGTCGAGCTCGGGCGTCCGTTACCGCGATAATGCCGGTATTTGGGGGTAAAGTTTGGAGCCAATCTTTTAATCTATTTTGCGCATAAAACCAATCTTCCGGTGTCGTCTCCATTCCTTGATATATCACACCTTGATATTTTTCTTTTTCGACTAATTGTCGGAAAGCGTATTCACGTTCTATTGCCCATCGTTTACCACTTGTCTGAGGTAAACCATAAAATGCAAAGCGTTTAATACCTTTATCTTTTAAGTGATTAAACGCACTTTCTATTAAAGCAAAGTTATTTGTTGCAATATAATGCGCGGCGGGATAATGACTTTCTTGGTGATAAGAGCCACCGACACCGATAACAGGAATCTCTAACGGGCTGAAAAAACGTTGAATTTCTATATCATCAAAATCAGCAATAATTCCATCACTCTGTAAGGTTTTCAGGCTATTTAATTTAGTAGTGAAATCTTCTTCAATGAAGATATCCCAATTACATTGAAATTCCTGTAAATATTCACCTATTCCTTCTATCACCTGACGATCATAAGCTTTATTAGCGTTAAATAATAGTGTTATATGGTATCGTCTGTTCATTATTGATGCCCTTATTTAATCATAATTATTTTTCTATTTTCAGGGTTAAATTAATGCCAATTTATGAGATAAATCACACAATTAACAAGAATCTTAATGAAGAAATAAAATAACGCAATTGAAAATAGCGACATTGATGAACAAAATTTTATATACACATATGTCTATACCCTATGGATTTCAAGATGCATCGCGGCGGCAAGGGAGCGAATCCCCGGGAGCATAGCAAACTATGTGACCAGGGTGAGAGAGTGCAGCCAACAAAGAAGCAACTTGAAAGATGACGGGTATATATTAGAGAGAGGCTGATATGCACCGGTATTTTGAGAGAGTAAATAGAATTAGTTACGAAGGTAGGCAAAGTAATAATCCATTAGCTTTCCGTCACTACAACCCCGAAGAGATTATTCTAGGCAAAAAGATGAAAGATCATCTGCGTTTTGCCGTCTGCTATTGGCACAATTTTTGTTGGGATGGTACTGATATGTTTGGTTCTGGGGCATTTGAGCGTTTTTGGCAAAAAGGAGGTGATGCTTTAGAACTGGCGAAGCTTAAAGCTGATGTTGCTTTTGAATTTTTCTACAAACTCAATATTCCTTTTTATTGTTTCCACGATATTGATGTTGCCCCTGAAGGTTGTTCCTTAAAAGAATATATTTATAATTTGGGTGTCATGTCCGATATTCTTGCAGATAAACAAGCAGAAACTGGCGTTAAATTATTATGGGGAACGGCAAACTGTTTTACACATCCTCGTTATGCTGCCGGTGCGTCAACTAATCCAGATCTCAATATTTTCGCTTATGCATCAGCACAAGTATGTCAAGTTATGCAAATCACTAAAAAGCTAGGTGGTGAAAATTATGTACTGTGGGGCGGACGTGAAGGCTATGAAAGTTTGCTCAATACAGATTTACGTCAAGAAAGAGAACAAATCGGTCGTTTTATGCAAATGGTTGTGGATTACAAATATAAAATTGGTTTTCAGGGAACATTGCTAATTGAACCTAAACCTCAGGAGCCGACTAAACACCAATATGATTATGATGTAGCGACTGTTTATGGTTTCCTAAAGCAGTTTGGTTTAGAAAATGAAATTAAGGTGAATATTGAAGCTAACCATGCCACATTAGCTGGACACTCATTTCAACATGAAGTTGCCACCGCGATTGCATTGGGAATATTGGGCTCTATTGATGCGAATCGCGGGGATGCTCAATTGGGTTGGGATACCGATCAATTTCCAAATAGTGTCGAAGAGAATTCTCTTGTAATGTATGAAATCTTAAAAGCCGGTGGCTTTACCACGGGCGGTTTAAATTTCGATGCAAAAGTTCGCCGTCAAAGTATTGATATTGATGATCTGTTTTATGGGCATATCGGTGCCATCGATACGATGGCTTTATCATTAAAGAGCGCGGTGAAAATATTAGTAGACGGTAAATTAGATGAGTATGTCGCTCAGCGTTATTCTGGTTGGAATAGTGAGTTAGGTAGAAATATTCTTGAAGGAAAAATGACACTTGATGAAGTGGCTTACTATGCAGAAACATTGGTTCAGGAACCTAAACATCGAAGTGGGCAACAGGAATTACTCGAAAATCTTATTAATCGCTATATTTATGATTAAATTAGTTATTGGCTAACAGGTCCTACGTTGGGAACAGTCAAATTAGCACAACACAACATCAAGGGGTTAGTATTCTCGAAAGTCGTTCTTGAAACAATATTCTCAAAATACTACACTATCAGTGAATTTAAATAACGAGGGACGGCCATGATAACGACACTATCTATACCTGTTGGCACGATAAAGAGCTTTGGGGCGTTTGGGCCAAAATATGAAGTAGGGAAATTGCTCCGTCCGCTAGAGGATGGTGACTGGATGATAGAAGTCGTCTTGGTAGAAACGGGTGAAAAAACCGAATACCGTCTGACCCACATTAACAATGATCCCAAGGCCGCCTGAATGTACGCTATTGCTATTAGCGCCGCTAATTCTTCTTTCTGTTTTTCAGTTATTCACTAAATAAAATCCTGTAAGTCAGTATATTTTCTGATTTGTCATAAAATGAATATTTAATCGTGATATGAATACGAATTTTTCTTATCTTTTATGTGAAAATACACATTTTTTTGACAAGTAAAAGGGGATTATGAGATGGCTCACATACAATTAGGAAATGGTGAAATTATTAATCTTACCGAAGCAGAAACAAGAAATTCTCGCGAAGCGAAAGGCGGATATGTATATATGCTTGATAATATAGCGTATAAGCCAATGAATCTAAACAATTCTATTAAAAGTGTTTTTAAAAACTGTGATCGTAGTTATGGCTTGCCAAGCGTATACTTAGACGTTTTTAATGCTAAATTTTCATTTCAAGGTAGCAATGGTATAGATCGTAATGATGACGCTACTATTATTAAGATGAAACGCATTGATACCAGTAATAATAGTGGTAATCATTTCTTTCAGATTTCCCACGGTGGTAGAGCGAATCTTGAGAACTTTATTAATAACGAAAGTGATAAAGAAAGGTTAAAAAGAATTTTACGAGCTTTATGTGCAGCTAGGGAATCAAATTTAAAAGATATCCAAGGTTTTTATTCGTCGAAAGGATCTAACCCGATATTGTTCTGTGATATTCATTGTGGTACAACCCCTAGCTTAGAAATTGAAGAATTGATTGAATATACTCAAAATAGGATGAAAAATTCCCTTGACGATTAACTGTCGCTAGTCTTATCAGATCTGACAAAGCACTTTGGAAGGTTGAGAGTTACCGGTTTGGATATGGATGTTGAATCCTTATACAAAGCGCAAGAGGTAACTCTCATGTTTTCCCCACAAGATTCGATCTTAGACATCTCCATATCCCAGAATTCCCACATCAATTTACATATGTATGTATATACAGCCTGCTAACATTATATTACTATGATACAAGCGCAATCCGGTAACAAATGTTACATATTGATTTGCTTTTACTCTCTTATTGAATCTAACTTAGATGAGAATTACATGATGACAGTATCCCCCAAGCCTAACCTTCAACTTGTTTACGTATCTGATATTGAATGTTCGACGGTCTTCTACGAGACGATTTTCAATGCTAAGCCGGTATTTTCGAGCCCTCGTTATGTGGCATTTGCCGCCGGCGGTGAAGCACTATTCGCTATTTGGTCAGGCGGAACAACGCCAGATGCCTCTACTCCTCGGTTCTCTGAGATCGGTATTATGTTGCCATCTGGAGAAGATGTAGATCGCTTATTTGAAGAATGGCAGAAGAAACCCGATATCAAGATTGTGAAGGAACCCCACACTGAAATTTTTGGTCGTACTTTCCTCGTTGAAGATCCCGATGGTCATATTATTCGGGTATGTCCTTTGGATTAGATGTATTGACTCTTTTCTGCCGTCCTTATATAAAAAAGCTTGCTATAATTACAAGTGTAAAATAACGTGTTTCATACAGGGGTTAACATGCCAGCAACGCAAATCAGATTAAAGAAAACAGTGAGCGTGACCGTTGCACCTGAACTGTATCAACAAGCGAGACAGGTAGGGCTTAACTTATCAGCAGTGCTGACTAAAGCACTAATTTCGGAACTGAAAGCCGTTGAGTCTGAACGCTGGAAACGTGAGAATAAGGCAGGAATGGAAGAACTTAATCGTATCACTAACGAACACGGTTTACTGTCTGACAAGTACAGGGTGTTCTGAGATGCAGTATGTTGTTTATCGCAATATTGGCAATTCTGCTTACCCATATCTTCTTGACGTACAGAGTGACATTATTGATATGTTGAATACAAGATTAATGATACCCCTGTTTCTGAAAGAAAATTTTAAAGGCAAAGTTCCTATAAGAGCACGATAATGATTGCATCATCTGTTACCTTGTAAACCAGACGATGCTCTCGATTAATACGTCTAGACCAATAACCCGACAATTATGTTTTAAAGGTTCTCCATCAAAGGGTTGCCTTTACCATTTCAGTCCAAGATAAAATCATTCTTTCAATAGCCCTTTTTCAATCATTCTCCCTGCTTCCACTTCAGCAATTGCCTGATTTAAATGTGCCGCGTTTTTCGGGCTAGCCATTAAATAGGCTGTTTCTTCGTAGGCTTGAAAATCTTCCAAACGTAGGGCGATCGCTGGCTTGCCATTCTGATGAGTAATCAGAATTGGCTTGTGATTGTCGTTCACTTTATCTAAGGGGCTGGCGAAGTGAGTTCTAAATGCTGAATAGTTTATTGTGTCCATCGTTAATTCCCTCTCCCCCGCTTCCATTATGCTTATAAGTTCATAGTTAATTTTCTTACTTGCCATAGTAACCGGCCTCGTAAGAATTGATGATTCCGTTAATTAATGCTTTTTTCTTCTTATTTGAAATCTGACTATTGTTGATTTCTTTTGTGTGTATTTTGGGTGAAATGAATATTTCGGACATGCCGATTTCTTGAATTAAATTATCACTCTTAAAATAATTAATTTTTTTCTCAAATTCATGTGAACTGATGTTATTCATTCTATCCTTAACTCCTTCTCGATAAAATTGTTCAAAGAATGGCGTCATAAGCTTAATAGAATTATTTACATGTGTTTCAAAATTAGGGTCAAAATCATCATTAGAGCGATAAACATAATGTCGGGCTTCCCGTTCATAAGGTGGGAGATTTATTGAACAAGAAGATAAAAATAAGAAAATAGGGAAAAAATATAAAGCACGCATAAAAAATCCTCAATGATTATTGTCCTAATAATAGATTTAAATAATTATCGGTTATTTATTGATCACACGTTGATTATGTTCTTCGAAGGCATCTGCCAGCTTTTTATTGAAGCGAACCGATTTAACCAATGCATTGAAGAAAACTTCTGAGTCTCGGTTATTCAAACTCATAACTTCGTATTCATGAATGGTTTTTTCAGCATGTGTTAATGCACTAGTCAGGATAAAGTTGCTAACTGTGGCTGTATTCATAGAGAATACCTTCCTTAGATGTATACCCGTTAGATAATGTGAGAGCAATGTACGTCAAAATGGTGTTTTTTCCAATTTTTACGATGACAAAAATTGCATTTATATTTTCAAGCTAAGGTTTTTCTGTGTCGTTTCATTTGATTTCTAACTATGCAATTCCCCCAATTTCTGCTTAATTTGCTGTTGGAAATATTCCGCACGAGTTAATAAAACGGCTATTATTTTCACATCACACTGCTCACTTTTTTCAATCCGCAAGCAGACACGTATTCCTTGCTGATATTGCATCAGCGCAAAAGCGCCTTTCATACGATGGGCGTGATGCACGACTTTTTCATGGCATTGTTGATTTTCTTGTTGTTGTAATTCGGCAATATCTTCCGACATCCCTTGCTGTATTGCGCTAAGTAACTGGTACTCTACAGCCACATTTTGCTGAGCCAATGCTTGAATCTCATCGAATGTTAATGTTGCTTCCTCATTGATTTGTCGGTAATAACGGGTAATTTCTGCCAGCAATTTGCTTTGCACTAGTGGTTTGATTAATACACCATTCATTCCCGCTTCCAAACAACGAGCCTGTTCGGTAGAGAACGCGTTCGCGGTACAGCCCAGGATAATAAATGGCGGTAATTGCCGTAATCGTTCATGTTTTCTCAGTAACTGAGCCAGCTGGTAACCATTCATCATCGGCATCTGGCAATCTGTCAGCACGATATCGAAATAGCCCTCCTCCACCAGCTTCATGGCTTGTTCACCGCTTTCAGTTAGCGCGATACGATGGCCCGATGGGGCTAACTGTAATGACAACACCTGTAAATTGGCAGGTAAATCATCAACCACTAAGATATTCAAAGATTCATGAAGCTCCGTCTCAATGTTTTCGGTTTTTTCGCTTATCGCCTCTTTTTCAATAATCGTGCGCGTCAGCGGTAACACCACGGTAACCTGCGCACCACCACTGGGCGCACCCGTGATTTTCAGATTGCCGCCCATTAATTCAACTAGCTGTACAGAAATAGGTAATCCCAACCCCGTACCGGTTTTACCGCCATTATGTTGTGTCACCTGTACATAGGGCAGTAAAACCGCTTCATACATGGTTTCTGGAATGCCGCAACCAGTATCAGCAACCACCAGCGTGATTTCATCTTGCTGACTCTCTGGAATAAGCTGATAGCTGGCGCTGATCTGTACACCACCCTGTTCGGTAAATTTAATCGCATTGCCCAACAGGTTATTGATGATCTGGGTTACGCGTGTTGCGTCCAGTAGATGATAATATTCAGACGGCAAATCAAACTGATAGGTGAAAAATAACTCTTTTTCCTTTGCCCGATGGCTAAAAGTAGCTACGCAATTTTCCAGAATCACCTGCAATGATTCCGGCTTGAGATTTAGCACCATTCGCCCTGATTCTATCTTGGAGAAATCCAGTACATCACCGATGATTCCTTGCAAGGATATGGCAGCCTGCCAGGCGATATGTAATGGCGTGGATGGCTGAGTTTGCTTTTTTACCTCCAGATCAAGAATACCGATAATGGCTTGGAGCGGTGTACGGATCTCATGGCTCATGTGGGCCAGAAAATCTGATTTCTCCAGGCTGGCGAGTTCCGCCTTATCACGTTCCTGGCGTAGTTCCTGAGCCAACAATTTACGTTCGGTCACATCAAACCAGCCGCCAATGATCCCCTGAACAACGCCTTCGGTATTGCTATAACTTTCGAGCCACAAATAGACATCTTTATCCTGTCCTTGAATAACAATGTTGCGATCAGAAAAATGTACAGGAGCACCTTCCAAACAGCGTAGAAAAATTAGACTGATCTCTTGCTCATCGACCGGTTTTAAAAAGCATAGGGAAAAAAGACTGCGGCCAATCACCTCAGATCCAACAGAGCCCATTTCATGCCGGAAATAGAGGTTAGCCGCCGTGATGCACATGGTGGGATCGCAGACAAACATTGGCGTAGGCATGTTATTAAAGAGTGTTTCCCAGTACGCCAGTAAATTCTGTAAGTTGCTTTCCGCGATTTTACGTCGTTTGATCTGGTGTGCAAGATAACTGCCCCAAAAAGCCGAGCTTAATGCAATTACAAATAATGCCCCTCCCCACAGCTTCACCCAAGGAGAGATTTTATTGTCATCATAAGGCGTGACATTTGCCATGGATAACCACTTCAACCGTAATACCCGCAGTTCATTTGGTGGCAGTGCATCAATGCTTTTATTTAATATGTCTACCAGTTGAGGATAGGCCGGTATGACGGCGTATTGTTCCGGTTGCAATGAGCCTTTAAAGAATTGAATAGAAATATTGGCACCGTAGCGGCTTGCTTGTAGGTAATCAGCACTGATCAGGCTGTCAAAAGTGGCATCTGCCGCTCCGGCCAGTACCATATCAATACCTTGTGTCACGCTGTCAACTTCGATGATAAAAATCTCTGGATACTGTTTTAAGAGTGATAAAAGTGCGTTGCCGCGCTGAATTGCCACCCGATGGTGTTTAAGTTGTTCAAACTCATAAGGCGCATTACGCTCATTGCGCGTGATCATCACCCATTCCACGGTACCGTAGGGATGACTGAAAGAGAGCCAACGGTTACGTTCGGGCGTGTTGAGCATCGAGGTCATTTGCGCTTCGCCATCTTCTAACCGCTTTTTAATGCCTACTGCACCATCTGTTGGGATAAAATTAAAGATGATGCCACTTTTTTCTCCCAGCAAGCGTAAAATGTCCACATCCAGCCCGGTGATTTGACCGTTTTTATCCAGAAAGGAATAAGGCGGTGTATTGCGATTCAGTGCCACATTGATGACAGGATTTTTTTTAATCCAGGCTTTTTCCTGAGCTGAAAAAATAGCGGCGTCGTTGTTGTTACCCAACGCCAGTCCAGAAATCCAACGTTCATAAACTTTATTTCTAATGGCATGAGGAATGGATGTCAGGATCAGATTTACCGCTTCAACTATGCCATCACCGCTGTGACCAAGAAAATCATATCGTTCCCCGAATGAAATATCCCGGCGGTAAGTCAATCCGGTAAACGGACGAAAAGCCAGTAAATAGGCAATCTGGCTTTGTCCGTCCAGATAGGCATCCATTTCGCCATCCACGACGGCCTGTATCCCCTCTTGCTGATTTTTGGCTATTAAAATAGTGCGGTAATGTTTACGTAATTGCTTAATGACATTCGGATCACTGCTGGGTGCCGCCATAATATTCATGTTGGCAAATGGCATATTGACTTGTTCTTTGCGCATCATCAGGGCAAGTGGTTGTACCAGAATCGGGTAAGTGTCATTGGCTTCATTTCCTGATTGTGAGGAGGCGGAATTCGATAACAACTGGATATCGCCACGTTGCAACGCTTTATAAGCTGATTCCCAGTTGCCAAATAGCCGTACTTCCACCGGCCTTTTCAGCACAGTTTCAATCAAGCGCAGATAATCAGCATAAATTCCTTCCAACTTGCCGTCCCAACGATGGATCACCAGTGGTGCACCGATACAGCAGAGAATGCCGACTTTTAATGTCGGGAAGCGTGAGGGAAGAACCGCTTGCTCTTTAATGGGCAACGGCAAAAATTCCTGCGATTCTTGCGTGATATTTGAATAAAACTCCACCGGTAATCCATTTGCCGGCAATTCTTGCGCATTGCGGTATTCGAAGAGGTTGAGACTCCAGCCAGATAGCGGTAACAGTAATACCAACGGGGTAAACCATCGCCATGCTTTGCACCGGCACTTCATGGCTTACAGCCCCAGCCCAATCTGATGCAAATAATTATAAAGCGCGGCTTCGCTATCTAACCCGAGTTTTTTCATTGCGCTGATTTTTTGGGCGCTGATCGTCTGCTTAGTCCGGTATAAACGCGCAGCAATATCATTCACACTCAACCCTTGTCCCAACAGTTTAATCACTTCCAACTCTTTACTGGTTAGCGTTTTTACAACTTCTTCGTCCGGTGATTCGAGAAATTGTTCACTTAAATAGGGTTCATAACGTCCGGTTGTACTGTACAACCCTTTTACCAGCTCATGGGATAAGCTGTTTTTGTTCAAAATCGCTTTTACTTTGTAGTCAATCAATGAAGCTATTATTTTTCGGTCGTTGATCATCGTAATCACCACAATCGGCAAATTCGGATACTGTTCCCGTATTCGGCTAATCATCCTCAGACCGTCGATCTGGTTATTACCCGGCATAATGAAATCCGTAATCAGCATATCCGCTTCTTTTTCCTCCAGCAGAGAGAAAAGTGAAGTGACATCATGGGCTTCCCCCACAATCTGGTAATTCTCCGGCAATGTTGCCAGTATCGTACGTAGTCCTAATAAAAATACCGGATGATCGTCGGCAATAATGACTTGTCTGGGCATGGGTTATTTCTCCAGATTATTGACTATTTTTTATTTACTCTTTATTTCACGTATCGTTCCTTCAATAAAACCGGCATTTTCTCCCACATGGACAATTAAAGCGATAATGATCAGGTTAAATTCGCCTTTGCCATCGGCAATCCGAACTTTTAGTGTCTGCGGGATTTGCGAGACAGAATTTTTAAGCTGTTCGATTTTGTGCCGATCTTCCTGATGTACCCAAGCCATCAATTGCGACCAGGAGGCAGGTGCTTTCCCGAACCGCATCCAGGCAGCACTATTATGATGCCAGTACAAATGTCCTTTGGCGCTTAACCGAAAGCAATTAACCTGTTCTTGATCCAGCATCGCTCTCATTAACAGAAAACGCGCTTTACGCCGATGTAATGCATTGATTATGTTGGATAAACAGCTACAGCATAACAACGCAGGTAACGTTAACGCTGTACTGTACCAAGCCGCTATCTGCACATTTTGTTGGAGATGGGTTAACGGCGATGAGAATGGGCCAAGACCAAAAATGGTGGCACTGATGATCCCCACCGTACACAGGGATAAAAAGCTGCTTAATGCCAGCAGATTACCGCTGAATGCTAGCAGCATCGGCAAACTGAAAGAAAACAGCAGTGCGATACCTTGCCAGTGTATTTTCCCGGCTTCCGGTGGTGGACTGATGAACAATGCTGTCATGGCAAATAGGGCCACCAGACATAAACCGTAGGTTTTCCAGTTCCCAACCTCATTTTTCTCGTGGGTGATGTAGTAGATAACAAACAACGTAAGTGGTAGATAACTCAACACTGAGCCTACGACAATCGGCAATGAAACCGATATGTCGGTAGGATAACCAAATAGATAAAGTATCGATTTCGCGATAAATCGCTCAATGATGCCACTTAACGAACAGAGTACGGTCAGGTTAATGATGTCCCTCGTCCGCTTCGGTGCCCACATGACACCGTAAAAAAACTGCCAGATCAGCGCTGTTGCTACCAGCATCATCATATTGATGCTGGAAAAGGTCAGCGATACGTTGACTGGCCTTCCATACCACTGACTGGCAGTCAGCGAAATCAAGGCACCTGTGATTAACCAGACAGGCCAGTACCGCGGTGCTCTGGCGCAAAAAATGCCTTGTAACAAGCCTGCCGGAAACCACACTAGTGATGACAGACTCCACACATCCCGTACCTGTAGGTTTAACAGTGCCAGCGCGAAATTGACCAATGTAAAGATAAACCAGAAGATCACTATCTTTTTCATTTTCATCGGGATCTCATTTCGTAACACTGATGTTACATTGTAAGATAATAATAGCAGAGATAAGTGTTTGCTACCCTTAGTTGATAATATTAGATAGTGATAGTTTCTTTTGGTCTGATCGTAGCTGTATTTGACCGTCTATAACATCCATCCAGACATCCTGATTGACTGGCACGCCACCTAATAGCAATTGATCTGATAACAACGGCAGGACAAACTGGGTTAACAGATTATCAATTTCACGAGCACCGCTTTCCGCGATCTGGCATCCTTTAGCGATAAAATCCACCAGCGTGTCGCTATAGTGCAATTCACATTGGGTTGATTGACGATAACGTGTGACAATTTTATTCAGTTTATGGTGCACAATGGCATGCAGAACTTCGCCCTGTACCGGCAGATAAGGAATAACCTGCAAACGACCTAAAAATGCTGGCGTAAAAATACGTTGTAGCTCTGGTCGGATAATCTCCTGAATATCTTCCAGGGTGGCCGGGCGATTTTCCCCCTGCTCTTTTACGCCGTGCATGGCGGCCCGCATTACCAAATCTGATGCCGCATTTGTGGTCAGGATAATTAGCGTATTGCGAAAGTTAATCTGTTGCCCTTCGGCATCTTCCATCATGCCTTTATCGAACACCTGAAAGAACAGTTCCAGCACATCGGGGTGAGCTTTCTCCACTTCATCAAGTAGCACGACGCTGTAAGGTTGACGTCGAACTGCTTCGGTCAATACACCACCTTGTCCATAACCGACGTAGCCTGGAGGAGAACCTTTCAGGCCGGAAACCGAATGAGCTTCCTGATATTCCGACATGTTAATTGTGATCAGATGATGTTCACCACCATACAACTCATGAGCCAGCGCTAAGGCGGTCTCGGTTTTCCCTACACCGGAAGGCCCTGCGAGCATAAATACTCCGGTAGGTTTGATCGGATCGGCAAGTTGTACTTTAGCAATCCGAATTTGACGTGCTATCTGGCTGAGCGCATGATCTTGCCCCATAACCCGTTGGCCGAGACGGGTTTCCAACTGACGCAACACATCACGCTCATTTTCGACCATTCGACCAAGGGGTATCCCTGTCCAACCAGCAACAATGTCCGCTACACAGGCGGCATCAACACAGTCAAAGACATAAGCGTGCTGATGGTGGCGCTGATGCAGTTCTGCACGTAACACAGGTAGCCGTTCGTCGTGTTCGTCACGGGCGAGGATGTCATTGACCAACTGACGTTGAGCGTGATATTCCGGCAAAATTTCTGCCAGTGATGCCTGCAATTTAGCCTGACGCTGCGCCAATTTCTGTAACTGAGTTTCATGGCCGCCTTCACGTAACAGGGCTTCCTGTTCGGCAGCAATGTTTGCCAACATGGCTCGCAGATCTTCAATCGGTGCCGGTTCATCGGTCTGTGAAACGGCAACGCGGGCACAGGCGCTATCTAACAGGCTAACTGATTTATCCGGTAACTGACGTCCAGTGATATAACGGTTGGCTAATGTAACCGCTTCCGTGACTGCCTCTGCAAGTACTTTGACGTTATGATGCTTTTCCATTGCGGGTGTTATGGCCCGCAACATGGCGATTGCCAGTTCTAGCGAAGGTTCTTCGACTTTGATCAACTGGAAACGACGTGCTAACGCGGCGTCTTTTTCAAAATACTTCTTATATTCAGACCAGGTGGTTGCCGCAATTGCCCGTAATTCGCCACGTGCCAGCGCGGGTTTCAACAGATTAGCCGCATCATTTTGTCCGGCTTGACCACCTGCGCCAATCAGCGTATGCGCTTCATCGATAAACAGAATCACCGGGGTGGGATACTTCTTCACTTCATCCAATAATTTTTGCAAGCGGCTTTCAAACTCACCTTTTACGCTGGCACCCGCTTGTAACAGCCCCATATCTAGCGTAAATAGTTCGGCTTGTGCCAAAACTTTCGGTACACGGCCATCCACGATCCGCTGAGCAAGCCCTTCAATCAGCGCGGTTTTGCCGACACCGGCTTCACCGGTTAACAGCGGGTTGTTTTGGCGACGACGTAATAGCACGTCAATCAACTGACGAATCTCTCGTTCACGTCCTAAAACCGGATCGAGTTTGTTATCACGCGCTGCTTGTGTCAGGTGATGCGTGTATTGTGCCAGTGCGGATTGAGTATTATCCCCAACAGGTGCCGTAATGTGTTGTGGTGTCGTATTTGTCTGTGTACGCAACCACGGTTCTATCCCATCGGTGTTACCCTGTAACGCTTGTTGCAGCTCTGAGGTAAGAGAATGGTGCAGTGACGGATTCATGATCAGGGCCACAATCAGTACTTGAGCGGTAATCTGTGATGCTCCCCAGTGAGTACTGGCGTACATCCAGGTCTGTTCCATCCATTCAGTTAAGTTGGTAGCCAGCACCGGCGGACGATGATTACCACTGCGTAATAATGCCAGTGACCGTTGGCAAGCATTCAACAATGTCATGCCATCAATACCGCCGTGGTGACACACTTGCTCCATCGTCGGAAGCTGTTTTTCAAACAAAGCCAACAGCAAATGTTCAATTTCCACTTCATGATGGGTGCGCCGTACTGCCAGATTAACCGCCTCGTCAAGGCACTGACGCGCTTCTACCGTTAATTTACTGACGATCTGTTTAAGATAATTACTCACTTTTAGGTTTCCTTAATTCGTTCCAATGGGTGGTGATCTGTGATGGCAAAGTAGAGAGAGTTCCCTTTGCCACTGTAGGTTCACTTAAATTTAACAACTGGCTATCCAGTCGGTTGCGTTGTTCCAATAACGCCGTTTGTTGTTGCTGATGTTGCTGCCATTGTTGGTAGAGTGTTGAAACCGCTGTGCTTTCGCTGACTTGATAGCGCACAGTGATGTTATTGATACCCAGCGCACTTAATTCATCCCGCCGTTGCGGGAACGCTTGAGCTGCTAATGTCAGTTCACCGCGAGAGAAAGCGTGCATAAATTGCAGCAAACCATCGGAGCCAACGTAACTTTTGCTTAGGGTAAAGCGAGGAAAATAGATATCAATTTGTACTTTACCGCATGTTCCTGGGCTCCAGTGCAGCGTCATGCTGTCATTGAAATTCATACTCTTAAGCTGCTGTACGCCATCATCACAACTCAACGTCACTGAACTGCCTACTGGCAATACTTTTGCCCCCCGGTTAGCGGTCGCCGGCTGACTGACAATGGTTACTTCCGCCGATGGCTTCTGTTCTTGCTCCGGTTCCTGCTGTGCTGTCGTCAGTTGCTGTTCGCTTTCCAATAAGGCGAGTTTCTCTTGCAGACGACGGCGAATATCCGATGTCGCTGAAAGTAGGTCATTCGGTTGAATGAGGTTATTGATATAGAAAATGAAATCGTCGCTAAACGGAAAGACTACATCCTCTATTTCCTGACGTTTAATCCCTTCAGGACGGATATCCAGCGCATACTCTGCGGTATCCCGTACAAATGCGTTGCTGTATTCATACAAACGCGCGTTCAATTCCCGGCCATCAAACAGTTCCTGTCTGCTCAATTTTTCCATCGGCCAAATCACTTTGCTTTCCCACTGAGTTTGCAAGCGGCTGGCAGCACTTAAGAAGGCGTAACGCAGTACCAGATGCGCATCACCCTGATAGAGCCGCCATAAGGTTTCATTTACCCCTGCACTCTGTTTGCTTTCAGTCTCATGGCGCCACAGGGTGAAACGGTTAAACAATGCGCGTAAACCGCTATCATCCAACTCTCCTTTCTCGTTATTTAGCGCATTTTTAACCAACACCTCGGTTTCCATATCACTGAGCAACTCGCGTTGGCTATTTAACTGCACCGCCTGTCGGTAGGTGCGATAGCGTGTCAGCGCGGTATCATCCAGCCGTACCGAGATCTGCGGTGAAATTCCAAGCCATGACATGATGCGCTGGCGCACAGAGAAATTCCCTAGCGAGACTCGTTGCATCATGCCACTTTTTTGCACATAACCATGCAGTTGCCATAAACGCTGCTGTGTCTGTAACCAAGGCTGCCGATCCGCCTGCTCTATCGTGGATAAATCACGTTCTAGCTGGGTCAGAAAGGTGATATAGGGGCTGTCATATTGGCCCGCTGCTAATATCAGCGCTTGCCAGTTTTTCTTGCCTCGAACTAACATCTCTCCTTGAGGCATAGTCTGAGCGAATGCTAACCACTCTGATTGGCGCTGATTTTGATACTGTTGATAAAACGAGCGCTGTAAAGGAGTAAAGAATGCCGGTCTGTTAAGGGCTTGTGCCAGTTCTCCTAAGGTTGCCTGAATATCTTGCTCACCTGCTTGGGTATAGATACCACGAATACGTGTGTTAATTGTGGCAACATCATCGCTGGCGAGCGGCCAGAAATCAGCCAGTGTCAGCGAATGCGTGCCAGTCGGTTGTTCGTCGGCTAATAGCCACTGCCAGTTATTGCTATCTTCTAGTAGTGTTTGCAATACATTTCGCCACTGATCAAATGCTTGCTGTGCATTGCCTTGGCGATATTGCGCCAGACGAAGTGCGACGCGTTGTTCCGCGGATAAAGGATCGTTTTCACCACTTAATAGTGAAGCTGAATAAGCAGGCATACGCTGTAAAGTTTCTAGCGTAGCGCCATGTGTCATTGCCTGTTCTATGTTAATAAAGCGTGCCCAATGTAAAACCAACAGTCGTTTTTGCGGTGTTTCCGCGTTATGGAAACGTGCTAGTAAGTGTGTTGCTACCGACTCCGGGTTGAATGCACCAACAGGTGCTTGTTGCTGGTATTGCTGCGCCATCCGTTGTTCCATCGTATGGGTGACCGGATAGAAAAACAGAGATGGCAAGGTTTCCTGCAACCAGTATTCAACTTTTTGGTAGCGCAAGTAACTCCGCTCAAGCGGGTCTGCCTCATGGATATTTTCAAGTTGCGTAACGCCACGCCAGGTCGTCATCAATGCATTGCCGACACCGTACACCAGCATCAAACTGAGTAGGCTAACGCATACGCGTTTGGTCAATGTCCGCCAGCCGGTCAGCAATACGCTATGACTACGTTGATCTTGGCTATGTTGAACTTGATCTGGCAGGTATTCTCCCAACAAACGTTGGCTGAAAACGCCAGCAGTTTGATGCTCGGCGGTAAAAAACAGGCCACGCAACAGACCATGCTCCAGATAATGGTCTTGGTCGAACAGTGCATTCAAGTAACAACCCAGTGCAGGTTGCAGTTGAGCTACCGTTTCTGGTAACGCTAAGATTTCTGCATTGGGTTGCTGCCGTTGCTGATTGAGCAACTTAAGGCGCATCATTTTCAACGTGTTAACAATGGTGTTCATGCTCTTATCCAGCACGTCGGTGACATTACCCACCGTATGATGCTCGATAAAATCGCCTAGCAATTCAGCATGTTGTTCTACTGACAGTTGGGTGCACCAATGGTCAAACCCCGGCAATGTTTCGCTGTGGGTAAGGATCAGCCAGATGGGTAAGCGGCGTTCCAGACGTATCTGTAATGGTTCCAACTGAGCACGTACCTGACGTGCGGCGATATAGAG
Organism: Photorhabdus sp. RW14-46; assembly: GCF_963887965.1. NCBI lineage: Bacteria > Pseudomonadati > Pseudomonadota > Gammaproteobacteria > Enterobacterales > Morganellaceae > Photorhabdus > Photorhabdus sp. RW14-46. The sequence continues at coordinate 58,472 of NZ_CAWPHH010000016.1, read as the reverse complement.
CGCTCTATTGTCGCTGTTTAGCAACTGTTCCACCGATAAGCAAACGAGTACGCCAGCGGGTTTACGTACTTGTGCGATCCAACTGATTAGACGCAACCAGGCTTGCCGGTACAGGGATTGACCTTCGGTATAACGGCCGGAAACAACCATGTACATTGCCCGGCGGAAGAACCACCAGCGACAGGTAAAGGTGTTTTCTGTCAGCGCTGGCAGATTTTTCCCCGTCATGGGCACCACATTGCAGCGTGTTAACAACTTCTGTTTACCATTGCCCCGTTCCCCTACCACCAGAAACCACGGTGGAACGGGTTCGTTACGGTGTAACAGTGAACGGAATCGACGCCAACTTTGTAAATATCCTCCTTGTCTCCAGTGCTGATAGAGTAAATATTCCAGACGGTTATTTCCTTTCCGCCAGAATTTATTTAACCAGCGCAGTTTATTCATTATTTCTGGCATGAATGCCATTGCCACACGCAGCAATAATAACAACAGTAATAGGCAAATAAATAGTAATAAACCGCCTATTGTCGGCCATGAAAATGCCACCGCAATAGTTAAACTGAGTAATAAAAGGATAACCATCACGCTAAGCCAGCCAATGGCATAAAATAATTTTTTCATGTTTGATTTCCGAGTTTACCGACCAATACTTAATAAATAGACGGTAATAAAAATATAAATTAATGTAATAGATGACATGAATAATATTAATTTTCTACGCCATTTATGATTGGGGTATTTATTTTTCGGCTTATTATCGTAGCTGTTCATTAATCGGTGATTTTCTAAAGAGAGATAACCACGCAAAGTATCAGGAAGATTATTTAACTCTTGCTGGATAATATTGTGTAATTCCAAATTATCATGTTTGCCATAACGGCCATAAAATCCAGCAAGCAGACAAAAAACATAGACCAATCGAACCGGATAATTATCCGGTACTAATGCCGCAAGGCGATCAAAAAACGTATTTCCGCCCAGTTCGGCATCATAAAGCTCAGCCTGCAATGATGATTGGCGCCAAATACTCAACGCTTTCTGACCTGCACACAAAATGGCTTCGTCTGCCCAAACTACTACGGCGAAATTTGCCTCTTCGATATCTTGTGCCCCATAACCCTGCAAACGCGCCCTATTCTGCGCTTGTGTCAACTCAGCTAATACGGTTTGCCGCAGTGTTTCCGCTTGATTCACCTGCTGCTGGATCATGCGCAATACGCAAGTGAATACGGGAATATAACAATCCAACAACTGCATCATGACGCTCTCACTATAACGATTTCTGTTTGTAAATCGTCTGGCGCATCTGCCCAGTGCACTGCCACACGTTTGCTCTCTTCTACCTGCTGCCATAATGCACCGCGATTTTCTAGCCGGAAATAGCAGGTATTTGCTCGGTTAGGTAAACCATGTGGCGCAATTTCCTGGTAGTACAGACGTACACCGGGCAAAGCACGGTTAATAATGTTGTCGATCTGTTCTGCCGCCGCCAGTTTAATCAAGCGATCATCAGGAATTTCACGCTCGCGATGGGTAAAGCTGTCAGAACGCAGCACCAAATAGAGCCGTTGCTGTTCATTGCTCCCCGTCGTATTGAAGGTTGCATGATAATAACCACGGCTTTCCTGTTGCAGAGAGATCACGGTATTGGGTTCCAGCACCAGCGCATTAAGCAAATCGGCAATTGTCCGTTCACAACTATCAAGAGTTAGCGCCAGATCCAGATGCTGATATTTCTCCAGTACCTCTTCCTGCCCGTTCCACTGGCCTAAAAAGGAGCAACGGTCGGTAAAACAGGAAAGCTCGCTGATCAGTTGGCGCAATAATCCAAAAATCTGTAAGGGGTGAACATCTCTCGCTTCCTGAAAATGGTGCAACTGTACGACATAACGCGCCAGAGTCCGTAGTGTCAGCAATAATGTGCTTTTTTCCTGAGTATAAATTTCCCCTTCCAGTGTTTGCGGGCGTTTCAACTCTTCCAATTGATGGATACGCCCGGTTAACTCCTGACACAGTTGATCAATGCGCTGGCCCAGTTGTGGCACAGCATAGAGCGTCAAACATGGCGGTAGATAGCGGTTATCCAGCGCAATACCGTCACTGGTGCAGTGCAGTTGGCCAACCGGTAATAGTGTATAACCCGTTGCCTGAGCAATCTCATCGTGCAAGAAAAAACGTAAGTTATAGGTCAATTGTTGCACTTCCGCTTCCGGCCCCTCGCCAAAAGCATCCCGCATACGCTGTTCTTGCGGCCATGTTACCCACCGACTGGTGATATTACCGACACCATTGGCATCCGTGATACCGGTGACGTTATTCTGATTGTGGCTGAACATGCGCAGGCCAACATAGATGCGCTGCGGTTTGTCACGTACCGGCCAGCAATCCCGCAATGATCGGGCACTGAGTACGCCGTTGACATCACAATCCACGTAACCACCATCGGGAAAAATAAACGCGGCGTGATGGACACTCAGTACTTCATCACTTAGCGCGGCCAGATTGAATGCGAGTTTCACCACACCAAAAGCATAAGGTTGTGTCAGTAACTGATAACGTCCTTGCCAGTATTCATGTTGCAATTCATGGGCCTGAAAGTGTTGCGGTTGTAAATATAATCCTGAATACCAATACATCGGTTTATGTTCAAACATGGGTTACTTCCTCAACACACTTTCGTCATTGCCGGATTCCGCCGTTTGTCCGGGGAAAACGATTTGTTCGGGGAAAACTACCTCATCGCCAGTGTTACCTGCTGAGAAATCACTGCGGGTAATGGCGTAACGTCCTAGCGTCAGATTAATACGCATGGGAACAAATTCAGCACTCCAGGCGCTATTCCACCAACCGTGTTGCTCAAGGCGCAGCGGCAGTGATAATACTCGCGTATGAGTACTCTCTGGTGCCGGGTAGTAACCGGCAATTAATGCGATATAACGCGCCTGTTCCGCTCTATCGATGTGTAAAGATACTGATTGCCCCGGCATCATCACGTAATTATCCAACTGTAATATGTGTTCTGTTGCACCGGTGCCGGAAAATAAATTGCGTAATAACGCCGGATTAGCCAGTAATTTATCTAATTGTTCACGTTTCTCCGCTTGAACAATTAATATTGTGCAACTGTTTGGTATATTATTAAAAACATTCAGTTGCGGAACCGCGGTTATTTTTAAACGAATGGCATTGCTGGCATAAACCGGTTTGGCTTGTTCGATTGCCTGCAAGCGTTTTTCATCGTTGGAGATAGAATGACTGCAACCACTTATTAAAAGAATTACTGTCAATATTAAAAAACGGCGTTTAATGATGCTATAAAAATTTATGTTATTCATTTTGCTCTCTATTTATTTCTGGTCCTTTCATCACGCGCATAATTTCTTGTAGCGCGGAGGTATTTTCTGACATCATTTCTTCCAGCCATTCGGCCATGCCCATATTTGCCCAACGTGCTGCACGTTCAATTAAATAGGGCACCGGACTGGTAGGTTCATTTTGACGAAAGTAATTGGCGATATTGATCATTTGTCCTATGGCGATAGCGCGCATTTCATGGTGCGCCCGATCTTCTGTTAAAAAAGTCGTATTCATGCCGTTTGGCGCATCTCCCCCTGCCGCTATTGCTTCATTGTTATTGCCGTATTCCTGGCTTGATCCCGGTGCCACCATGTCACGAAATCGTTCGATTAAGGCCACCAGCTCTTGCAATCGCTGCGTACTGGCACTCATGCTGTTACCGGCATCAGGCAATAGTTCCACCATGATTTTTTGCAGTTCTGCTAATGCCTTATTAACTTGTTCAGCCCGCGTCAGTAATTGGTTAAATTGTTCGGCGGGTGTAGTGCGAATACTGCCGTCGCACTCAGCCATACCGAAATAACCATCACTGATCAAGGCACTGCGTAATTCGCTATTAACGGCAACGCGTTGTTCAAAATATTGCACGCGTTGCCAGACGCTTAAGCTCAATTTGCCATCATCGGTCAGTGTCAGATTGTCCAATTGTTTCACCAATTGATTATCCAACCAGCTTAACCGACCAAGACGGGCATCCGCACTGTTTGCCTCTGTATCATCCAGCGGCGGGTAGAGCACCGGCCAAAAAGTTTCCAGTAGATGGGCAAGTAATGTGATACCGCCACTAATCCCTGCCAGACCATACAGTTCCCCTTGCGCTTGGGTTAACCAGCAGGCTATCTGCAAATCTTTACTCTGTTTTTCCAGTACTTCCTGACACAACGCTGAAACCTTCATCCAATCAGCCTGACGGGTTTCATAACCCCATGTGTCGTCTTGGAGAAAATCGTCGTCGGTTTCACGCGCGGCGTTTATCTGTTCAAAAATAGGTTCGTATTCGATATCGCACCCTGCTGGTTTGTCAGCAGCAATCGGTTGTAAAAAACGTGCGATATCTGTTTGGGCTAAGTTCACAGTAACTTCCATTTCAAGCAATAATCACCAATGGATAGCCTGTGGTAATTGTGCCGCCATGTGCGCACAGATCGCCGAGTCTGGCCGCTGGCCGTCCACCGATCAATACTGTTGGGCTACCCATGACTACGGTATCCGGCGGCCCGACGCACACTAGCATTGAGCCCATTGTTGCCGCGGGCAATCCACCAATCAGCACCGTTGGTACACCTGGTGGCATAATCGGTCCACCTACATGTGGCACCGGAGGTACCGCAGGCGAGACCATTGGACAAATATGCATATCACCCACACGGGCGGCTGGCATTGGCATCATTGTTCTCCTGATAATGTGGCTTCATGGTGTAGATAGTTTTTGCGTCCCTGATCCTGCGATGGCGGCAATTGCCTTAGTTGACCATGTGCCAGTTGAAAAAATTGCTCAACGTACTGCATTTGTCGTTCTGGTTGTTCGCCATAAAGGTGCAATATCAGGCACAACGTATCGGCTAATGCCGCCAGTGACTGCCACGGTTGTGGATAGACCGCTTCCAAATCCGGGGGGGTCATGCTGCCTTCACTCCAAAAAACGGAAAGTGCCAGACATGAGATCGGGTTATCGAACCCGACTGTTTGCGCCTGTTCGAACAGTTCATGACGCAACGGATCACCGCCATCAACCCGCCAGTGCCGCACTTGTTGCAATAACGACCGTTGTCCTTGCATCAGATCGCGTTCGTAAACACAGGAGATAAATGTCAGTGCCAGTTCCAGAGCCTGAGTGTAAGGCAACATAAAAATGGTGTAGTACACTGCGTCTTGCCACAATATTTCTTTATTGAGCGCCGATAGATTCTGTTCATGTGCCGCGTGTTGTTGTAGTACCAATTCCGCCTGTGGCGAAAGCTGGCAGTGTCGTAATTTAACCATGATGGCAAACTCTTATTATTCGTTGATCCTGCTATTAACCAATCTTGGTCAAAGTGCCTTTCACCATAGCAATGCCGGTCGCATCCACCTGAACAATGCCGCCTTTTAGCTGTGCCATTGCACTGCCTTCTACTTTTACCGTGGTGCCAGTTAGCTCCGCCATGCCACTGCTCTTCAACGCCAGTTTTCCTGATCCTTCTACGGTAACCGATGGTGCTTTGATGGTGATCCCGGCCGGGGTAATCGATAATGTGCTGGCACCGACTTTCAGTTCAATGCCCTGATTTGCCGTCATTGTGCATTGTTGACCGACATTGATTTTGGCGTTACCGCTGGATACTTCCAGCTCATAACTGCCTGCACTGACGGTGGTGGTAAAATTGCCACGATCCAGCGTTTGTTTTTTGTCACCTTTTTTCACCTCAGTTAAGGCGTTGCCCTCGCTCAAAATTAATGTGTCATTGCCCTTTTTAATTTGGGTATCGCGCTTTTCTTGGATTTCCCATAACACGTTGCGATCGATCTGCGCCGAAAAATCATTTTTCACTTTCAGGCGCATATCTTTTTGTGAGTGAAGCAAAATAAACTCTTCACCTTTCTTATCTTCGAAACAGAACTGATGTCCTTGCTCCACCGTGCCTTTTGCACTACTGCGCGTCGTAATCCCGCTTTGGGTCTTCTGCCCCGGTAGCGCGAATGGTGGCATCTTCACCCCGTTATAAACCGTTCCGGTCACCAGCGGGCTATCCGGGTCGCCATCAATAAAACTCACCAAGACTTCATTGCCCACACGTGGCACAAATTGTGCACCAAACTTTGCGCCATTCCAGAACTGACTGACCCGTATCCAGCAGGAGCTGTCATCATCTTTTTTATGCTCTTTATCCCAGTGAAACTGGATTTTGATGCGGCCCTGTTCATCTGTATGGATCTCCTCTGACGTCGGCCCTACCACCAACGCGGACAATACGCCGGAAATGTAGGGCCGCGTAACCGAAGGACGCGGACGGAATACATTATTCGCCGGGAATAAGGTCACCTGAGACGAAAACAGTAATTCACCTTCCTCCAGGTTGTTCTCCGCTTTTAATCGCTGGTGGCCGACGGCATAACGGCCATCGGCGCGGGTGTGCCCTTTCAGGGTAAACTGATGCCCCACTTGTAAACTGGGATAACTGTTAACGGCGCGTGCGTAATAGGACTGTGATTCCCATTGTTCCATGCACAGCGTTGCCTGTGTTTCCAGTTGGTTACGTTCCTCCTGACGTCGGTCGTCATAGATAGAAAGCTTGGGATTGGTAGAATAGCCGCTGTTCGCTTTGGCGCTGGCACTGATTGCCGCAGCACTTTTAACGTTATAACCATTCATTTCCGCCGTACCTGGAATCATTGTGCGATGAATATGCCAGGCGCGTAGCCCATAGCCTTGCTGATCACCCATCTTCGATTGATATGGCAATACCGCTAACGGTGCGTTAATAAACGCCGAAGGGTGATCTGCCAATACCAGTACATGACGCCTTTCTTCATGGCGAAAGAAATAGAAAATCCCCGCGTGTTCCAGTTGACGTGTCACAAAGTCAAAATCTGATTCTTTGTATTGCATACAATATTCAAGCTTCGGATAACGGCTTTTTAGCGCCAGTTCAACGTCGTTAAACCCACGTTTACGGAAGATATCACATACCATATCCGGCACGCTGATGCGCTGATAGACGCGCAAATTATGGGTTAATGTCAGCATTTTCAGCCAAGGTTCAATACGTGCTTGATAACAAAACTGGCCGTCGCTAAAACCTTGTTGCTGCAATTCAGTCAATATGCCATGCACAATGCGATGATTCGGCGCTTCGCCAAGACGAAATGCCAAAGGTTTACCGATATGAGACTCCAGCTTATCCCAGTCTGCGTTGGAATAGAGCTGAGCAGAAAATGAATAAGGTCGCGACAGGTGCTCTTCACCTTCTATTTTGTTCAGTGCCACAATATCTGACAGGCTACCGATAACTTGTAAAAAACGATTCTTTTGCCCTAATAGCATCTTTTTATTACCTGCGTTTTTGGTTTAATTTGCGTAGGGACCTGTACATTCAGCCAAATAGAGACGCTGAATATTGCTTTCGCCGGTATCGCCCAAACAACCATCCCACCCCAATTGGCGGCTGCCATTTAATACATTGCCTTGCCCGCTATGCTGTACCAACAATTCCAGTGAAAAGGAGAGCAGCGGTCCGGCAAATTGCCACACCCATTGTGTCAGTTTGCGATATTGTTCATTTCCCGGCATAAAGGCGGCTCGTTGCCGAGCGGCAAACGGCCCCAACTGAATATGAAATCCTGATTGAATATCCCAATAAGCGCGACCCAACATCGGGTTATCACCTAACAAACTGCGACCTAAACAGCAACAGTGTGCCTGTTCAGCATATTGCCAGCGCCCTTTAAAGGGCTGGATGTTGACTGCCATACTCAATTCCCGCTGCAATAGCTGCTGCAAATTCACCATTGAGCGGACCGGTGTTGCCAGCAACCCGACACAGGCGGGATGAGAACGCTGTGTGGTGTCCGCCATCAACTGGCCGGCAACTGCTGGAATGACTGCCGGTAAAGCCCGATAATTTTGCCATTCCGCATGGTTTTGTAGCTCCGCATAGGTTTGTAGCTCGGCATGGTTTTGTAACTCGGTATTAATATATAACCGGTATTTCTGCCATGCCTGAAAACGCAGGCTAAGCAGACGATGAGTAAAAATATCAATAAACGCCTGAGCTGATTCGTCACCATAGCGGTAACGCCTGTCAATCAACCATTCGGTATAACGCAACGGTAATGCGCCAAGGGTGCCTAATAGACCAAAGTGATGTACCGCCATGCGATACTGCTCATCCCCCTCTTGCGGTGGTAATAGCGACTCGACTTCCCTTTCCGGCGCATCTAATGTCAGTACCGAACTGAATTGCACCACATCATCAGGGATGATTGCCGTTTCTTCACGCTGGCGACAACGTTTAAGCAGACGACGTACATTTTGATAAAAACGGCCGCCAACTAAACGCATTTTATTTTCTATAGCCATGTCAGCCTCCCACTGCGACGTGGCCAACGGCGGGTACTATTATTAATCGTCTCTAACTGTGTTACGGTCTGCGTGAAGCTGTTAATCGGTGTATACATTGCGATAAAACGTTCTAACAAGCTGCAAAACAGGTAAAAATCAACAAATTCCCCGGCTTGTGCCTGAAATGTTAATGTCACCTCCAGCCCACGCGCCAGAGAATAGGGATCGGCGGGATTCAGGCGTGCACTTACTGGTGCAATAGCAATCTGCTGTAATTGTGCAATCAACCGCGATATGGCTGGATCGCCAAGCAGGTTGTAGAGTTCTAGCGTCTCTTTTAAACATTGAACCCCTTGCGGGCCACTCAGTAGCATTTGGTTCAAATTGAGTTGCGATACCAACCGCCAGTTCAGTGCACTATTGGGTTGTGGACGTACCGGCAATCGGGGACGGATCAATCCCAGAATTTTTACCCCTGGCAACGCGCTTTCTGATTCGAAATCCCCATCAGGATGACCGTTGCTTAATTGCCGCGGTATATCGCGATTAGTACAGGTCAGACTCAAGATCACCACATCGGTTTCGGGTTTCAGATGTTCGCCACTGCTATCAGAAAAACCGATGAACATATTCATCCCAAGATCGTTATGTCTGAGTGAGGGACGTGGCGTTGCCTGCCAAAACAATGAGAACTGTTCGTCAGATTGCGTATGCCCAATACCAAATAATGACGGCACCGGTTTGGAACTTAATTGTTCCTGCTGACGGCTGACAATTTCGACCTGATCAATGGTATAGACTTCCATACTTTGTGGGCGACGCGCATCCGGTTGAACCAGATATTCATGCTCTGTTTCCAGTGGAATAATGGGTTCCGCATGATGAGGAAACAGATTAATTATCGGCACGCAATTTAGCCGGAAGGTTTCGTTGCTGACTTTATCACTCATACGTTCAATGCGGCGCAATGCGACACAATCCTTAAGCCGAAAACGGTATTGCAGCTCACCTAATGAACGGGTAATCAAACCGGCATCCGGTAGTGGAATATCCAAGAATAAGAATTTTTCTGGGAAACTGAAATAATCACGAAACAAGTGGTGAACCGGATTTATCAATGGATCATCGGCACATAAGTTATCTTGCGGATCAAAGCCCACCACCTGAACACCTCGGCGATTCAGGTTGAATGTACGTTCGCCTAACCGGCATTCCAGTTGCTTAACTTGGGCCGACAACAATTCATACAAGCTATGGGTCAGCATTGGCGCGCCATGTAAGTACAACCGGATATGTTGTGCCTGAAAGCTGGCACCCGGCCACAAGGTAAAATTCAGCGTTAAGATGAAATCCCGATCGTAAGGGTCTGGTATTAGTTCTGCATGCGTTAAATCCAATGGCAACATCTCCAGCGGATATACCGTGCGGAAACGACATGTCACATCACCTACCGGTTGAGAAATCAACGGAGTATGCCGCGCTACCGTCATCATTCCGGTTACACCGGATGTTAACGGGTCCTGTTGAAACTGCACCAACGATACCGACGGTACCTGACGTAGAAACTGTGGCGCTAATACCTCTAACATGGCGTTGCTCAGTTCCGGCATATCTTCATCAATCCGCTGGTGGATTTTTGCTGTCAGAAATGCAAAAGATTCCACCAGACGTTCTACATGCGGATCTTCTGAAACACCTTCTGCGAACCCAAGACGTTTAGCAATTTTAGGAAAACGCTGCGAGAAAGCAGCGCCATATTGTCTTAAATAACTCAATTCCCGGTTGTAATAAGTCAATATTTTTTGCGGTAATAACATCATCTTGTTATTTATCCCATGAAATTGAATAGGTATATGCGGTACTGTTCCATGAGATAGAAAACACCACTTGTTCGTCGAGGAAAATTCCACTCACCCAGAAAATGATATTTTCTGGCGTATTTTTTTGTAATGTAATAACGACATTTTTCAAACGGGGTTCGAACCAGGAAATAGCTTGGTAAATATTATTGCTAAGTGCATCAATACGTTCATCATCGGAAATATCCACATTAATGACATCGGGAACGCCATAATTTAAAACTGATTTCGGCAACTCACCAAATAAAGGGGAAATTTCAGAAATCGGTCTTGATGAAAATAACATACTTAAATCAGAAATCAGGCTTTGGACAACTTCCTGACGTGACCAGATAAGTGCGACACCCTGTTTTTCATCTTGTGGATAATCATCTTTCAGGCGATGAAGAAATGAAGGCTGAATCATCATATTTTTCCGGCTAGAAACTGTCGGCCAAAGGCCGACAGTAAACGGTAATTGTTATTGTTTTTTGTTCTCGATAAGATCCCAACCTTCCGGTCCCACCTTAGTTCCTTTAGTTCCATCTTCTTTAAGTGGCGTAAATGTCCACTTAATTTTGGAATAGGCGATAGAAATCTGTTCTTGTGGGAATTCACCGCCACGTGAACAGGTTTCATGAACGTCAGAGATAATACATTCGTCCATTTCCACTTCCGCATAAGGATGCATTTCGCCTTTGAAAATCGTGCAGATTTCCAGTTTCACTTTCTTAATCGCGGTACCTTGCGCCACAGCAGACAGTAAGCCAATAGAACTGGAATCCATCACCTTCACACAGTCAATGGTACGGAAATCCGCTGCACCAACGGTAATTTTACGTTTACCGCTGTCTGCAATACGTGCATGGTTAAATAGACCAAAATTGACATGTTCCAGCTCAATCCACTCTTTATGTTTGCTGTCGGTACTTTCACCTTTAATACCATCAATTTGTAAAAAGATTGAAGAACTCATAATTAACTACTCCAGTTAGTTGTAATAAATAGGATAAATATTAATAAATAGAAAAATCAGGCAGCCGATGATGGCGGTAAATCAGCAACCAACCGTAAAGACATACTTAATCCTTCTAATTGGAAATGCGGCCTTAAATAGGCTACAGCCCGATATGTTCCCGGTGATCCAGGAACTTCAACAACATCAACTCTTGCCTCCCGTAATGGGTGGCTCGCTTTTATTTCCGCACCAACGGTATCAGAGCCAACAATATATTGGTTGATCCAGTTTTGCAGATAAGATTGACATTCTCCGCGGGACATAAAACTGCCCACTTTGTCACGCACAATCATTTTCAAATAATGGGCGAAACGAGATGTTGTCATAATATATTGCAATTGGGTTGATAATTTTGCGTTGGCATTTGCCAGGTCAGAATTATATTTTCTCGGCTTATTTGGTGACTGTACCGAAAAAAATGCGGCATAGTCAGTTCCTTTATAATAAACCAGAGGAATGAACCCTAATTCTGCTAACTCTTTTTCGCGGCGATCAGAGATAGCCACCTCAGTCGGGCATTGCAGCACATTTTCACCGGACACAGAGGTATAGTGATACGCTGGCAATGCTTCGACCAATCCTCCGCCTTCTACACCACGGATCGCAGCACACCAACCATACTGTTCAAATGCAGCCACCATACGGCCTGCCAGTGCATAGGCGGCGTTAATCCACAGATAACTACCGCTATCCCCTTCTTTTACCTGCTCTTCGAAGCAGAATTGTTCAACCGGGATGGTTTTTGCCCCATAAGGCAAACGGCCAATGACTCGTGGTAACGTCAAGCCGACATAACGAGAGTCATCAGATTCCCGGAAGCGTTTCCAACGCAGATAATCGGATGTTGCAAGCAGTTTGGATAAATCACGTGGACGTGGTAGTTCACCAAAATCATTCAGCCCCAACATGCCCGCGTTGACTGAACTGATAAACGGCGCATGGGCGGCTGCGGCCACATGAGAAATCTGCTCCAGTAAGTAGAGATCTTCCGGGCTGTTATCAAAGTCAAAATCACCGACAAATGCGGAATAAGGTTCACCACCAAAGGTACCGTATTCATATTCATACACATTTTTAAACAGCATTGACTGATCGAAATCCGATGCCGATTTAAAATCTTTAATCAAATCGGTTTTCGTCGCGTTCAACATGCGGATCTGAGTATTATCCGTTTCGCTTTGGTCAAGTAATCCTTTAAGCCCTACCCAAGAAGATTCCAGACGCTGAAATTCCGGGTGATGTAATACCAGACTCAGTTGAGCGGACATCAGCGCATCAATCGCGGCGATACGTTCGTCAATGCTGTTTACCAAATCGCCAGAAACCACCAGTGAACCGGAGGTGACTTCGGCCAGAAACTGGTCGAGCTGGCTTTTTACCCGATCACGATCGGCTTCTCGACGAATGGCTTGGGTGTTATCAATAATTTGATCAAGAAAATCACCACTTGTTTCCGTCGTTTTCAATTCTTGTTGTTCAACAACGCTCTGTTCCATGCTGTCCTCACTGTGCATTGTTATCTTCCGGAATATTGTTATTTTCCGGGATATTGCTATTTTCCGGGGTGACGTCATCTGCTTCTTCATTTACCTGCGGTAATTTATCCGCATGTTCAGCTAGAATTTCCGCCAGACGGTCACGCAATTTTTCATTGCTCAATGCACGGCCTTTCAAATCACTGAGTTTGCCGCGTACCTCTAATAAATGACGAAGCGGTTCTATCTGTTTCGCCAAATTCTCTGGGGTAAAGTCAGCCATTGATTTAAATTGCAAATCGACATTCATAAATCCGCTCTGACCCGGCAGCGCACTTTCAACCTGTAATTCCAATGAAGGTGATAAACCTTCCATCACTGCATTAAAATTATCTTTATCAACCTGCATAAAACGACGTTCACGCATGGGAATAGATTGCTCAGCAAATTGCCCAATAACGCCAATAACCAAAGGCAATTCTTTTTTCTCGACCGCGCCACCTAATTCAACATCATAAGTAATCTGAACTCGGGGCGGTCTGACTTTATCAAGCTTACGTTGAGTATTCATGGCACCTTTTACCTTTATATATGACAGGAAGTGCAAACTTACGTTAAACCGCACCAAACCTGATTAATGGTCTATTTCAGTAAGTATTATGAGATAGACAGTAAGTAGCCGAATTAAGATGAGAAATAGATGAAGAGATCAATTAACGTTATTGATAGTAAGTTAATATGCTGTGACACATTTAATGATATTCAAAACCCACCGTATTTCGGCGGGGAATAAATTCTCACGAATATTGACTTAATGCAATAGCCGTAGAGTGAAACATAATGTTTTGGATTTTATATTATTCTGTAACTAATTGTATTTATGGTAAAAAATCGATAAGGTACATTGTGGTAAAAATGCATTTTCATACTTGTCTTATTTTTCATGCCCCTGTTTTTAATAATCAAAATCTGACGAGTCAGAAAAATGGAAATATAGGTGGAGTTATAGTTTGATTTAATCTGTGGTTAACTTTTTTATGGAAATAAAATCCTTTTTGAGTTTTTATTGCATCAAAGCGCTGATTAAGAAATAGCACTTTATTAATATTTGATTTTGTTTTTTAAGCTAATTAAGTTTGTCGCTAATGAAATATCAACCTGATTTATATTAACCATTAACTTTAAGCGAACTCTTTGATTTTCAGGGATTGCATGAGGTGGTTATTATGGTACTGTGTTTGGAACGTTTAATATTGAGGTTATGACACCGGCCATTGCCATTAGGAGAGTGAGAAATGAGTGAAACATCAACCTATCCATTGCGATTACTGAAATCTCTAAGAGAGGAAGTCACCAGAGTGGCAAAGCGTGATCGTACCAGCGTTAACCAGTTTATTGCTATCGCAGTTGCGGAAAAAATTTCTGCTCTGGAAACTGAGCAATTTTTTTCAGACCGTGCCAAAGCTGCTGATATAAAAGCATTCCGGGATACCCTATTCCGGATAGGTGGAGAAGCGCCTCGTTCTGATGATGAATTTGTTCATCGATAACATACTGAAACTTTTTCAGAGCATAGGAACTGTATTCTTGTCATCTGGTTTTCCAAATATGATGACGATGCTCAATCCAAACTTCGAGCGTGTCTAGAAAGCAATAAAAGCTCATCTTACCTGATGAGCTTTTATTATCCGTGAAAATGATTTTGCTAGCGCCAGGTGTCATGATAAACGATGATATTATTCATAACTAATATGGCTATGGCGATTCCAGTATCTAAGATATATTCTTGTGTTATTATTCCGCTTTTACGATGTAATTAAAGGCGATATTTCGAGGGCGGGTTTCTGTGGCTGCGCGTGCGACAAGTGATGAATCGAAATTGACCACTCTTCCGTAGTCTCCCCCATCAAGTGTATTGCCTCTATGTGTACTATCCCCAAGTGAAAATGCTCCAGCGGCGTTAATAACAACAGCTCTGATAGTTGTAAATGTTCCCGTAATTTTTTGAATGGCATCCTCTTGAGATGTTAAAATTACACGCTTAGCATCCACACCGCGCCCATCATCCCAACCACGAATAAATTCGCCTCTTAAATCGGGTAATCTGCCATCAGGATAAGCTTCTGCTAACTTTGGGTACTGTAATTTATTAAAAGCGGAACCATTACAAGTGAAATAGCCGATAGGTGGATGGGGCAATGGCCAAGGAATAGGAGCACCAACAGGAATCTCACTGGTTGTCTTAATCAATCTATCCACCTCTGCTCGGGTGTATACTTCTGACCGAGTGTATACCTCTGTTCTAGTATATGCTCCCACATCACTCGCATTCAGATTAATATCCTCAGTCAACGCCTTACCATTTATTTTCCGGCTATTAGGCACTTTGCCATCAGTGGCTATTTGTTTTAATGCTCGATTTAGTTGGGTGGTGAGTTTATCTATATCACCATCATCCAGAACATCATCGCCAGATTGTGTCGCAATAAAATTAGCTACCACAGAGGCTATTGTTGATGATTGGCGTAATGTCTTATTTAATACATGCGTAGAGATATTGTCTGGTGGAAACCCTTCCTGCAAACTCTTATCTGCTTCATATTTTCCTTGACTCACCACATTAGCATTATTACTAATAGAAAAAGCTTTGAAATCATTTTTTTGGTTCATATACTTCCCTTAAATTTTATAATTAATACATTAAATTATTAGAAATAATTACAAATAATTTATACTCATTTTTCATAACATAGCGATAAGCTCGTTTTATACGAGCTTTTATTAAGTCAATGTGCTGATTTAAAAAATATTTTTATCAACATTTAAAGTCGGTAAAACTTTAACGATATTATATTTCAGTATTTAAGATATATTTTTGTGTTATTATTCCGCTTTTACAATGTAGTTAAATGCGATATTTCGGGGTCTGATCCGTGAATAAGGCATTCCAACAGAAACGCTTTGTGATTTTTCTGGTGCTTGATATTGGTAATAATCTTGTACATAGTAGGCTGTACCGTCCATGTCCGTTAAGGCATGTCCTATTTTATCTGTGTAAAGGCCAGCATATGAAGCGATAGTAGAGCTTTCCTGCCAGGATAATAATTTTCGCCCATTATCAGCACCACGCCCATCGTCCCAACCACGGATAAATTCTCCTCTTAAATCGGGTAATCTACCACTGGGATAAGCTTCTGCTAACTTCGGGTACTGTAATTTATCAAAAGTAGAACCATTACAAGTGAGATAACCGATAGGTGGATGGGGCAATGGCCAAGGAATAGGAGCACCAACAGGAATTCCACTGGCTGTTTTAATTAGTCTATCTACCTCTGTTTGAGTATATGCCCCCACATCGCTCGCATTCAGATTAATATCCTCAGTCAACGCCTTACCATTTATTTTCCGGCTATTAGGCACTTTGCCATCAGTGGCTATTTTTTTTAACGCTTGGTTTAGTTGGGAGGTGAGTTTATCTATATCACCATTATCCAAAACATCACTACCAGATTCTGTCGCGATAAAATTAGCTACCACAGAAGCTATTGTTGATGATTGGCGTAATGCCTTATTTAATACATGTGTAGAGATATTTTCTGGTGGAAACCCTTCCTGCAAACTCTTATCTGCTTCATATCTTTCTTGACTCACTATATTAGAATCATTTCTAATGGAAAAAGGTTTAAAATCATTTTTTGGGCTCATACATCCCTCTTAAATTAAATTATTTTCTTATGTAATTAATACATTGAATTATTGTATAGATAACTCTATCCATTGGAGATAATCATAGTTTAGTTCAAAAAAATAATAATGGACTATTTTTATAACTTACAGGATTGATTATTTTTGTATAAGAATTAAATAAAAAATTAATGCATGTGAATTATTATTTCACTGAAAAGTAAACCTATATGACAATAAAATTAAAATATGAAAATGATTTTATTTGAATAATAACGGAAATAAAAAAATAGATGACAATGATTTGGTAAATGTTTTTTCAAATTTGTAAAATAATATTTCAATGTTCTGCTTTGATTTTATTTTCAATAAATATCTCAATATGCATGTTTATTTCTTATTTAATATAAGCATGCATATTTAAATATTTCATCATCCTTAAACCCAAGGATTTAGTATTGGCACGCCGGTCAATTCAAAATCAATCACATTTCGTGTGACGACAGTCATACCATGAACCAACGCGGGGGCGGCGTAGATTACGTTCAAATTCAGCCAACGTGCCAAGCGCAAGTGAAAAACGGAGGTTTTTTTACCTAGTAGTAAAGCGGAGATTTCATGATATAGTATTAAAAGGTATTACCTTCTAATATTTAGGTGGAAGAAAATGGCAACCTCAGTAAAACTTGACGATAACTTGAAAAGCCGGATCCAGTATTTGGCAGAAGTGCGACATCGTTCAGCTCATTGGATAATGCGTGAAGCTATACGTGACTATGTAGAGCGCGAGGAAAAGCGTGAATCTTTCAAACAGGATGCATTGCGTGCTTGGGAAGCGTATCAAGAGAATGGACTACACCTGACGCTTGAAGAAGCGGACGACTGGTTAGCTAAGCTCGAAGCAGGAGAAGATGCGGAGTTACCTGAATGCCACGTTTGATTTGGTCTCCGCCTGCTCTCGCTGATATACAGCGGCTCTATGGTTTTCTTGCTAAAAAAGACAAAGACACTGCTCGTCGAGCTATTAAAACAATACGTGCTGGCGTGAAAATGCTGGCACGTCAGCCTGAAGCAGGACGCCCTGCTGACGATATGGATCCGGCATTCCGAGAATGGCTTATTGATTTTGGAAGTAGTGGCTATATCGCCTTGTATCGGATTGAGGGTGAAACAGCAACAATTTTTGCTGTACGGCATCAAAAAGAGGCCGGATATTAAAATCAGACAGATGACGGCTAATGAGAAATAATCACCACTACCGGTTTTATACCTACTACCCAACATGCATATTTAAATATTTCATCATCCTTAAACCCAAGGATTTAGTATTTTTCGTGTGACGACAGTCATACCATGAACCAACGCGGTGGAGACGATAAGTGCATCACGCTCTGAGCATGGATTTGGAATATGCAACCGGGCACACCGCTGAGCCACAGCCATACTGGGGCGGGGCTCAGCACGGTCCCCGAGGGCGAGGGGCAAAAGGGAAATGCCCTTTCGTTGCGGCAGTTTCAATGAATGAAAAGGGCCACCCTATGTTCATGCGTTTCAGCGTTGTGAAAGGGTTTAGGTTTAAGACCGGGGAACTTACCCGTTGGCTAAAGAGCCCCAAAAGTTGAAGTATAGCGTCCAACTTTTGGGGTGCAGATCAATTAAGCCCCTGTGAAATGAAGTTTCAGCCCTAACGCTTTTGTTATTTTCATCATAGCGCTGAATGTTGGATTACCTTTTCCTGAAAGAGCATGATATAGCCCTTCTCTGGACATACCGACCTCTCTTGAAAGCTGGCTCATGTTTCTGGCTCTGGCAATATCACCCAGCGCAGACAGTACCAATGCCGGATCACCATCTTCCATAATTTCATTAAGATACATTTGCATTTCTTCTTCACTGTTTAAGTGTTCTGCAATATCATATTCTTTCAGTTTCATAGCTCCCCCTCAATCTCTTTGTAAATGGCTTTTGCTCTGGCTATATCTTTTTGCTGTGTACTTTTATCTCCCCCACACAACAAAACAACGATTACTTTTCCGTGATTTTTTAGATAAACCCTGTAGCCTTTACCTTCATGAATCCGCATTTCTGAAAACCCTTCCCCTACTGGCTCTATATCGCCAGAATTACCGTTTTTCAGTCTGCGAATTCGTGCCTGAATCTTTGTTTTTACCCTGATGTCTTTCAGGGCATCAATCCAGTTATCAAATGTTTCTGTACTTAATACAGTTATCATTCCTTTGCCCCTTATACTTCGATAATTAAAGTATACGCCATATTTCCTTATCGTCAAATATATCTGACACAATAAAGGGGCAGAAAATGCCCCTTTATTGTGTGCCACATCAGATACGTTAATCGTGACAAAGTTAGACAGACTCGCGCGTTCAGTGGATTACTTATCGCAAATCGCCAGTCGCTTTCAGAGTGAGAATATCGATTTGGTCGTCCTAGATCAAAATATTGTTCCCTGAGTTCCCCATCTGGCCCTACATACTTATAAAGAGTCTGTCTGCTAATCCCAGGCTCTTCACATAATTCAGATACGCTACAATCTCTACTCTTCATGGAAGCTTGTGCCAAGCGAACCTGAGATTTTGTGAGTTTAAAAGAACGTCCGCCTTCACGTCCTCTTGCTCTGGCCGCTGCCAGCCCATGCCGGAAAAGCAAAGTTGACCAATGGAATGGTGATACCGGCTAATAACAACGAACGCCGCAACGGGGAATGTTTCATATTTGGTTCTCGTAACTCGTAATATAGATAATAAAAAAACGCATTATAGAGAGAAAAAATTAATGTCGCACTATTTTTAATAAAATTTTATTATGGCGATTTTTATCATTATAAGTATTGTGTTTAATCTGCGATATAATGTTAAATAATCTTTAATTTAATGCGATGGTAATTATAAAGTTCGTTGTTAAATAGAAAGTCAATATATTGTATTTGTGAATTTCTTATTAAAGAAATTATATTAAACATCTATTCTAATCAATAAGGTATTTATAGAGAATAACGGGTTTTAATTTTCTTTTTCTAACCAATTAAGTTAATCAGCGATAAGAGTTTTTTCTCTTAATTTACATGTTTATATTTATTTTATGTGCACTAAATGGAATTAACCAATCTCTCTTTATAATGTTATGGACTATAGCTCTTCATTAATTTAGTCACTTTAGAAAACTATCAACGATGATAATAGATATGTCAGCGTGTTTATTCTCACTCGCGAGACCATTTAGCATATAAACTTGATTTATTCAATTAAAGTTTTGTAAAAATATTAAATTTTCATTATGGCTCACTAATTTATAAATTTTTAGATAATTACTCTTTAAATGATCTCCGTCAATCTATACTTACCTAGTCAGTTAATACTTTTAGAACACTTTTTTAACTTTATTTTAACTTAATAAGGATATGCATCATGGGTGTTTTTCAGTACAAAGACTTTGATGACACTACTTCCAAAGAGTTATTTTCCGACGCAAAAACTATCTCCGGGTATGCTTACCATAATCTGGGTAGCGGATTTGCCGAGGGGTATTACAATTATGGTTTTGGTTTGGGGATGCCATTAACGTTGTTGACCGCAATTCTCGGCAGCACGACATCGCAGGGCATCACACCTAAATTGCCTTGGAATCCGGACGCAGAAAAGCAAGCACAAGATAAACTCAATGACGCAGGATGGTTTACTATCAGTGCTGATGAGTTAGGTTATCAGGGCAAAACGGATGCCCGCGGTACTTTTTTCGGCGAAAAATCAAGTCATTCCACTGCTCAGGCAGAGGTAATGGGAAAATATGATGCTGATGGTAATTTGATTTCTATTGGCATTGCGTTTCGCGGTACGAGTGGTCCCCGAGAGTCAATTATTACCGATACATTCGGCGACATTATGAATAATGTGTTGGTCGCTTTAGGTAAGAAAGACTATTCGAATGACTACGCGCCAAACGCTTTCGGTCGGCTGCTGGACCATGTCGCTAATTATGCCAAAGCTCATGGTTTGACGGGCAGTGACGTTTTGGTCAGCGGCCATAGTTTGGGTGGGTTAGCTGTGAATAGTATGGCGGAGTCTAGCGATACAAAATGGGGGGGATTCTACTCCCAGTCGAATTATATCTCTTTCGCTTCGCCATCACAGTATGAGAAAGGTAACAAAGTGCTGAACGTGGGATACGAGAATGATCCCGTATTCCGCGTATTAAACGGCACTAGCGTTGATTCATTCTCTCCGGGTGTTCACGATGTACCAAGGGATTCGGCGACAAATAATATTGTTAATTTTAACGATCATTATGCGTCAGATTGGTGGAATGTCTTGCCTTTCTCTATTGCTAATCCGTCAACTTGGGTTTCGCATGTGACGCCATTTTATCAGAGCGGCATGCAACGTATTATGGATTCAACGTTCTACGATCTGACTCATAAAGACTCTACTATTGTTGTCAGTAATCTTTCCAACGTCACCCGTGAAAATACCTGGGTGCAGGATTTGAACCGGAATGCTGAGAAACACACGGGGAGTACTTTTATTATCGGTACCGACGGCAACGACCTAATTAAAGGTGGTAAAGGAAATGATTATCTGGAAGGGCGCGACGGCAATGATATCTTCCGTGATGATGGCGGATTTAACATTGTTGCCGGCGGGAAAGGCCATAATACCTTTGACTTACAGAAGTCACTAAAAAATGCAGAAATAGCCTATGACCAGGCAGGTACATTGTATATGCGTGATGCACAAGGCGGTATCACCATTGCTACGGATATTTCCACTATAAGAAGTAAAGAAAGTACCTGGCTGTTTTTGACTAAACAGGTGGATTCTCAAGTCAGGGCCGATGGTTTGTATTCCAACAGCGGATTGAAGACGAAATATGCCAATTCAGTCACAGGCAACGATGGGAATGATACTCTGACTTCTAAAACCTCCGGTAGCTGGCTGTTCGGTCTGGATGGCGATGATACGTTGATCGGCTTCGGCAACAATAATGTCTTCGTCGGTGGTGAAGGTAATGATGTTCTGAAAAGTCAGGGTAATAACAATACCTTCCTGTTCAGTGGTGATTTTGGACAAGACATCATCTATGGTTACAACAAGACGGATAAACTGGTGTTCTTGGGTACCGAAGGCAGCAGTGATAAAAGTAATTATCTGGATCATGCTTCTATGGTGGATAATGATCTGGTGTTTACCTTCGGGCAAAACTCAGTCACTCTGGTTGGCGTCAGCATGGATAGCTTATCGGTGGATAACATAATATTGGCATAACATATATACCCAATGGATTTTAAGATGGATCGCGACGGCAAGGGAGTGAATCCCCGGGAGCATAGATAACGATGTGACCGGGGTGAGTGAGCGCAGCCAACAAAGAGGCAACTTGAAAGATGACGGGTATAAATCATGCGATACCCCAATTATATGGGGTGGCCATGTCAAAATGGCCATCTTTTTTTAGAGTCAGCTAAATAGTCAACATGGTAAAACAGAGATTTTCATTTATTTTCCGACCATGATATTTTCTGTTAATAAAGTGTGACTAACGGCATATTTCGCCTGCCATGCTTTAGGATTGATCAAATAATGTTGCCGGAAGCGTTTAGAAAAATGGCTTGGACTGGCGTAACCTACTGCGGTAGAAACATCAATAACACTCATGCCTTTTTTCAATAAATCTTCTGCGGTCGTCATGCGGACGTTTTCCAGATATTGATGGAAAGTGCGAAAAACAACCGCACGAAATCCCTCTTTTAATTTCCGTTCATTTAAACCAACCGCTCTTGATAATGATTTTATTGTCCAAGGGTAATGATAATCACTGTTAATTATTTTTATTGCATTATAAACGGCGCGGCGTTGTAACCCGTTGACCATATTATATTGGCAATCATAAACTTGAGACGCCACACAAGCGAGTATTTCTAACGCTTTTGCCTTTAAATAAACCTTTCTTACATTGCCACTTAATTGGCACTCTTCTATTTGGTTCACTATTTGCATAAATGGTGGGTAGATGGGAGATGCCATCATCAATACATCACTGTAACTGGCGTTCTTTTCAAAACCTGCCGCTAATTGAGTAAAAGGTGGCAATTCCTGAGCTGCAATTTCGTTCAATGAAAAACGAATGTCGAGTATATGCCATGATCCGCAGCCAAAAAAGTTCATGCCTCGTGTCATTTTAGGTGAATAGAAAAATATCATCATTCCTGAATGAATATCTAATTCATCACCGTTTTCAATCGCCATTTTCCCTCTCCCGTTTAAAATAAACGCAATTGACACCGTTGGCGGTCCTTCACAATATTCTGTAACATCTTTGTTGAGTTCAAAGCGTAGCCGATTTATGTGAATGCCGTCAGATAATTCCTCAATCAGTACAGGTGTACTTTTACTATTTTTATCCTCATGTGAATAATTACAATAATCAGCAGTGAAAACTTCTAATTTTTCACTATAGATTGTCTTCATGAGACCCCCTGTAGAATTAGCATCAGATGCCAGTTAAAAATTGTTTCCGTACTTAAAACAGTATTTTTTACATATTAAAGACATTATA
The DNA here is from genome assembly GCF_963887965.1 of Photorhabdus sp. RW14-46. Classification (NCBI taxonomy): domain Bacteria; kingdom Pseudomonadati; phylum Pseudomonadota; class Gammaproteobacteria; order Enterobacterales; family Morganellaceae; genus Photorhabdus; species Photorhabdus sp. RW14-46. The sequence goes on along the minus strand of NZ_CAWPHH010000016.1, from coordinate 35,486 downwards.
TTTTTACTGTGTATATATATTCTGATTGTAAATATCACACAATTTATCATTAATGAGAATCATTATCAATAGTACGTAATGCGCTACTTTTGTCCCTATTCCGTTAGCCTTGATGGAAGACTATCGATAATCTCCCGTTATGTTTTTTGTTTTACCACACCTAATTTTCGTAAAACATGATTTAAACAGTGCATAACGAGTTATTTATATGAGAAAAAAATACGCTAGGGCGTCTGTCTTATGTTGTTTAATTTCGCCTGTGGTATGGGCAGAACATTCGTCTGGCGCGACAGAAGATGCTTTGATTGTGACGGCCAATAAGCGAGAAGAAGCGTTAAATAAAGTGGATGGTAGCGTTCTGGTTAAAACAGGCGAGGAACTTGTACAGGCCGGTATCACTCAAGTACAAGATCTTGAGCGCGCTTTCCCTGGTTTACAAATCCGCTCACGAGGTAATAGAACCTATTCAGCAACCACCATTCGCGGTATTAGTTCACCGGATTTCTACTCGCCTTCTGTTCGAATTTATGTCGATGGTGTTCCTCAGGATCACCAATTCCTAACACAAGAATTAATCAACGTGGAACGTGTCGAACTATTACGTGGCCCGCAAGGGACTTTATATGGCGGAAATGCACAAGCGGGTGTTATTAATATCGTCACCCGTTCGCCGCAAGAAGGCCCTTGGCTTAACCTTTCAGGTAATTACTCCAAGTTGAAACAAGGTGGTTCTTTCAGCGGATCAATACCGCTTATTGAAGATCTCCTTTATGGTAGTACCAGCCTGCGTTGGGTAAAAGAGCCTGGGCAAATTGATGCACCAAATCGTGGCGATAAAAATATTGATTCCAGCAAAACCTGGCTTGGTCGAGGACAACTGACATTTGCGCCAGAAGATTCTTCGTTCAGTGCTGAACTTAGCTTTGCTCATGAAGATCTCGATTCCCATGAAGAGCTCTATCTAAACGACGAACAATTTCGTCGGAAAGAATATGATGGCCCTATCCCTGATTTAACCCGGCGGGTTAACAGTTATGCATTCAAGGCTGAATATGATTTCGGCGACAGTGTATTAACCAGTGTGACTTCTTATCAGGATCGCGATATTTACCGTGATTTCATTGGTGGTAAATGGAAAGAGAAACATCATGCCACTACGCAAGAGCTGCGTTTGAACTCCAATTTCTCAAATGGGATTACCACTGTTCTCGGTGGCTGGTTCTCAGATGAAAAGAATAAACATCATACCAGTGGTTATCCCGGTTACTATGGCGATGCGGCTAACACAATAAAAGGAAAATCGCTGGCACTGTTTGGTGAGGTGAAATTACCCTTTGCTTCTCAGTGGGATTTGACTCTGGGTGGTCGTTTGTCCCATGAAAAATCGCAGATAGACTATGCGGGCCGTTCTGGCATGGCAGCAATCGAAGCTTTTGATAACCAAGTTTCCAGCAAGGAGTTTACACCTAAGACTGCATTGGGTTGGCAATTGACGCCAGATACCCGTTTCTATCTCTCTGCCACTAAAGGGTATAAACCCGGTGGATTTAATAACATTGTCTCCTCCGCCAATGATAGCAAACCCTACAATACTGAAACCTCAGATAATTATGAGCTCGGCTGGCATACCTCGTTCTTTGATAATGCAGTGACATTAGACAGCGCTGTTTACTACATTCGTTCGAAAGATAAACAAATTTATGTTGGTCCGATCGGTGCACAGTTTATACGCAATGTGGGTAAAGCAGAGAGCAAAGGCATTGAGTTGAGTAGCCAGATTAAGCCAATGAAAGGGCTGAAATTTTCTCTTGGAGGAAGCGTAGGCAAATCAAACTTCACTGATGCAACCGATGCAGAGAATGGCATAAATTATGACAATAAACGTCTGCCTTATGCGCCAGATGTCATGCTTAATGCAAGTTTTGACTACTTGATTGATCAAACATTGTTACCCGGTAACCTCTATTTAAATGCCGGTGCCCGCTACTATTCAAAAAGCTACTTTAATGAAGCGAATACTCTTGAACAGGGGGGATACACCCTCTATGACGCATCATTAAGTTTAGAAATGGCACATGGGGTGAATGTAAAACTCTATGGCGAAAATCTGGGCGATAAAAAGTATCGTGTCTCAAGTTTCACCGTGGGGCCAAATACGCTCAGTATGATCAATAAAGGCTTGAATGTTGGGCTGGATGTGAGTATCTCACTATGACGCATAATATCTCCCATCCCCGCCATATATCGTTGCTATTATTGACTTTGGCAGGGGTTTATACCCTCCAAAGTACGATCGGCATGTTAACGTTACAAAGTATGCCAGCGTTTTTGCGTAGCCACGGCGTAACCCCGGATAAAATCGGCTTGCTCTACTTGTTGATGCTGCCTTGGGCATTCAAATTCCTTTGGGCACCTATTATAGAGCGCTATCGTAAATCGGGTTCGGGGGATACAAATCCCCGTCGTATCATGATTTGCGGTAATCTGTTAATTACCTTGCTTTTTTGTGCAATGTCACTGGCAAAACCTGCCGAACATATGCCGCTGATTATCGTCGGTCTATTTCTAATCACCATTTGCCTGACGGTGGTGGATACCACCACCGATGGTCACGCTATTGACCGGTTATCACCAAAACATCGCCCTTGGTGCAATGTTATGCAAGTTGGCGGCGGTTATTTGGGTTCTATCATTGGCAGCGGTCTGTTTCTATACCTGGTTTCACTGTATGGTTGGCACATTGGTGCCGGGGTATTAGCCATCGTGATTCTATTGATGTCACTGCCTGCCCTATTTTTACGCGAAACACAGGTAGAAAAAGCACCAACGGTTTTAAAAGCCCCGGTTGCCCCTTCTCTCAAAAATGCACTCCGTCGGGCACCGGTTAGACAAGCATTGGTTTTGATATTGCTGTGTATGATCGGTACGCGCCTTTCACTTGGTATGCTTTCGCCGTTTTTGATCGATCGCGGTGTGGATTTAACTCAACTTGGTATCATTGTCGCCAGTGGTGGTGCATTAGCTGGATTATCTGGTGTTCTGCTTGGTGGCATCATTGTACGTAAATTCGGTGCTGTCCAGACTTTACTGTCTGTCATACTGCTTGAATCTATCGTATTAGCCGGTATTTTCTGGCTTGCCCGGCAACCAGAAGCGCCGTTATCCCTGCTTTCAGCCGCATATGTTTTCATCACCTTAATCACTGCCGCCAAATTTGTTGCGCTGTATACCCAGATGATGTCGCTCGCCGCGGGTGCTCAGTCCGGTGTGGATTTTGCATTGATGCAATCCGCAGATATGGGTATTGCAATTATCTGTTCAGTGTTGGGTGGATTGATTGTTACTAAAGCAGGCTATTCTGCCCTTTTCGTTCTTGCACTTCTCTTCACTTTCATTGCCTTGTTCTGGATATTGCGTAAGTTCCATAATTTCCACAAGGAGAGCGTGAATGCGTAATCATGATACTTCTGCTCAGAGTTCGCCGGAGCAGCGTGCGGCTGATGCCGGCGTTATTAAAGAGTTATGGTACATGATGCGCCCATACCGCACGTTGAGTTACGTTGCTATTGCACTTGCCATTCTTTCCGCCGGCCTGCAAATATTGCCGGCGGCGGTTGCCGGGCTCATCACCCAATCTATCTATGACGGGCAATATGACACGCTATTGAATTATGGCGTTATGTTATTGGGATTCACGTTTGCCGCTATGTTGACCTTTAGTGGTTCAACGTTTTTTGCTCATTTGGTTGCTGCCGATGTGCAAGCTGATGTTCGCCGCAATATCAGCAGTAAGTTGAAGTCTGTACCTTTGGGCTTTTTCATGCTGACCGACAGCACTGAAATAAAAAAGATGATGCTAGATGACGTCGAACAGCTTGAAGATGGTATTGCTCATATCATTCCAGAGATGTCTGCTACCTTATTTGGTCCATTGATCGCATTGAGTGTCATGTTAGCCATTGATTGGCGGTTAGCCTTGGCGGCCTTCGCGCCGACTTTGGGTGCCTGCTTGTTATTTGTCTATATTCAGATAAAAGTTCAAACGACAACTCAGCGTTTTTATGCAGCCCAAAACCGTATTGCTTCAACAATGGGTGAAGTTATTAATGCGATTCCTGTGGTCAAAACCTATTCAGGCGGCAAGGTTGCGTTGCAACGCGCTGAGAAAGCGTTTACTGCCCTGACTCGGATTATTGACGTTTGGGTTGAGAAAGTGCAGGTCAAATCCAGCCGGTTTTTCGTGTTATCCAGTGCTAACCTGTTGTTTGTCCTCCCTTTGGCGGTCTGGTTATTGAACCGACAAGAGATCACTTTATTCGAATTGACTTTCTTTATTTTGGCGGCAATGGCATTCGGTAATATTGCCTCATCCATGTTCGCTGTGATGACACGTTTGCAACAGCAAGAGGCGTTGATCACACGTTATCGTTGGTTAATGAATCAACCTGAACTAGCGCCTTGCACCCAAAGCCAAACACCCGCCGATCACAGCGTCGCCCTGCACAATGTCAGTTTCTCCTACCAAGATAAGCAGGGGAATGCATTAAATAACATTTCATTTTCTATACCGGCGGGCAGTTCATTAGCTTTAGTCGGTGCCAGTGGTTCGGGTAAATCTACTGTAGCGAGTCTTATCGCACGTCTTTGGGACCCTCAGCATGGTCAGGTGACTATTGGCGGTGTTGATATCCGTAATATGGATGAACCGACGTTACGCAATAACGTCTCTTTTGTTTTCCAGCGGGTGTTTCTGTTCAACGATACGGTGGCTAATAACATACGATTAGCCCGTCCTAATGCCTCACTGGCCGAAGTTGAAACGGCGGCTACCGCAGCGCAAGCTCATCAATTTATTCAGCAATTACCACAAGGCTACGACACCGTACTGAACGGTGGCGTGAGTTTATCGGTAGGTGAAAAACAGCGTATTGCCGTTGCCGCCGCTATTCTGAAAAACGCCCCAATTCTTGTATTGGACGAAGCTACAGCCTATGCCGATCCAGAATGTGAAAAAGAGATGCAACAGGCACTCAATGCCTTATGCCGCAATAAGACTGTGATTGTCATTGCCCATCGTCTACCGACTATCCGTCATCTTGATCGAATAATGGTTTTAGATAAAGGACAGATTATCGAACAAGGAACCCATGATGAACTGGTCGCACAGCAAGGTGCATACGCCAGACAGTGGGCTGCTTGGCGGGGAGAAAAAACCGGGACAGGAGCAAATTATCATGGGGCTATTTAATCGTCTCCAGCAACATCTATCACCAAAACTACAAAGAGTTTGGTTTAAGGGATTGTTATATAAACAGTTTGATACCGTTGCGATTATGGCTCAACTGGCTATTGCTGCCTGGGCTATTACCCATCTAGGGGAAAGTGACAATCCTATGTTGCCGCTTATCACTTTGGGATTACTGGTTATTTTATTGTTGCTGCGATTTACTTTTATGGCTCGCGCATTACGTAAACTCACCATTGCCGCCTATGGTTTAGGCATAGAAATTCGTCGCTCTCTGCTACAACGCCTTGTCAGTATGTCTGTCGCCACTATTCGGGGATTGAGCGCTGGAAAAATAGCGTTGACGTTATCTGAAGATGTGCAATGGCAGGAAAATCAGTCAGCCTATACCACACCGCAAATCGCTTGTCAGGTGATGATGCTGACTCTCATCTACTTAGCTTTATTCTGGTTCGATTGGGTGGTTGCCGGTAGTGCATTATTAGTGTTGATGGTTGGGATGTTCATCTTGGGAGCTATCCGTAAAAAACTGAATGAAATATTGCGCTTGCGTGCCACTATGATGGCTGAGGTATCCGAAGCTATCGTTGAGTACGCCCAAGGTATGTCCTTTATTCGTGCTGCGGCAGCAACCACGACGGTAGAACAGCGTTTTGACCGCGAAATCGACCAATTACGTGTCGCATTCCGCCGCGGGGTATTCAGAAGTATTCCGCTACTGAGCCTGTTTTACATCATCATTGATACCAGCGTGGTCGTTGGCATTCTGGCTGGTGCTCTGCGTTTTAATTCACCAGAAGCATTAACACTTTCAGAAATACTTATCACTATTCTGTTGTTGTTTGCCACGATTACCCCTCTACGTGGGATCATCCCCTTACTCAATATTACGGCCTTAACGCAAGTAGGTGAAACCCATATTGCAGAGATAGAAGCCGTTGCAACGCAAGCTTCCGGGCCACTAGCTGCGCCAGACAAATATGATGTTGAAGTTAATGACATTTCGTTTAGCTATCCAGGTACCAATCAACCCGCTATCCGAAATGTGTCGTTTTATGCGCCGCAAGGCAGTATGACCGCTATTGTCGGACCCAGTGGCAGTGGGAAATCCACACTGGCTTATCTATTACTCTCTTTCTATCAACTGGATAAGGGAGAAATCCGTCTGGGTGGAAATGATATCCATCATTACCAAACCCAAGCATTGTATGACACCGTGACTATGGTATTTCAGGAAACCGCACTATTTCAGGATACCGTCGCTAACAATCTCCGGTTGGGTGATCCCAATGCAACCCAATTAGAACTGGAACAAGCAGCTCGTCTTGCCAATATTCACGATACGATTTTGGCATTACCACAAGGATACGATACTCCGCTAGGCGTGGATGGCGGTACGCTGTCTGGTGGCGAGCGTCAGCGCCTTGCCATTGCCCGGGCCATTTTAAAGCAATCTCCGGTTTTATTCCTTGACGAAGCGACGGCTTCTCTCGATCCCGAAAACGAACAGTTGATACAACAGGCGTTTGATTCTCTTACCCGGAATAAAACAGTTTTTGTTATCGCTCATCGGCTGAGCACGATAACCCGCGCTGACCAGATATTGGTGATGGATCATGGAACCCTTTGTGATAGCGGCACTCATGACGAATTGTTAGCGCGTTGTTCACTTTATCAATCTCTTTGGGAAAACCATCTCGGCTCAGAAGAGCACTGGCATCTATATCCAAATAAGCCAAATAAGGTGTAACCCCCACCGCTTCGTAACCGTTATTATTTATAGGATATCTTCATGCACAAGGATTTTGTCTCTCCAGATTCACTGCGTCAGATCATATCTGGCCTGTTTACTCAAAAAAATACACTGGTGGATGATAACGATGATTTAATTCGCAAAGGGCTGGACTCAATGCAAATGATGGCATTGTTAAACCAGTTGAGGCGTCAGGGATATCGCGTCACCCTTCGTGAACTGTATCAAAAACCCACACTGTATGCCTGGAGCCAGCTTCTGCAACGTCATGCGCCTGTTACTCATACAGCACTTAAGCCTGATGTGGCGCAGCCATTGATTGCGGATGCTCGTCCGTTCCCGTTGACTGCGGTACAACATGCGTATTTTGTTGGGCGTTCGCCAGAACAGACATTGGGAGGAGTCGGTTGCCATTTATATCAAGAATTTGACGGTATCGGGTTGGAGCCCGAACAACTGGAAGCGGCAATTCATAAGTTGATTCAGCGACATCCGATGTTACGAGTGCGGTTTTTGCCCGATGGTCGCCAGCAAGGGATGGCCGATGCTTATTGGAAAAAATTAACGGTTCATGACCTGCGCAGCTTTACAGCAGAAGAACAGCAACAAGCGCTGAATAATATACGTGAACAACTAAGCCATCGGGTATTACAGGTTGAACAAGGGGAAACGTTCGATATTCAGCTAAGTCTGTTTGGAGAGAATCAGCACCGGTTGCACGCTAATATTGATTTGCTGATCATGGATGCCGCCAGTTTTAGCCTGTTCTTTACTGAACTGGCGGCATTAATTGTTAAACGCAACCTGCCGGTTATTTCTTCTGACTACGATTTTTGCCGCTATTTGGTGCAATATCAGGCGCAATTTGCGCAGGCTCGACAAGAAGCAGAGATATTCTGGCGTAACCGGTTAGATACCCTTCCCCCTGCCCCGCAACTCCCTCTGGCTAAGGAACCTTCCCTAATAAAAAACGTCCGCATTCAGCGCAGATGCTTCCGTTTGGCTCCTGAACATTGGCAACGTTTTAAACAACTTGCTCAACAAAATGGTGTTACGCCAACGATGGCATTGGCAACCGCATTTGCCGGTTTATTATGTCGCTGGAATCATGCTCCCCGTCTGTTGTTTAACCTGACGTTGTTTGACAGAGCGCCATTGCACGCGGAAGTTGACAACCTGTTGGCCGACTTTACTAATATTTTGCTGTTAGATATTCCCGCTGATAACTTGCCGTTCTGCCAACTGGCTCAAGACGCGCAAGCAACATTTGCTGAAGCTTACGAACACCGCCATTGGTCTGGTGTAGAAGTTTTACGTGAACTTAAAAAACGCGGTAGTCATCCACATGGTGCGCCAATTGTGTTTACCAGCAATTTAGGTCGACCTTTATATGGTGAAAATACCCGTGATGTTCTGGGAAAACCAAGTTGGGGAATATCACAAACCCCTCAGGTATGGCTGGATTTCGTTGCATTTGAACATGAAAACACGCTGAATATTCAGTGGGATAGTAACGATGAACTCTTTCCTGACGGGTTAATGGATACCTTATTTACTGCCTATCAGGGGTTCATTGGAAATTTAACGGAAAACGCTACACAGTGGAGTAAAGAATTACCGGATCTGATGCCTAAATCGCAATACCAACTGCGGTATCAGATCAATAACACAACTGAACCTTTGCTGGATGCTCTTCTGCATGAAGGGGTGTTTTTGCAGGCAGAACGCACACCAAATATTGTTGCTTTGGTGACTAATAATAAGGAAATCAGTTATGGTGAATTAAGTTTGGCCGCTCGCCGGTTAGCAACCGTGTTGCAAAAAATGTCGGTTATACCGGGAGATCGGGTTGCCATTAGCATGGAAAAAAGTGTCGGACAAATTGTTGCGGTATTGGCGATACTTTATATCGGCGGCGTTTATGTACCGGTTCCTGTTGATCAGCCAGTAAACCGACGTCGTGCTATCTGCGAAAGTGCTGGGATTCGCGTCGTTATCATTGATCCTGAACAACACATTGATCTTGAAAAACAAGGTGATGACTGGTCACAAGATGTGCATTGTGTTTCTTGGCATCAGGATGAGCAATGGCCGCCTTTGGCAAACATGGTTAAGCGTGCGGTTACTGATCCGGCTTATATCATCTATACCTCTGGTTCAACCGGTATACCAAAAGGCGTCGTTATCAGCCACCAGAGCGCACTCAATACCTGTTTGGATATCAATCGCCGTCATCAGGTCCAAAGTAGCGACCGGTTATTGGCACTCTCTGCTCTACATTTCGACCTCTCCGTTTATGACATTTTCGGTATTCTCACCGCGGGAGGTGCGCTGGTATTAATTAATGAAGCACAGCGTCGTGACCCATCAACTTGGGAAATGCTGATCGCGCGTCATCATGTGACGTTGTGGAATAGTGTGCCCGCACTGTTCGATATGTTACTGACCTATTGCGAAGGCATGGAGGTCGATGCGCCGAAAGCACTTCGTACTGTAATGTTGTCCGGGGACTGGATCGGTTTGTCACTGCCTGAACGTTACCGCGCCTTCAATCCTGATGGTGTTTTGAGTGCAATGGGCGGTGCTACAGAAGCGGCTATTTGGTCAAACGAATATATCGTCAAAGCAGTTGAAGCACAGTGGCGCTCCATTCCGTATGGCTATCCTTTAGCTAACCAGCGCTACCGTGTCGTGGGTGAAGATGGTCGTGATTGCCCTGATTGGGTTGTCGGTGAGCTTTGGATTGGTGGCTCCGGTGTCGCATTAGGCTACTTTAATGATGAAGAACGTACTTCCGCTCAATTTGTTGTCGATCAAGGGGAACGCTGGTACCGCACCGGTGATCTGGGTTGTTACCATCCTGAAGGTTGGCTTGAATTTCTGGGACGTCGTGATAGTCAGGTAAAAATTGGTGGTTACCGAATTGAGTTGGGGGAAATTGATGCGGCCCTTAATCAAGTCACTGGGATTAGTAAAGGAGTGGCACTCGCCAGTGGCGAAAAAGAGAAGTCGCTAGTGGCGTTCCTTGAATTAGAAGGTGATTCTTTATGCCAACGGATCAATCGTGCACCGCAGTTACCCGCTGGCTATCGTGAGCTGTTCCCCGCAATGCATGCAATAACCGCAGATAGCAGTGAACCTCAAGTTGCCATGTTCCTGCTGGAACATCTATCTCGTCACGGTATTACCTTTACTTCACCGCAGTCACTGACAGATTGCTTGAAACACTATCAGCCCCAAGCGGAGTATCATGACTGGTTTGCCCGTATGTTGGCATATCTTTGCCAATGTAAGGTACTGGTTGAATCTACACCGTATATATATCAGGCCGGATGGTTACCCGCTACATCCAATGATCAGGCGATAGGTATCCCGGAACGTTGGCACACTGTGTTACGCGATGTTCTTACCGGGCAACAGACGGCGGTTGCATTACTTGACGATCCGCAATTCGCACCGGAACAACAATTGTTTGTGTTGCCAGAAACCCAGCAGTGGCTGGCCGGGTTGCAACAAGTCATCACCATCCTCTCTCAGAGATTACAACGCCCCGTGACTTTGATGGAGTTTGATGCTCGCAGCGGTCGCTGTGCGCAGTGGTTAGCAGAGCATATTACTGATCAGCACCTCTGTTATCTCGGCTTTGAACGTTCTCAGGCACTGGTCAATCAGGCGCAAACACGGTTAAGCGGTTATGCTCATGCATCAGTACAATATTGGTCTAAAGTGCAAGGTTGGTCTAAACAAGTTCCTGAATCGCTGCAACATCAGGCTGATATTATTCTGCTGAATAATGTATTACACCGGGAAGAAGATCCTGCACGTTGTCTCAAGGAATTGGTACCATTTGCTCAACCCGGCGCGTTGATATTGGCAATGGAGTTGCAACAGGCATCGTCTCTTTCCCTGATTACGACTGAATTGCTTTCACCTCAAGGTATTCAATTACGTTCTGCGTCACAGTGGTTATTGTTATTGCCACAACTATTACCACTACTACCACTACAGGCTGAAACGCCAATTACCATCGGTAACCTTAGTGTGTTATTGATGCAAACAAGTGACAGCGTAACCATTCCTGATCGGGAAAAAATTAAGTCTGTGCTGGCACAACATCTGCCGGGATATATGATCCCACAGCGCTTGCATATTATTCCTCGTCTGCCATTGACACCTAACGGCAAAATTGATCGTAAGGCGCTATCGCAAGAACTACAGTCTGCGATAAAAACAGAGACAGCACCGCGCCAGAATGAAATGGCCTTGTTGAATGCGGTGGAACAAACCGTTGCCGGCATTTGGCAACGCTTGCTCAATACAGAACAACTGGGCTGTGACAGTGACTTTTTCCAACTTGGCGGTGATAGTCTTCTGGCTACGCGTTTGGTTGGTGAACTGACACAACAAGGCTTTAAAGGTGAGCTGGGCCATCTTTTCCGTAACCCACAATTGGCAGCATTTGCGGCTACACTGGTTCCTCTGGCTGAAACTTCATCAACAGAGTGCGCTTTGCCGAAAGAGCAAAATGAGTACCGGCCTTTCCCACTCACGGAAGTTCAGCAGGCTTATTTGGTCGGACGCCATCCGGGTTTCGCTTTAAGTGGTGTTGGCGCGCATTTCTTTATTGAATACCAGATAGAGCAGTTAGATGTTCAACGTTTAAATCGGGTGTTAAATCGTCTGATTCAGCGTCATCCCATGCTCAGAACCGTGGTTGTCAATGGGCAGCAACAGGCATTAGAAAATGTCCCGCTGTTCTCCGTCAAACAACATCAATTCACCAATATTACGCAGGCAGATACATTACGCGAACAGCTTTCGCATCAAGTATTAGATGCCAGTAGCTGGCCAGTGTTCGATTTTCAGCTTGCGCAAGATGATGGGATTGTCTCCCGGCTATTTGTCAGCTTGGATAATCTGCTATTAGACGGGTTGAGCATGCAGATATTGCTGGCCGAGTTAGAACAGCTTTATCTCGACGAGCAGCATAAATTGCCACCATTGAAAGTCACATTCCGGGATTGTGTACTACGCCAGCAACAGGCACCAGCACATCAGCGTTCGCTGCAATATTGGCAGGAGCAAGTGAAAACATTACCACTGGCACCACAATTGCCACTGCGTATTGCCCCGGAAAAGGTTCAATCGCCACGTTTTGTGCGCTATAGCGATCGGCTATCTGCATATGAATGGAGCCAGTTGAAACAACATGCAGCTCCTTATCAAATAACGCCTTCCGCGCTATTAATTGCGGCTTATGCAGCGGTTCTTTCTGCGTTCAGTACTAAACCGGAGTTAACGCTCAACCTTACTCTGTTCGATCGCCCACACTGGCATGAAGATATCAATCACATTTTGGGTGATTTCACTTCTCTGTCATTACTGGCCTGGCACCCGGAGAAAAATTGGTTATCAAGTGCCCGTAGATTGCAACAACAGTTATGGCAGGATCTAGATCACCGTCACATTTCAGCAATTAGAGTGATGCGTGAATTGGCACAGAGCCGTAGCGCCGATGCGGCCATTATGCCGGTCGTTTTCACCAGTGCATTGGGAACACACCAAGGGCAATTCCTTTCGCATTCATCGTGGATGAAACCCGTTTGGGGTATTTCCCAAACGCCACAAATCTGGTTGGATCACCAGGTTTATGAATCTGATAATGAACTTTGTCTAAATTGGGATGCTGTCGAAGAATTGTTTGAACCACATCAGTTGCAAAACATGTTCAATAGCTACATGACGCTATTGCGTGCCCTTGCGGCTCAGCCAGAAAGTTGGCATGCAGCACTGGAACAATTGATGCCACGCCAGCAATCCGTGATGGTTGAAAATACTGCTGTTGCCATTGCGCCATCATTGCGTTCAGAGGGATATGACCCTCAAATATGCAGTAAAATTCAACGTCTGTTCTTGTCCATAACAAATCATCCTATTAACGCACAACAAAACTTTTTTGAGGCAGGAGCCAGCTCGCTACAGCTAATTCAATTGCACAGCAAACTACAACATGCGGGTTTTTATCATCTTGCCGTGACCGATTTATTTGCTTATCCAACACCAGAGACGCTCAGTTTGCGCTGCCGGAAGGATTCCCACGACGGAAATCGCCAGTCGATTACCCCTCGTCAGCGTCAACAACAGAAGCGTCTGCAACAACGGGAAAAACGTCATAAAGGAGCTGTATAATGACTGATTTAACGTCTCATTACGATAATTGCGATCCTGTCGCAGTGATTGGCCTTGCCTGCCGCTTTCCGCAGGCACCAGATAGCGATACTTTCTGGCATAACCTGCAACACGGAGCTGAGTGTACTGTTCCACTCTCCCGTCAAACATTATTAGATGCAGGTATTCCTCTTGAAGTCATTGAGAGTGAAAATTTTGTCAATCGGGCAGCGATATTAGAGAAAGCGGAACAATTTGACGCCTCGCTGTTTGGTTATTCACGGCAGGAAGCGGAGATGCTCGATCCTCAACAGCGTCTTTTTCTCCAGACCGCTTGGCATGCTCTTGAACATGCCGGTTATGCGCCACGTCATGTCCCGTTGAAAACCGGTGTTTTTGGTAGCAGCCGGGTCAGTACTTGGCCTTCATGGTCACAATTTTCCATGACCGATGTTGGCAAAGTTAAAGGGCTTCAAGCGTTAATCAGTAACGATAAAGATTATCTTGCGACACGTACCGCTTATAAATTAAACCTAAAAGGCCCGGCACTGACGGTACAAACAGCGTGTTCAAGTTCACTGGTTGCTGTGCATATGGCTTGTGAAAACCTGCGTGCCGGTGAGTGCGACATGGCGTTGGCTGGTGGTGTGGCAGTTTCTTTCCCGCAAGAAAGTGGTTACTTGTATCAGCCGGGAATGATCTTCTCCCCTGATGGGCATTGCCGCCCTTTTGATAGCCAGGCAAATGGCACCTATGGTGGCAATGGCGTTGGTGTTGTCACGCTAAAACGCCTGAGTGATGCTCTGCGCGATGGCGATCCCATCATGGCTGTGCTACGTGGCAGTGCAATTAATAATGATGGCAATGAGAAAGTTGGCTTTACCGCCCCTTCGGTCAACGGTCAACGCAACGTTATTATCGAAGCACTCCAACTGGCTGATGTCAGCATTGATGATGTTGGCATGATTGAAGCACATGGTACGGGAACGCCTCTTGGCGATCCGATAGAAGTTGACGCGCTACGCAGCATATTTTCTGATCGTAGTGTGGCGTTACCGCCTTGCTATCTTGGCTCAGTGAAAAGCAATATGGGCCATCTTGATACGGCTGCCGGCATTGCTAGCTTGATTAAAGCGGTTTTGTCTGTTTGGCATGGCTATATTCCACCGACGATCAATGTTCAGCAACCCAACCCGGCTTTACGGTTGGAACAAAGTCCATTCAGGCTGGCAACACAAGGGCAACGCTGGACACAAGCATTACGTACCGCAGGCGTCTCTTCGTTTGGGATTGGTGGTACTAACTGTCATGTCGTCGTGCAATCATTGCCGGAAGAATTACGTCGTCACCGTGTCCATCATGCGCAGACTTCGCCTTTATTGCTCTCTGCTGCTTCTGAATTTTCATTACGTCAATTGGCCCAACGTTATGCGGCTGCACTCAATGGTGCACCAGAGCATCATGCAGATCTGGCTTGGACCGCATTACAGGGACGTGATTTTTCATTACCCTGGCGTTTAGCATTGGCGCTAACGCCACAGAGTGCTGAAAATTTATCCGCTTTTGCCAACAAGAAACCAACACAAAATGTTTTCAGTGGGCAAATCAATAGCGAAAGTAAACAACTTTGGCAATTTAGCGGTCAGGGTTGTCAATGGTCTGGCATGGGGAAAGCAATGTATGCCAGCTCTCCTGTTTTTTCCGCTATGTTGGATCGTTGCTGTACAGCCTGTGCATCAGAGTTGGCATTGCCATTAAAAGCAGTCATGTTCGGAGAGCATGATGCTGCATTAGCCACCACCGAATACGCACAACCGGCAATTGTGGCGCATCAAATTGCACTGGCGGCACATTGGCAGGCACTTGGATTAAAGCCTGATTATGTATTGGGGCACTCGGTTGGCGAATTTGCCGCTGCCGTTGTTGCCGGGATTTTCACACCTGAACAGGTGATGCCGCTCGTGGCGGTACGAGGCAAACTGATGCAAAACTGCTCCCAAGGGGGCGCAATGCTGGCGGTTTTTGCCAATGAGGAAGAAGTACTTCCGTTCGTTCATTCGCTGGTATTAGATTTGGCGGTTTGCAATGGCCCACAACACTGGGTTTGGGCCGGTACAGAGACGGAAATTGCGACCTTGGCACAACGCTTGGAACAACAGCAGATTCGTTGCCAACGTCTAAACGTTGCCTGTGCAGCACATTCAGCCATGCTTGATGGTGTACTGGAGGCATTTTCTCTGCGTTGTAGCCAGTTGCAACCTGCATTGGGGGAAATTCCGCTGATTTCTACCCTGACTGCCAATATTGCAACGGCGGCACAATTAGGTTCACCGGACTACTGGCGTAATCATATGCGTCAGACCGTACGCTATTACCCGGCTGTTGAGTTTGCCCGCCAGCAAGGGGTGGCATTATTTATGGAGATGGGGGCTGATGCACAATTAACTGGCATTGGGCGACGGGTCAGTCTGCCACAGGAATCTTGGATTGCTGGCATACAGCGTCAAAACTCTCCAGAGACAGCTCAGCAAACGGCTCTCATGCAACTTTACTGTGCTGGTGTGCATCTTGACTGGCCGCATCTTTTCTCGCTTACTGGGGAAAAATGTCATGCTCCTCTCTATCCATTTGATGAGCAGCATTATCGCTTCCCTGCAACCAAATCTGTGCAGCCCACAACCAATATCAATGCTGGACTTGATGTAAATGCTCTGCTCGATCCTGCCATTGAGCAAAACCCCGATGCTGCAACACTACGTGAGTTGTATACCGATGCATTGGTATATCAATGTCATGGGCGTGATACTGAACAAGGTTTCAGTGCTATCGACACTATTCGGGCTGGTCGTCTGCAACCTCGTTGGTGCCCTTTGTTGGAACAATTGCTAACCTATTGCGTCCAGCAAGGTTATTACCGGGAAGTTTCTGGGCCAACAGCAAGTAAAATGTATTGCCCTGATCGTCCCCTGCCATATGCCAAACGCAGATTATTAGAGTCACGTTTATTCACCGCTTTTCCGGCTTTGATTTATGCGGGTGAGCGTCTATTTGCCCTGTTAAGCGATCGTTGTGATCTGCCGCGTCAGTTTGTATCAACCCAAGTTGCGACCAACTCATGGCTTCCCGCACCACAACCGTGTCCCAACACCCACTATGCCCTACACTGGCGTACAATAAACACAGATAACCCAAGATCTTCAACGGTATATACTCTCCGTTCTTCAACGGTGAATGACGAGATAGTTAATCATTGGCGTCAGGCGGGTATTGATTTACAGCCAGAAAGCGGAAATATCTTATTACTGCTTACCGGCAGTGATGTACTTGAATTATGCGATCAGGTTATTACCGAACTAAAACGTGATGAAGAAATACCATTAACCGTTGTCACCTGTGGCGCTCAACCGGAAACCACCTTATCACCAGAGAATATCAATCCAGCTCAATATGCTGTCTGGGCATTGTTACGTGTCGCAGTTGAAGAATATCCCCATCGTCGTATTCAAGCGATTGATATTGCTGATATCAACGATGCTGACGCTTTGTCATTAGCGCTTGGCTATTTGAGTGAACATAACCGTTGGCTGAGAGTTCGTGGCAATCAAGTCTCGGTGCCGGTTTTACAACGTCAATCCTTACGGCTTTCCCAACAGCCGATGTCGATTCCCCATCAGGGTTGGCATATCGTGACCGGGGGAATGGGAGGGATTGGTCAGATTTCCGTCCGTTGGCTGTTGGCTCAAGGTGCACGTAGAATTGCAGTATTTGCCCGTCGTCAACATGCGGATTGGGGCACTTTTGTTCAAGAGTCATCACTGAATACTGAATGTGAGATACGCTGGATTAAAGTTGATGTTACTGATACGCCAGCTTTGTTAAATGCAGTACAGACGCTGGCACAAGAGGATGGTATCGCCGGGGCAATTCATGCGGCGGGTATCGCTGATCATACCCGGTTGGCAGAACTTGAACCTCAATGTCTGTCACAGATGTTATCGGTAAAAGCCCTGAGTGCATCGGCGTTGCAAACTGCTCTTAAGCAACATAATGCACACTATCTGTTGCTTCATTCTTCTGCCGCATCAATGTTAGGCGCTCAAGGACAAGGTGCTTATGCCGTTGCCAATGCTTACCTGGAATCTTTGGCGCTGACAGCCCCGAATCCGTTGATAGTAAAAGCATTGGTTTGGGGTGTTTGGGGTGGCGTTGGTATGGCCCGCGAGCGGCGATTAGTGGAAAAATTGGCACAAGATGGCATGTTACCGTTCAGCGTCAATGAAGGTATCTGGCATTTTAATCAATCTCTGCGCAGTGCATCTCCTTGTTATCTGGCGATACGGTTGGATGAGCATCACCCTGATATTTCGCGGCGTTTACAGGCTGATACTGACCATAACCACCCAGTGGCACCCCCGGCACCTTCACACTCTGTCGATAACACGTTGTATCAGGACAGTGAAGAACGGCTTAATTGGTTGCGTCAACGTGTCGCTGCATTGCTGCGGTTAGAACAGCCTGAGCGTTTGGAATCGCAACAGGACTTACTGCAATTTGGTTTGGATTCCTTGCTGTTTCTGGAGCTAAATGCAGTGATCCACCAGCAATTTGGTTTCAGACTCACTGCCGAATTGGCTTATCAGAATATGAATTTAGAGGGGCTTAATCGGCTTATTGGCGACGCGTTACCTGAACAACAAATAACCGGCTCTCAGCCTGAGATCATTATTGACAGTGCCCAACGTTATGCTCCATTCCCGTTGACGCCCATTCAGCACGCTTACTGGATTGGTCGTACTCAGGCCATTGATTTTGGCGGTGTTGCGTGTCACGTCCTATTTGAATGGGATCTGACACTAGATCGTTTTGATATTCCGCGTTTTGAGAAGGCATGGAATGCTTTAATTCAGCGTCATGGCATGTTGCGCATGGTCGTGGATGAAGACGGGCAACAAAGAATTCTGCCTGAAACCCCTTGGTATGCTTTATCACAAGATGATTTGCGTATGCTGGATGAAACAGCTTGCCAACAGGCACTGGTTCAGCGTCGTCATACGCTTTCTTACCAGGTCCCGCCGGCAGAACAGTGGCCACTGTTTGAAGTTTCTGTTTCTCGGTTACCGAATGCACGTTGTCGCTTACATATGAATCTGGATCTGTTGCAGTTTGACGTACAGAGTTTCCGAATCATGATGGACGACTTGCAACGCGCTTACCACCAGAAGCCACTGATCCCGCAGGTGTTTACTTTCCGTGACTATGTGATGGCGGAACAAGCTCAACGGGCAAGTAAAGAGTGGCAGGCATCATGGGCATATTGGCAGCACCAATTACCTTCGTTGCCTCCGGCACCAAGATTGCCGCTGAATCCACAATTGCCTCAGCGTAGTCAGCCACAATTCACCACTTATGAAGGTCGATTAGCACAATCTGATTGGCAAATGCTTAAACAACGCTGGCAACAATGGGGTGTGACGCCTTCCGCCGGTCTGCTGACGCTGTTTGCTCATACTCTGGAATGGTATAGCCGTCATCCGCTGTTTACTCTCAACCTGACATTCTTTAACCGGCAACCTTTCCATCCAGAGGTTCAAGATCTGATTGGTGATTTTACCTCAGTCATGTTGATGGATTTTGATTTACGTAAGGCAACTTCCCTGCGTGCCAGCATGGAGAAAACACAAGCTTTGCTATGGCAACGGCTGAGCCATAACTATGTCAATGGTGTTGAGGTATTGCGAGAACTTGGCCGCCAACAAAATGGTGAAACTCAAAGCAGACAACCGCTGACGCCGGTGGTTTTCACCAGCATGTTAGGAATGGCGCAAGAAGGCGTCGCCATCAAACAATCGATCACTCAGTTACTGGGAGACCCGGTTTTTGTTCTGAGTCAAACCCCGCAAGTCTGGCTGGATCATCAAGTCATGGAAGTAGATGGCGATCTACTGTTTAACTGGTACTGCATGGATGATGTATTAGCACCGGGGGTTATTGAGGCACTGTTTGCCGCTTATAATGCGCTGTTAGTGCAAATTTGCTGCCAGCCTGACTGCATAGAACAGTATGATCTTCATATCCCCCCTTCCGGTCATACCCGTTATGACTTCTGGCCGCAACAACCTGAATTGCATCAAGCTGAACAATATTTGCGTGCCAAACCTGAAATACGGTTGGCAGAAATTCAGCCACGTCAGGATGACACGCAAGGTTATAACTTCTGGCTGGTGGCAGAGGACAATTTGTCATTATCGCTGCCAGAACCATTAGCGATAAACACCGATAAGTTACCGCTGCCTGAGTTAACTGAACAACAGGCATTTGAGCGCTCTTGGCAACACATTGAGCAGCAAGCGTTATTTGGCCTGAGTCAGACATTACTGCGCCATAATCTGTTCACTTATCCTCAGCAATGCCACTCTCGCACAGAGATTGAACAACATTTACAACTTGCGCCACAGTATCAGCGTCTTCTTACCCAATGGCTGACGTTATTAAACAACCAAGGATTGATTGAAAAAACCGCTGATGGATACCGTTGTTTGCAACCGCTTAATCGTGTTCCTGCTCCTACGGCAAAACTGGACAATGCTGTGTGGTGTCAAACGATTAGCCGTTATATCGCGACATGTATCGAGCAACATGATGCCCTGCTTGCCGGACGAAGTAATGCGTTGGAACTACTGTTTGCCGATAAACAGATCACTGCCAGCCTCTATAGTGAGAATCCCGCGTTACGATGCCTGAACCAAACGGCCGCTGAAATTGTCCGGCAATTGAGTCAGGTATCTGAGCATTTCACTGTTCTGGAAGTCGGTGCAGGAACCGGTGCAACCTCAGCGAAGGTGCTTGAACACAATGCACAATCGATTGAACGCTATCACTTTACCGATGTTTCGCCGCTATTTCTGGATGATGCCCGCCAGTTGCTTAATCACTATGGCGAAACCGTAAAATTTGCGCTGTTCGATATTAATCAGCGTATTGATTTTAGCCAACATCCTGCATCCGGTTATGACCTGATTATGGCGGTTAATGTGTTGCATGATGCAACTCATCTGCAAAACACCCTACAGCGCCTGTCACGGTTACTGAAAACCGGTGGATGGTTACTGATTATTGAATCAACGAAACGCGAAAGCGCTATGCAACTTGCTAGTGTCGGATTTATTGAAGGTATTAATGCCTGGAGTGATGATCGCGGCGATAGTGCATTGATGGATCTTGCGGACTGGCGTCAGTGCCTGGAGAAATCCGGTTATCGGGTTTCATTGGAATGGCCGGGGCAAGATGGGCCAGAACTGCATCAACAACTGATTCTGGCGCGGGCTGAACGGCAAGCACGGCTCAATGTCAGTGAAATAGCGGCACAATTTTCTACTTTGCCTTACTCATTGCATGTTCAACAGCAAGAACAATTACCGCTGATCGTGGCTGCTAAAGAGAGCGTGGCACAACGATCAACTCCAGAAGCAGTACAACCGGAAACAGCAGATGACCAGCTCCATGATATAGAAAAGCAGGTAATCGCGCTCTGGTGTTCACTGCTTCCTCAGCCAATACAGCGCCACAGTGACTTTTTCCAAAGTGGCGGTGACAGCTTAATTGCTACCCGGATGGTGGTGCAATTGCGTCGTCAAGGTTACGAACAGGCAAATCTGCAACAGCTTTTTGAACATCCGAAGTTGAGTGAGTTTTGCCGTACTTTGCGGACAATTGAAACAGTTGAAACAACACTCGCTACACAGGCTGTTCCAATTGAGACCAAGCCAGCATCGGAGCAAACGCTGCCACTGACTGCGTTGCAATATGCTTATTGGTTAGGCGAAAGCCAACTGTTTCAGTTTGGTAACGGTATCGCGCATTTCTACGCTGAACTGGCTATCAACGATCTTGATCTGCCTCGCTTCATTACTGCCTGGAACCGTGTGGTGAGTCATCATGCGCAATTACGTGGTTATGTGAAGGATGGGCAATATCATATTCTGCCGGAAGTGCCTTGCTATACCCCGACGGTAATTGACTGTCGTAACATGATGCCTGCTCAACGCGAGACAAAACTCGCGGATGCCCGCGATATCCTGCGCACTAAAGGTGTTCCTAGCGATAACTGGCCGCTGTTTGATTTGACGCTATATCGTACTGATGACCGGACGCACTTATTACATTTGACTATCGATCTACTGGTTGCTGATGGTAAAAGTTTGACATTAATCCTACGCGATTTGCAACGCGGATATCAGGAACCTAACTGGCAGCCAGAACCACCGGCAGCAACTATTAGTGACTATATTCAAGCACTGGAAGATGAGAAAACAGGGGAAGCTTGGCAGCAAAGCCGACAATACTGGCTTAATCGTTTACCCTATCTGCCTGATGCTCCAGAGTTGCCACTAAAAGATCATCAGTCACAAGAACTTAATCAACAATGTCTGACGGGATATATTAGTCCGCAACAATGGCAGCGTTTGCAACAACGCGCAGCAGAATACCGAGCTTCACCATCACAGGTTATGCTGACATTATTCACCCATATTCTGGCGGTATGGAGCAACAGCGAGCATTTCACCATCAATGTTCTGCATGGCAACCGACTGTTAATGCCGCAACATTGCGATACGTTGGTCGGAAATCTGTCCACTACATCATTGTTGGAAGTGGA
This sequence comes from Photorhabdus sp. RW14-46, assembly GCF_963887965.1. NCBI lineage: Bacteria > Pseudomonadati > Pseudomonadota > Gammaproteobacteria > Enterobacterales > Morganellaceae > Photorhabdus > Photorhabdus sp. RW14-46. The sequence goes on along the minus strand of NZ_CAWPHH010000016.1, from coordinate 13,664 downwards.
TTTATGCCATATCACTGGATTCAGTGATGCGGTAAGTCAGATACAGAAACAGTGGTTAGCAGATCTGCAACATGCTCTATTTGATGGACAACTGGTACTCAGAGAGAAAAATCAGCACCGTCACAATCTAAACGCCGGTATGCCAATCGTGTTCAACGATACAACCGGCACTGCGGGTCGGGGGCCATCAGGGCTGGGAACGCTGAATCTCTTTGGTGCGCAAACACCGCATGTTTATCTCGACTGTATGCTGATTTCTGGCTCAGAGGGTGGCGTTATCATTCAATGGGCAATTTTGCCGCAACTGTTCCAGCCACAAGTTGCAGAAAATATGTTTGCTCATTATCAGGCTAGCGTCGCCGCCCTGCTTGAACCCGATTACCAATGGAGCGCACCACTGCCAGAGTGGCTCCCGGTAAATGATCGAATTTTGTGCCAAAACAGTAATGCAACAACGCGTGTCTTTCCTTCCCATACGCTTTGTTCGTTAATTGAACAGGCAGTAAATCGCTACCCACAACGTATCGCGGTTGTTGATGCTTATCGTCAAATCGATTACCGCACTTTGTGGTCACAAAGTCTGGCGCTGGCTGCTCATCTACAAACACAAGAACATCAGCATTCGTCACTAATTGGCGTGGTGATGGAAAAAGGTTGGGAACAGATTGTTGCGGTTATGGCGATTTTATTGGCGGGACGGGCTTATTTGCCTATTGATGCCAGCTACCCGCAACAGCGCATCCATCAGCTATTGGCATCAGGGGAAGTTGATACTGTATTAACTCAACCTAAGTTTGCTCAACAAATGAGTTGGTCTGATAGTGTACAGGTTATCTCGCTGGATGAACTATTACTTAACCGCTTGCCGAAAAATACCGGTGGACAACGCTTGTCTGCCCATCCTGAGGATTTGGCTTATGTGATTTTCACATCAGGTTCTACCGGCAAACCGAAAGGCGTGATGATAGATCATCAAGGTGCGGTTAATACCATTCTTGATATTAACCAACGCATTGCTCTCAATGAACACGATAGCGTACTGGCGATATCAGAATTGACATTCGATCTTTCAGTTTATGATCTGTTTGGTACGTTAAGTTGTGGAGCAAAACTGGTGATTCCTTCTCCCGGTGACAGCCGACACCCCGACAAGTTATTGACGTGGTTACAACAAGAATCCGTCACAGTTTGGAACTCTGTTCCAGCATTTGTACAACTGCTTGAGGAATACGCCAGAGATTACCCACATTCCCTGAATAGCCTGCGTTGGGTATTGATGAGTGGTGATTGGATACCGACCAGTTTACCGGAAAGATTATCTGCTCTTCACCCTGCGTTGAATCTTCTCAGTTTGGGCGGTGCAACCGAAGCATCAATTTGGTCTATTGCCTATCCTATTGCTCAGGTTGATCCAAACTGGCGCAGCATTCCATACGGAAAACCACTGGCTAATCAGACTTTCTATGTGCTCAATGCAACGCTTTCGCCCTGCCCGGTTTGGGTAACGGGGGAACTCTATATTGGTGGACAAGGGTTAGCTTTAGGCTACTGGGCTGATTTGGAAAAAACTGCCCAAGCCTTTATTACCCATCCTCAAACCGGTGAACGGTTATACCGCACCGGTGACTTAGGTCGCTGGCGGCCAGACGGTAATATTGAGTTTCTGGGGCGCAATGATCACCAGATTAAAATTCGGGGCTACCGGATTGAGCTAGGTGAGATCGAACACCGCTTATGCGAGCACCCGGATATACAACAAGCATTAGCGTTTGCACATACTACGTCAACCGGTGCATTGCAACTTGTCGCGGGTTTGCGTTTGTCTGATGAAACCCCGCTATCTACAGAACTTTTACCGGTTCTGCCTCATTGGTTGCAACAGACCTTGCCTGTTTGGATGTGCCCACAGCGATTTATCATTCTTGATGCGATCCCTGTATCCGACAACGGCAAAATTGACAGACGCGCATTAGCTACCTTGGTTGAGGTGGCAGCACAGGAAGTCAATCTTGCATCGTCGGTTGCTCTCAGTGTGACAGCACAAGCTGTGTTGAACCTTTGGCAATCAGTATTGGAACAACAAGCTATCGGTGTGCATGAAAGTTTCTTTACGCTAGGTGGAGATTCTCTGGCGGCGGTACGGTTAATGGTGAAAATCAATCAGACGTTTAACCGTCAATATCCGCTCAGTCTGCTACAAACTTACGATACCGTACACTCTTTGGCTGAATTTATTGAACATCAGCCAGCAAACCCTTACCAAGGGGTGATATTGAACCAAGGAACTGTTGAGCAACCGGCCTTGTTTATCGTCCATCCTATTGGTGGGCATCTGTTGGGATATCGCCATTTGGCAGCTAATTTCGGCGACCAACGCATGATTGGGTTGGCATTTTCGCCAGATAATTTAACTCCAGATACCCCTTCCGTGGCGGCGTTGGCGGCTGACTATATCAGTCAAATCCGCGCCTTCCAGCCACAAGGACCTTATGCTTTGGCAGGATGGTCTTTCGGTGGATTGGTGGCTTATGAAATGGCTCATCAATTACGAGCGATGGGTGAACGCATTTCTCAATGCATCCTAATTGATAGCTTTGCGCCAAATGTGCGGGCCGATTTGACGCTGAATGAAACATTTTGTCATCGTCATTTCCTGCTCGATTTGCAGGGGCAATTCCCCGGTCTCACTCTGGATGATCATGTTATCGCTGCCGATACGGAGACCTTCCTTAATACGTTGCACGCTGCTTTGCCACAATCTGCACAGATTGATAGCTCGCTGACCGCACTTTATGACGTGTGGCACCATAACTTAAATGCGTTGCTTGATTACTGTCCACCGCAGACTTCACAGCCTTTCTGGCTTATTCGGGCAGCACAGGCACTACCTGATTTTATGGATTATCTCGATCCAACCACCATCGCCTCAATCGATCTTGGCTGGCAGGCTTTTGGGCCAGTCCATGTGACACAACTTGCGGGTGATCATTACACCTTGTTCCAACATCAACATGTTGGCTCACTGGTTACCTGTATGAAAGATATCTTGAATTCAGTATCAACCACTAATCTTGTTAAGGAGAACATATGATAAAGCCACGGCGGGTTCTGATTGTCGGTTCGAAATTTGGCGAATTATATCTTAATGCGTTCTTACAACCTCAGTCTGGTCTGGAATTAGCCGGTATTTTGGCACAGGGTAGCGCTCGTTCGCAGCAACTTGCCTGTGATTTTAATGTGCCCCTATTCCGCTCACTGGATGAACTACCAGATGATATTGATATTGCCTGCGTGGTAATACGGGCGGAGGTTATTGGCGGCAAAGGCGATCAGCTCACTCAGGCACTTTTGGCGCGTGGAATTTCTGTCATTCAGGAACATCCCCTTGATGCCGAAGCTATCAAAAAACATCAATTAACCGCCAACAAACATGATGCAATGTTTTGGGTAAATAGCTTTTATAGCCAATGTCATGCTGGAAGAAGTTGGTTACATGCGGCGCGGCAAATCACTCACTTATCACAGCAACGTCCGGTAAGTGGTTATTTGACAACCAGTCGCCAATTGCTATTTTCTGCGCTCGATCTGTTGTTACAGGCATGTCATTGTCCGGAACAGATGGAGATAGTTTATGTCGGCCAGCGAAGCGGTGCATTTCATTGCTTTGAACTTAGCTTCGAAGGGACAACCGTAACATTAAACGTGCAATCCTATCTGGACCCAAGAGATCCCGATATGCACAATCTGGTGATGCATAAAATGACGCTGATCTGGCCTGTCGGTTATCTTACGCAGGAAGCCAGTTACGGGCCGGTTATCTGGACACCCGTCCTTCATGCACCTGATCATCTGAATAACGAACAAAGCCTCTACCTGAATGCCAGTCAGCCGGATGATAACTATCTGTACCAAGCGACATCACAAATTCTTTGTCCGGCAACCAAAAACTGGATGACAGCATTTGAATGTGATGGGGCTAAAGGTGTGGCATTTTTGCTCAATACCTTAGGTTCTGTATTGAACGGTGCCCTTTGCCCACCGGCTTTTGCTTACGATTACCAACTGCGGCTAGCAGGTTTATGGCAACAAATTTTGCGCATTATGGGAGAGCCTGTTACTCAGGATTTATCGCCCCCTGTTTGGATTGAGCCAGCAAAATTGATGTTAACTAAGGAAGAATGTTGATGACGTGGGCACTCCCTACACACCCGATGATTCGTCCTTGCTTGACGACTCACGGCAAACCCAAATACACGCTGTTAATCTGCCCCTTTGCTGGGGGCAGTACCAGTGCATTCCGCCACTGGTCCACACTAGAAAATTCAGATATAGCGGTTTCACTCGTGATTTACCCCGGACGAGACAGCCGTATGACAGAAAAGGCGGCCACCAGTATTGTGCCATTGGCGCAATCACTTTCTGACCTGATGGTGTCATTCACCCCCGCACAGAGAGAGAACCTGATACTTGTCGGTCACAGTATGGGGGCCCAAGTCGCTTTTGAAACTTGCCAACGCCTTGAGCAACAAAATTGTTCACCCAAGGCGCTGGTGCTTTCGGGGTGCCATGCACCTCATCTTCAATCCCGCCGCCAACTTAGCGGATTACCTGATCATGAATTTATTGAACAATTGATTGATATCGGCGGTTGTAGCCCGATTTTGCGAGAAGATCCTGGCTTGCTTGCGCTGTTCTTACCGATGCTACGGGCTGATTTTCTTGCTACGGAACATTATCACCGGTTTATTCAGGCTGACGCGGTAAAACTGCAAACACCAACATTGCTGCTTTATGGCAGTGAAGATAAAGAGGCTTCTGCGATAGAAGTTCAGCAGTGGCAGCAATGGCTTGCAGACGAAGAACAACACCGTTCATATCGCCACAAGGAGATTGTAGGCGACCATTTTTATATTACTCAAGAACCTGAGAATTTTATTCGTCACATTACACAATTTATACAATATGTCTATTTACAGGAGTTCGCATAATGGCACCTTTTTCTATTCCTGGGAAAACACTTACTATGACGCCAGACTACCTTTGGAATGGCAAAACGCTGGACCAACAACTTGCCGGATGGTCTGGTATTTGGGGCGATAAAACAGCGCTGATCTATCAAGAACAACAACTAACTTACCGTGAATTGCACCAATCCGCAGAGAGATTGGCCAGCGGATTATTTCGTCGAGGGATCCGTCGTGGGGATAACGTTATGGTACAACTGCCTAACCGTATCTCCTTTGTCGTTACCTGTTTTGCCCTGTTTAGGCTCGGTGCTCATCCGGTGTTATTAATGCCGACACAGCGGGCACATGATGTTCATGCTCTTTGCCAGATTGCACGTCCGGTTGCTTACATTATCCCTGATTGCTTCCATGATTTTGACTACCGCGAAATGGCACGAGAAATTGCGGCATTTTGCCCCGATCTAAAACACATTATTGTTGATGGAGAAGCGGAAGAATTTACCGCATTGGCATCCATTGATGATAAACCAGTAAATATTCCCGCTCCAAGTTATGGTGATATTGCCGTATTGCTGCTTTCGGGCGGAACAACCGGTACGCCGAAACTCATTCCCCGTACTCACGATGCTTATACCTATGATTTTGTGCTCTCCGCCCGTTTGTGCGCAGTAAATACGGAAAGTGTTTATTTGGCCGTACTGCCTGTGGCACATAACTTCACGTTAGGCAGCCCCGGTATTTTGGGTATCCTTTCCCAGGGTGGAAGTGTCCTTCTAAGTGATACCGCCAGTTTTGATGAGGCCATGCCGCTAATCGAGCAACACAAAGTGACCCATTTAGCATTAGTACCGGCTCTGGCACGGCTCTGGGAACAGGCTCGCGACTGGGAACAAAGCGATCTTTCATCCCTGCGCTGTTTGCAAGTAGGTGGTGGCAGGTTGACACCAGAACTGGCGGGACAAGTAATAGCACGCCTTGGGCCTTTGCAGCAGGTGTTTGGTACAGCGGAAGGATTACTCTGTTATACCCGATTGGATGATCCCCACGAGGTCATCATTAATACCCAAGGACGTCCGTTATCAGAAGAAGATGAGATCAAAATTGTTGATGCCAATTTACAACCTGTAGTACCCGGTGAGGTAGGAGAGCTTATTACACGTGGCCCTTACACTATTACGGGATATTACCGTGCAGAGCAGCATAATACCGTAGCTTTCACCACCGATGGGTTCTATCGTACTGGCGATCTGGTTCGTATGACCTCAGATGGCAACCTGATCGTTGAGGGCAGAATTAAAGAGCAGATTAACCGCAGTGGTGAGAAAATTTCAACCCAAGAAGTTGAGACCTTGCTGCTGCAACACCCTGATATTGATGATGCCGTTGTCATTTCAGTGCCTGATGAATTGCTGGGTGAACGAACCTGCGCCTGTTTACCTAACAACGGCAATCAACCAGAACCGGTGCAGATAGCGGCATTTCTACAACAGAAAGGGGTTCAGCGTCATAAAATTCCTGACCAATGGTTGTTTGTCCCATATTGGCCACTTACTACCGTGGGAAAAATTGATAAACGCCGCTTGGTACAGATGGCACAAGCAGAACATGGCCGCCCAATGCAGCAATATCATGAACAAACAGTTGTTATTACCAGCACTCCGTTAGATTTGATCACACATTTGCTTTCAGAAGACGAAGCACAACCTTATATGCTCTATGAAGTGAAAGGTGAATGGTCACTGGGGATAGGCTGTGCAGCGACCATCAGTGCGGATGCATCGGGACAATTGATTGATTCACAAGGTAATCGCCATCCATACGATATCAGTACATTGAGCCAAAAACTTGAACAGGCGCTTAATGCCCTCCCCATTCAGGACTGGCGGGCCTATGGAAGAACGTTATTTGAATTCTCCCATATGACATATGGGTTGCCATTAGCACAACAGAACGAAGCGTTGATAAAAATCACCATTCCACAGCATGAATTACGCATAACTCCAGGACAGGTTCTGATACGAACACTCGAAGAGAGTCAACTCACCATATTGAGGGAAAAAATTAGCCAGGTTGATCAATTAGGAACACCTGTTTTCCCGTGGACAAAAGATAGGGAAATTATCAGTACATCAGACGCGGCGAAACGTTATCAGGATAACGTCGCCAATGCGGTTAAGGACATTGCCTCGGGCCACTATCAAAAAGTGATCCTGTCACGTCGAGTTGAACTGGGCTCGGATATTGACATGCCACACAGCTACTGGTTAGGCCGTCAAGCTAACACACCTGCCCGCTCTTTCTTCTTACGTGATGAAGATTTCTCTGTTTATGGTTTTAGCCCGGAAACCGTAGTTGAAGCGGATGGTTCAGGTTGGGTTAGCACGCAACCATTGGCTGGAACCAGAGCATTGACACATGACAAAGATCAGGATCAACGATTGAGAGCAGATTTGCTTTCTGACCCGAAGGAGATCTCTGAACATGCTGTTTCGGCTAAATTGGCATTAGAGGAACTGGCACCGATTTGTCAGGCTGACACACTTTGTGTATCAGAGTTTATGGCGATTCGTGAACGAGGTTCAGTACAACATTTGGCATCACGGGTAAAAGGATTACTACAAACAGACAAAAATCGTTGGGATGCGTTCATCGCCCTATTCCCGGCTGTAACCGCTTCGGGGATACCGAAAAAAACCTCTTTACAGGCAATTTCACGTTATGAAGGTGCACCACGCCGGCTTTATAGTGGTTGTGTCATGTTATTAGATAGCTCAGGTAAACTGGATGCGGCGCTGGTATTACGTTCTCTCTATCAGCATCAAGGTCGCTGTTGGCTCCAGGCTGGCGCAGGATTGGTCAGAGATTCAAAACCAGAAAGAGAGTGGCAGGAAACTTGTGAAAAACTTGACTGCATTATGAAATACGTTCGCCCTTGCTCTGGTAAAAAAGAGTAAATGAAGTAATAACTTTTCCGGGAAAACCAGAGTTGTCTCTGGTTTTCCCTAGACGACTAATTTTCTACTATGCTTAATCAGTCACCTCTAATTTTTCCTTCCGTGACAACCAGTAACTTAAAAAAATCAAACAAATAGATATCAGCTTGCAACTATTCTTGCTGGTACCCATTTTAATTGGAGGCAATAAATATGTTCTCTCGTCGTGATATCTTGAAGGCATCCGCAATTGGCGCGGCGGCCGCTAGCATGGGCGGTATGATTAAAACGGCTGTTGCTGATGAACAGCACAATACGGCTGCCGCGGGTAATAGTAAACCGTCCACAAATGCTAAAAGTTTGTATAAATATAAATTCACCGATAGTAAAAAACGGGTATTAGAAAATGGATGGGCACGGGAAGCTACGGTGGAACAATTCCCGATATCTGAAGGGATTGCGGGTGTTGACATGATGCTTGAACCGGGTGGCGTGCGTGAACTCCATTGGCATGCTGTTGCCGCTGAATGGGCATATATGCTTGAAGGGCATGCACGTATTACCATTATTGATCCGGAGGGCAGAAGTGAAGTAGCTGATTTTGGTCCCGGTGATGTATGGTATTTTCCCAAAGGTCATGGTCATTCCATTCAGGCGCTTGAAGATGGTGCGCATTTTATTCTGACTTTTGATAACGGACACTTCTCAGAATTTGGCACTTTTAGCATCACTGATTGGATAACGCATATGCCGAAAGAGGTGCTTGAGAAAAGTGTCAACATGCCAGCATCTGTTTTTTCTAAAATCAAACAAGGTGAAGCTTACATCGTCGGTGGAGCTATCCCGCCAAAACTTCCCCTACCCGCCGATGACGGCGGATTAAACGATGCCCCACTCACCCACCGTTATGAACTCTTGAAGAACAAACCCTTCTTCGAGAATGACGCAGGGAGTGTTTATCGAGCATCATCGAAGGAATTCCCCATTTCTACAACGATCACTGGCCTCATCGAGACCATCAAACCTGGCGCTATACGTGAACTACATTGGCACCCTAATGCCAACGAGTGGCAATACTACATTTCAGGCAAAGGACGTATGACCGTGTTTAGTTCCCACGGACACGCCCAAACCGCAAAATATGGGCCGACCGACGTTGGTTATGTGCCACTGGGATTTGGTCACTATATCGAAAATATTGGTAATGATGATCTTCAAGTACTGATTGTGCTAGATAACGGTATCTACCAAGATATTTCACTTTCTGATTGGTTAGCTAAAACGCCGTCTTATCTGCTTGCGGATAACTTCAACAATAATCCCTCCGATTGGGTGGACCGTCCTAAGGATAAATTAGTTATATCGCGCCGTAGGAGTTGAGATATTACACCGTGGTGTATTGAATCTATATGACCTTGTATATCAAAAATAGCCTCGTTTACACGGGGCTTTATTAGTAAAAAAACGTTCAATGAAAATTATTTATTAGGTGAGTTTTTTATTAACAAGGATCGAAAATTGCCTATTTCCTGCCATACGCAATGATTATCTTACATTTACATAACCTGCCATGACTATATTAAAAATATTTTGTTAACATAAAATTATCCTATTCTTAAAGTCCGTATTGGTTCAGTTTGTTTTTAGTGTCCTCTGTTTTTATTTAACTCATTTCATTATTTATTTAACTAATATTAACCTAATGATTTAAATGAAAAAAAATCAATGAGAAATGGCAAAAGAAAAGCTTGCTAATAATTATTGCGTAAGTTAATTTTACATTGAAATTAACGATTAAAAAGCCAGGGAAAACTCTATATTTAAAGTTGAAATTTATATTAGTAGCGACAAATTGCGGAGTTTTCTGCCAGAAATTTCATAGCTCAAATAAACATTAACATAATGGAGAAATATAATGGTTATACAATTAACACCTGATGATAGAAGTGGATATCCACCCGTTGAAAAGCAAATAGCAGGAGATATAGTACGTATACTAAACTTTGAGCAAACAGATGAGGGTCATACAGCATCATATGGAATTGAATATCGAGCTAAGAAAATAATATTAGCTTACGCTTTGGCTGTAAGTGGTATTCATAATGTATCTAAACTTCCTGATGACTATTATAAGAATAAAGAGACTGCTGAGAGAATTTATCAAGAATATATGTCTAATCTTTCATCTGCACTATTAGGTGAAAATGGTGATCAAATTTCTAAAGATATGGCAAATGGTTTTTATAAGAATGAACTGGATTTTGAAGGTCAATATCCTCAAAACATTTGGAATGTTCCTGAGCTTGAAAATAAACCATTGAGTGCTTATTCAGATGACGATAAATTATTAGCACTATATTTTTTCTCTGTACAGGAAATTCCACTGGAGGAAAATCAACAATCAAATGCCGCAAGATTTTTTAAATTAATTGATTTCTTACTTACCTTATCTGCTGTAACTTCACTGGGAAGGAGGATTTTTTCAAAAAACTTTTACAATGGATTAGAGTCTAAATCATTAGAGAATTATATTGAGAGAAAAAAGTTTCCTAAACCTTTCTTTCGACCACCGCAGAGATTACCTGATGGCAGAATAGGTTATTTGGCTGGACCAACAGAAGCGCCTAAATGGAGAGTGAGTTTTAAAGAACTTAAAAATAACAAATCTAGGAATGGATTTTCTAATATGGAAGGGGCTGCAAAACAAAAGTATAGTTCATTTATAAAAGAGGTACAAAAGGGTAACGCTCCACAGACAGCAGCAAAAAGTATTGGTACAGCCAGCGGCAGTAACCTGGAAAAATTGCCGAATAATTTATATAGTGTGAGGCTAAGCCAAAAAGACAGGGTAACCTTCACTCAAAATGATACTGACAATACAATGACGGTTCATAGTGTTGGAACTCATTATAAAAATATATGATGAGTGATCTCTGACTTCGATTGACAGAGCATTTTTAAGCTCTCATTTTCTCAACGGGAGTCTCATAAGGCGTTTTACCTTTCAAACCACTGTTGTGGTCTGTGATAATTGTAAAACGCCTTCCTTTAGCCAATACACTTTACTACCAAGAAAATATATACCCTATGGATTTCAAGATGGATCGCGGCGGCAAGGGAGCGAATCCCCGGGAGCATAGATAACTATGTGACCGGGGTGAGTGAGTGCAGCCAACAAAGAAGCAACTTGAAAGATGACGGGTATAGCTGGAAGAAGCCGGCTCTCCCTATTAATAACGTTAGATGGTTATAATTTTTGATGTTATTTTTGATTTCCGCAGCAAAACACATAATATATATGACAGGATAAAAGCCAGCAAAGAATAGGCTATTATGTAAATATATACATTTATGTAATTAAATTTTGTTAATAAGAAATTATGGACGAATTCGTTATGTATTTCAATAACAAAAATATTGTGAACAAGATATATACCTAGTATATTCTTGCTAATGTCATCTATTAAGAATGGTATTTCTCTGATATTCAAGTTAACCAAGAATAAAAACAGGCACACCGAAGAAGCTTGGAGGAATACATTATAAAACTTCCCATAAAAGAAGGCTATCCCTATCTTGGAGGAAATGATTGATAAAGATATCAATGATATAAGAAAAAATACCATAAGTATTATATGCTTACAGGAAAAAGCCTTTATTTTAGGTTTCGTTAACCCTATATATCCGCCTATCAAGAAACTAATCAAACCCTCAGATTGGAAAGGAAGCAAAATATTGAATGGGATTAGGGAAAAAGAGAATTTGTAATCTGTTAGCGCATTCAGCAATGTAAGATTAGAAATTATAAGCATTATGATGAGTATTTTCTTAATCCCCTTTGCATTTGCTTCGTTAAATGTGTTACGCATTAGTGGTGTTAATATATATAGAGAGACAATTGCAAATATAAACCATAAATGGGTAGCATCTGATGTAGTTCCGCTAACATTAACATAATTTAAAAAGTTAATAGTAGGCACTGTTGTAAATTTACTGATGAAATATGTGTCATACAGATAATAAAAAATAAGCCAAAACAACAATACAGTTAATATCCCTTTGGATTTATTAATGATGTAATCCACCTGATTTTCATGCTTGTTGTTTAGTAAGAAATAGCCACTGCACATAAAAAACAACGAGACCCCCAACTGACCGGCCTGCCTAAGAAAATACAAAACCACGTCATTATCATTGCGCAACAAGAAAAATAAAGTAACGTGAGAAATTACAACGAAAAATATAGAAACGATCTTTAATAAATCTATGGTTAATATTCTCATTTTTTGTCTCTTAAATAGATAAAATGAAGTTTGAAATTTTTGGGGCAATCCTGGTCATACCTATTTTTGATGGATGCAAACCATCGGACACTGTGCCCAAGCTATTGCTGGTCATAATATCGATATTTCCTTCATTGAATCCAGATTGTTTTAATAAATCCAGATATGGGATGGAATATTTTTCGCAAATTTCCCGACAAACGCTGCAATAGTCAGACAAGTAGTACCCTTTGGCGTTTTTACTGTTCATGCCTCTTTGTACTGATATTGGTGTTGTTATAATAAACCCTATTCTCGCTAATGGGTATTTTTTTGTAATTCCAGCCATCAATAACTTCATACCGCCAATAAATGTCAAGGAGGTGTTGTCTTTATAATCACCTATTTCCACCCCTCCATAGGAGCCAAAGTTAAATCCAAAATCATTTACCCCTCCCCATATTGTAATAATATCTGGATTGTTTTCCATTTTTTCATATCTTAAACAAATGGCTGAATTGTCATTTTCATCTTTTTGGGCTAGGCATGTTCCTCCTATTCCGTAGTTTTTCCATTCTTTTAGACCTAAATTTTCGGTCACTATTGGTTGATACCACCCTCTTTCAGTTATACTGTCACCGAGGGTAAACCAACACCTTCCCTTCAAATGCGATTGAATATAAGACATTTACTTTTATCCTTCTAAAAATAAAATGTAGACCGACTGGCTGTCTATCAGACAAGCGAAACGGAGGAAAGCGTGTTTAACTTTGAAATAACCGATTTGCAGGACACAGTAAATTTGGGAATATAAACTCGGCCGGGTTGTATTAGGCTCCAATTCGCTTGCTGACAGCGACAGAAATTCCAACTTTTGGTCTGTATGATGAGTCATCATCCTGATCCCATGCAAATTATGTCCGTATGAAGATCGCTGACCGGACAGTGAAAATGAATTTCGTCACTGCGGTTGGATCTCGGATAAAGTTGTCTCATATAAATAGTACGATATCAACCCCTTTTACGACCCTTTAATCGTACAACATTCATGACAGAAATATGGATTGGTTATCATAATCAAGTTATCTATCAAGTACTAAAAAATGCTGATAGTGATAATTAGTTTGCTAAAGAAGTGGCTGATAAATTAGCTGAAGAGAAAAATGGATCTGAAACATAATATTGAGTTACTGACTATTACCCATTATCGGCCCATGAATACTTATACGTTAAAGTGGCTTCTTTAGCTGCTTTACCACATAAATGCCCCAAGGTAATGAGATGGTTCCCCTCACTCTAACGGCAGTATATTAGGAGAGCATAAAAAACCGTGGGGCACTTATGCCGCCATCTTTTCTGCCCAAGAATGCTCCGCTTCGTCACCTAATTTTATGCCCGGATACCAATACTCAAATTGGGTTTTCAAATCATCATTCAGTACGGCTGTACGGGTCTGGAGTAAGTAATGCGCACCTTGCTGGCTCCACTGCATCTGCTGTTTT